>DASWLV010000001.1:0-23990 GCA_036400075.1 Pyrinomonadaceae bacterium
TGGAAACGCACGGCTACATTGCTATCTTGAACAGTTCGGAGGGCGTGCAACGCATCTTACTCGCGCCCGATTTACTCGTGACATTGGCATCATCAATCGTGCTGATAGCCGATAAACATCCGCGCGAACTAGGCGCGGTAAATGAAACAGAACTCTTGCAGGGCAAATACCCATTCGATGAACTCGCGGGTTTGTCGCCAAAGGAAAGCCAGATTTTGCTCAATGCTGCTATTCTGCGCTTTTTGGAACACAACATCTGCTTCCGCGAGACTTGGGAAGACGAGACCTTGCTTATCTTCCCGGCTCTTATCAAGCAAAAGCGTCCCTTGCAAGACGATTTTCCATCAATCGATGACATTTCTTATGTGGTGCGCGGGCGCGTGGAAAATCTGTACGCCTCACTTGTGGTCTTGCTCGGATACACGCCTTCATTCACTCGCATCAACCAGTGGCAGAATCAGGCGCAATACGAAATGGAGGAAGGCGAAATCTGTGGATTTCGTATGATTGAAGACCGCGAGGGCGAGATTGAGTTGGTGTTGTATTACGCCGATCAAATGCCTGCCAGTGGACGCGCCAAATTTCAGGAATTGTTCGAGCAGTTCCTCTATCAACGCGACGTGGAAGTGACACCTTTCCCGCCTGTTGTCTGCCCCAACAGCCATCGGCAAGAGCGCACTACGGTTATCAAACGCTCACGCGAAGGCAAAACGTTTGCCTTCTGTGACGAGTGCGGCAGTCGAACTGACTTGCCTAACTTTGGTAAACCACAAAATATCGGGACTGGTGCGTCGCTTTGGCTGCAACGCGAAGAAGCGGCGGCTCACTTGCGGAGTACTTATGAAGTGCAATTGACAAAGGTCAAAGGCTACCGACGCGCTTGGGCTATACCGCGCTGCTATGTCAGCCACTTGCCTGAACAATCTGCCTGGACTGAAAAACTCATCCATGATTTGCGCGATGCAGGCGTATATGTGGTAGATCAGGCTTTACAGGTTCAACCCGATGATTTCGTCATTCTCATAGACACTCCCGACTACCAGAATGCGTATCATCAATCTGCCCTCGCCCTCACTGCCGACATACCACTTATACGCGCACGCTTAGGCAAGCCTCAGTTGATTTCACTAGCGCTGACAGGTCATACCGGAGCGCACGAACTTAAAGATTGCACGCCCGGCAGTTTTTGCGACGAAACTCATTTCCCAGTGAGCCTGTTTGATTTGGTGCTTAACTTGTATGCAATTCCGCTCTCGCACGCAGGTTTTGCGCCCCTGCGACATGCCTTACATGAGCAGTGGGAGCAGACGCTAGCGCAAAAGAAAGGAGATCACGTGAATTCCCCACTTAAGATATTCATCAGTTATTCGCACAAGGATGAAGCCTTTAAAGACGAATTGGTCACAATGTTGGCTGGTTTGCAACGTCGTGGGATTATTGTCCCTTGGCAAGACCGACAAATTGAAGCAGGCGATGAATGGAACAAATCCATCCAAGATGCGATGAATGATTGTGACCTCGCCTTGTTGCTGGTCAGCCGCGATTATCTTGCGTCTCGTTTCATTCAAGAAGAAGAACAGCCCAAGTTGTTGCAACGTCGCCGCGAAATGCAACTGCGTGTGATTCCAATCATCGTGCGTCCTTGTCTGTGGCAAAGCGAACCTGTGCTGAAAGACCTTCAAGCTTTGCCCAAGGATGGCAAAGCCGTAATTACATTCCCGGAAGAGAACGGCGAGCGAGATCAAGTTTGGGCGGATATTGCCACTGTCATAGAGGAACGCGCGAAAGCAAGGATAACGCTATAAGGATTGCTAGCGACTGAAAGCCACATGTACCCGAGTGATAAACATAGATATTTTTCATTCGCAGAACATCCTATTAGTGCATTAAATGCTTCGGGCGGTTTAGGCGAAAGACTTCTGGAACAATTATTTGAGAGTTTTTCAAAACCTTTATTATTAAAACCACATTCCTATTTTGAATTGTGGTTTTAATAATCCTCCGACAGCGAAAATTAATGTTCTTTAGCGGCAGAAGGTTTTTTCCTGAGCAGGAAAACGAGCGGCAAGACCAAAATGTAAAGAACGAGATAAAGCCCTATGGCGTCGAGAATCGCGTTCATCGTGGCTTGTTTGACGAGTTGATTCCAAATCATTCCCTGCGCCGCGCCTGCCGCTTCGAGCGCGTTTAAACCGTGTTCCTGAAAATATTGCGCCAGATTTTTCGTTTTTTCGACAAAGTTTTGATTGAAAATGCTCGCGTGATTGCCCAGATTGTTGATGTGAACCTGCGTTTGAACGGCGATGACAGTCGAAGTCATTGCGACGCCCATACTCGAACCCATATTTCTCGCCAGATTGAGCAGAGCCGACGCCGAGTTGTTTTTCTCCGGCGGCAAACCGCGATAAGCGGCGGTGTTGATCGTTACAGCCAGAAACGAAAGACTGAAAAGCTGGAGCGCGCGCGCAAACGCCAAATCGTAATAACCGACATTTAAATTAAACGAGCCTAAATGCCAAACTGCTCCCATTGAAGCCAGCAGCCCGAAAAAGATGATTTTCCGTATTTCGATCTTATCCGATAAAATCCCGACAATCTGGATTCCGATTATTTGCAAAATCGTGCCCGGAATCGAAATCGTTCCGGCGTCGGTCGCAGTGTAACCGAGCAGGTTTTGCGTCATAAACGGCATCATATAGCTCGATCCGGTCAAGACAAAGCTAACTATAAAAATCAGAATAACCGCGCCCGTAAATCCGCGATTTTTGAACATCATCACGTCAACCGCCGGTTGTTTTTGGTAAAGCTCCCAGGTAACTCCGATCAGCAACGCGAAAAAAGCGGTGGCTGCCAGAAGCAGAATAAAATCCGATTCAAACCAGCTTTCTTTCGGTCCGTTTTCGAGCAACAATTCAAATGCGGCGATTCCCCCGATAAACAGACTGATACCGAGCCAATCAATCTTTTTGCCGGCTTTGCGAAATTTCTCGCGCGCTTCCTCGGCGCGTTTCGTTTCGTAAACGAACAGCCACGTTAAAAGCAGCGAAAGAATGCCGACCGGCAGATTGATAAAGAAAATCCAGCGCCAGCCGAAATTATCCGTAATAAATCCGCCGACTGTCGGACCCAAAACCGGACCGATGGCGATTGCCGTTCCGTAAATCGAAAACGCCCGTCCCAATTTATTCGGCGGCGTGATGTCGGCGATAATCGCCTGCTCGCTCGGCGCGAGACCTGCGCCGCAAACGCCCTGCAAAATCCGAAAGACGATGAGTTGATTAAAATCCGCCGCCAATCCGCACATCACCGACGAGATGGTGAACAAAAAGGCGCAAGCCATATAATAATTCTTGCGCCCGAAATATGTAGCGAGCCAGCCCGTAATTGGCAAAATCGCAGCCGTCGCAATCAGATAAGATGCGATTGCCCAAAACGCTTCGTCAGGCGAAACGGATAAATCTCCGGCGATTTTCGGCAAAGAGACGTTGACGATGGACGAATCCAAAACCTGCATAAACGTCGCCAGCGTCAAAATAAAAATCGAAAAATAAGGATTTATCGGCGGCGCGGTTTGGTCTTCGTTCAAGTCGCTTTTTGCTGAAGAATCGGCGCTCATCTCTTTGAACTTAAAAAAGTCAATTTAAAACAAAAATTCCTTTGCGTCTCTTAGCGAAAACCTTTGCGTCCTTTGCGGTTTAATTTTCTATTTTTAACCGCAAAGGACGCAAAGGTTTTTCTTCTCGAATTATTTGACGTGAACTTTCGGGACGACCGACATTCCCGGCACTAACAGATATTTGCTCGTATCGGGCGGCGTCTCGAAAACGATTTTGACCGGAATTCTTTGGACGACTTTGACGAAATTGCCGCTCGCGTTTTCAGCCGGGAGAATTGAAAAACGCGAGCCTGTTCCGGCTTGAAAGCTGTCCACGCGCCCGTGAAAAACCGCGCTCGGATAAGCGTCAACGTAAATATCAACCTTTTGCCCGGCTTTTAATCGTTCGATTTGCGTTTCTTTGAAATTCGCGACAACCCAAAGCTCGGATTGCGTGATCGCCATCAAAGTCTGATCGGGCTGGACAAGCTGACCGTCCTGCACCGAGCGATGAACGACGTAGCCGTCCTGCGGCGCGTAAATTTTGGTATAGCCGAGTTCCAATTCGGCTTGATTAACGGCGGCTTGCGCCTGCGCGGCTTCGGCTTCAGCGGCGGAAATGTCGGTTTCGTCAATGGCAATTTTTTCCGGCAGTGCTTTGGCTTCCATAAGCCGTCCGGCGGATTCGTCCGCCTGCGAGGAAACCAGATTGATTTGAGCTTGCGACTGCCGAAAATCGTTTTCGGCGGCGGCGATTCCGACGCGCGCTTCTTCCATCCGCGAACGCTCTACTTCGACCGAACGGCGCAGCGCTTCGAGTCTCGAAGCGGCAATGTCAACCTGTTTTTCAGCCGAAGTCTGCTCGCCCTGCGCCACGTTTAATTCTTTGTTCGATTGTTCTAACTTTTGCTTGGAAACGTCTCCGGCGTCGAAAAGCTGGCGGTCGCGGTCGTGTTCAATGCGCGCGACTTCCAATTTGTTTTGCGCGACGGGAACAAGCGCTTTGGCTTGCGCCAGCGCGGCATCGGCAGCGGGAATCTGCGCCTGCATTTGCCGGAAATTGGCTTCTGCGGTTTTCGCCTCGGTTTTCGCCCGTTCAATTCCGTTTTGTTTTGAATCCGAAGCGAGCCGGGTTTGCTCGATGTTGCTGCGGGCGGCTTCGAGATTAAATCCGGCTTGTTTCAAACCGGCTTGGCTGGTTTTGCGGGTAAAAGCGACGTTTGCCTGCGCTTTCGCGCGGGCGGCAAAAGCTGTTTGCAAACGCGCACGGGCTTGTTCGAGCTTGGCTTGCTGCTCATTAGCTTCAAACTCAACGAGCAAATCGCCTTTTTTGACTAGCTGGTTTTCTTTGACGTGGATTCGCGAAACGTGCGCTGAAATTTTCGGGCTGATGACAGAAACAAAACCTTCGACAATTGCGTCGTCCGTCGTCACGAATTGGCGCGCGTAAATCCACCACGCCGTGCCGACCACGGTCGTGAGCAAAATTATTCCGGCGACGACATAAATCGGAACGCGCGAGCGCGGCTTTTCGGTTTCTTTTTCCGGTTCAATTGTTTCTTCCGGCTCTTCCGGCGTAACGGCGCTCGATTCTGCGTGTTTACCGTTTTCCGACGAGACAATTTTGTCGTTTTTGACTAAATCCTTTTCAACTGTGGACATAACTTTGCAAGGAAATGAAGGTTAGAGTCGCGCAAAATTGTATTTTAAATTGCGCCAAGAAGCAAATCTTTCTGCCCGAAAACAAGGAAACTTGATTTGCTAAATATAATCCGGTTGACGAAAAACTGCGCCCGCGTGTTACAATTTTCACAGTCTGCGCTCCCGTAGCTCAGCCGGATAGAGCAACAGCCTTCTAAGCTGTGGGTCGCACGTTCGAGTCGTGCCGGGGGCGTTTTTTCAAATACGAATTGCGGATTTCCGAATGCGGATTGTATAATCTTTTTACTGAAAATTTCGGTTAAATTTTATCAGATTTTTTGAAATCCGAAATTGTTTGTGGCGGCTATAGTTCAGCGGTTAGAGCGCTTGATTGTGGTTCAAGATGTCGTGGGTTCGAATCCCACTAGCCGCCCTTCATTTTCTCATCATTTTTCTCATTTCCCTTTTAATCAGAATTTTTATCAAGGTTTTATGAAATTTACACGCATCGTGTCTTTTTTGGCGGTTTTGCTGACGCTTTTTGGCGCAGCCGTTTCTGCTGCTAATGCGGGAGCCGCGAAAAAATATGTTGAAGGCGAGTTATTGGTGAAATATCAAAACGGCTTGGCATCGGCGGACAGCTTGTTTGCCAATGCGCTTTCCGGCGCAAGCGTCGTCCAAACTTTTCCAGACATCGGCTGGCAGCTCGTCAAACTGCCCGCAGGCGTTAGCGTCAAACAAGCTCTGTCGCAATATTCGAACCTCGCCGGAGTTGAAAACGCTCAGCCGAATTACATCTATAAACTCACTGCAAATCCGAATGACGCCCAGTTTTCCCAGCTTTACGGGATGGCGAAAATCAACGCTCCCGCTGCTTGGGAGACGACGACCGGAAGTCCGAACGTCGTGGTTGCGATTATTGACACTGGCATCCGCTACACGCACGAAGATTTAGCCGCCAATATGTGGCGCAATGCTGGCGAGATTGCCGGAAACGGTGTTGACGACGATGCGAACGGTTTTGTTGACGACGTTTACGGCTGGGATTTCTTTTACAACGATTCAGACCCCTGGGACGAAAACAGTCACGGCACGCACGTCGCGGGAACGGTCGGAGCGGTCGGCAATAACACAGTCGGCGTTGCCGGAGTTAATTGGAACGTCCGTTTGATGGCGATCAAGATTTATAACAACACCGGTTTCGGCTCGACTTCGGCAATGCTCGTCAACGCTTACAATTACGTGCGAATGATGAAAACGCGCGGCGTCAATATTCGCGTCACGAGCAATTCTTACGGCGGCTGCGACGAGGCTTGCGGTTACGATCAGGCGACAAAAGATGCAATTGACAGGCTCGGCGAATCGGACGTACTGAACGTTTTCGCCGCCGGAAACGAAAATCGTAACGTCGAAACAACGCCTTTTTATCCGGCAAGCTATACCAGCCCGCAAATTTTGTCCGTTGCGGCTTCCGACCAAAACGATAACAGAGGCAGTTTTTCCAATTTCGGCGCGACGAGCGTTGATGTCGCCGCACCCGGCGTCAATATTCTCAGCACGGTCAACGCGAGCAATTCCGCTTACGCGACTTTTACCGGAACTTCGATGGCTGCTCCGCACGTTTCCGGCGCGGCGGCGCTGCTCGCGGCGGCAAATCCGTCGCTTTCCGCCGCTTCGCTTAAGGCTAGCTTGATGAATTCGGTTGATGTTTTGCCGCAATGGAACGGAGTCGTCAAAACCAGCGGCAGAATAAACGCGGCGCGCGCAATTCAGCAACCAACGACTTGCAATTTTAATTTATCAGCCACGAATCAAAACTATCTTCCAGCAGCGGGTGGAGAGGGAACAGTAATAGTAACGGCTCCGGCAAACTGCGATTTCTCCGCGACGAGTCAAACAAGCTGGATAACAATCATAACCGGCAATACAGGTAGCGGCAATGGCTCCGTCAGCTTTTCTGTCGCACCGAATTCGCAGGGCGGTGTACGTTTAGGCATCATCCGCATTGGCGGACAGAATTTTAACGTTTTTCAATCCGGGAACGGGCTTCCTCCACCTCCGCCTCTACCTTCCATATTAGATTTCGATGGTGATGGACGGACGGATTATTCTGTTATTCAAAATTCCGGCGGCTCGCTAATTTGGCATACGATGAGCATCTCCGGAAACTATAAAGCCGTTAATTTCGGCTTATCCGCAGACGTTCCGGTTCCGGCAGATTATGACGGCGACGGCAAAACCGATGTTGCTGTCTGGCGCGCGGGCGCGCAATCTTATTTTTACGTTTTGAATAGCCGCGATAATACTTTCCAAGCTCTGCAATGGGGAACGAACGGCGATGCGCCGAACGTAACACAGGATTTTGATGGCGACTATAAAGCGGATTTTGCCGTTACGCGACGCTCGAACAATCAGCTTTTCTGGTATATTCGACAAAGCAGCAACGGGAATTTGCGCGCCGAACAATTCGGTGTGGAAACGGACATTCCCGTACGTGGGGATTTTGACGGCGACGGGCGAACCGATTTAGCCGTTTACCGTCCGACTTCCGGCAATCCGGCAAATTCATTTATCGTGTTAAATTCCCGCTCAAACACTCTAACCATTTTCAATTTCGGTAAATCCGAAACAGACAAAATCGTTCCGGGAGATTTTGACGGCGACGGGAAAACGGATTTCGCGGTTTTCCGCACGACAAACGGGACTTGGTATTTGCAGCAATCCACTGCGGGGTTTAGAGCCGTACAATTCGGTACGGGCGCTGATTTGCCCGTGCCCGGCGATTATGACGGCGATGCGCGAACCGATGCAGCCGTTTGGAGACCGAACGCGGCGGCTAACGAATCGGCGATGTTTTATGTTTTGCCGAGCGCGGCATCATCCGGTTTGACGGCTTTCGGTTGGGGGCAAAACCAGATGCGTGTGCCGGCAAACATTTTGCAAGTCGGCAATTAGTTTGATTCTTTTTAAAAAGTTGGTTTTAAAAACAAACTTTTTGCCGTCTTATGGAGTCAAACGAATTGCGGCTCTTGCTTTAAACCGAAATAACAAAAGGTGATTTAAGTTTTGCTCGGCGAGCAAATCAGATTCTCGGTTTGACATTTTGCGCTTGCAAGTTTTAACTTGCTGTTTCAGCCACTATTTTTCGCTTATCAAGTAATTTTATTAACAAAGGGATAGCAGCTATGAAAAATTCTCCAAACCGGCACAGAACGTTCGTCAAAATGAGCGTTTTAGCAGTGCTTTCGTTATTTGTTTTAACCTCCTCACTTACAGCTCAAGTCAGTTTGCGCCGCGCGCTCGATTATGATGGCGACGGCAAAGCGGACGCGGCGGTTTTTCGTCCGTCAAATAACACCTGGTACATTCTAAGATCAGGCGGCAACGGCTTTATCTCCCGGCAGTTCGGCGTCAGCACGACCGACACTCCTGCGCCTGGCGACTATGACGGTGACGGCAAAGGCGATATTGCCGTCTGGCGCGACACGGACGGCACATTTTATTTCCTTCGCAGCAGCAACGATACTTTTGGCGCTGTTCAATGGGGAGCCACGGGCGACGAACCGGTAGCACGCAATTGGGACGGAGCGGCAACGTCTGCGACCGAGTTTGCAGTCGTTCGTCGCACCGGCAATTCGATGTTCTGGTATATCCGCCGTGCGGACGGCACTTTTCGCGGCGAACAATTCGGCGTTGCCGCAGATTACATAGCTCCCGGCGATTACGACGGCGACGGAGTATTTGACTTGGGCGTTCAGCGAACCACAACTAACAATGGTCAGGCGTCATTTTATTACCAGGGCAGCACTCAGGGATTTTTCGGCGTTCAATGGGGCTTGAGCGATGATTTTGTGGTGCCGGGCGATTACGATGGCGACGGTAAAACCGATATTGCCGTCGTCCGCAGTACTGCGGGTACTCTTAATTGGTACATTCGCAGCAGCGGCGGCAGCGGAAACCCGGTGGGCACTTTGTTGTCGTATGCGTGGGGCGCCAGTGATACGGATTTCCTCACTCAGAACGATTACGACGGCGATGGTAAAACCGACGTTGCCGTCTGGCGCGATACAAACGGAACATTTTACATTCGCAAAAGCAGCGACAATCAAATTCAAGGCATTAACTGGGGATCTTCCGGGGACTTCCCGATTGCCAGTTACGACACGCACTAAAAACCTGCGTTTCAAAGTTTGACTTCCAAAGCAAACGTCAATAGAAAAGGAATCGGCAAATGTTTTAAAATCATTTGCCGATTCCTTTTTTGTTTCAATTTTTGTTTTAATGCCGCTCGAAAATTTAGTTAATCAATTTAACCGCCGGAAAATCGTCGTTATCGGCGACGCAGTTGCCGACCAGTTTTTATACGGCGCGATCAGCCGCGTTTCGCGTGAGGCTCCGGTTTTTATCCTTCGACACGAGCAAACCGAAACCATTCCCGGCGGCGCGGCAAACGCGGCTCTCAACGTTGCAGCGCTCGGCGCAGGCTGCACTCTGCTCGGCGTCGTCGGCGCAGACGAGAATGGGCGGAAAATCGTCGAAAAGCTCGCCGTAAAAGGCGTCGAAACAAAGTTTTTGATTCAATCCGAAAATTGGCAAACGACCGCGAAAATTCGCATTTTCGCCGGTCAGCCGCACGCTCCCAGGCAGCAGGTTATTCGAATTGATTACGAAAACGAAATGGCGCTCGCGGCGGAAATCCAAGCCGAAACGATTCGCAATCTTCGATGTGCGGTTGAAAGCGCCGATGCCGTTATCGTTTCGGATTACAATTACGGCGCGGCGTCAAAAACAATCGCCGAAGAATTACGAAACATTGCCCGTGAAAAAAATATTCCCGTTTTTGTTGATTCGCGTTTTCGACTGATGGATTTTGCCGGCGCAACCGCCGCGACGCCCAATGAGGACGAAGTTGAAGAAATCTGGCAGAAACAATTTAAAACCGTCTCAGAACTTGAAACGGCGGCGGAAGAATTGCGCGCGAAATTAGAGCTTCAAGCCCTTCTGGTCACGCGCGGAAAAAACGGAATGATTTTGCTCGAAAACGGAAAAGAGCCGCAGCATTTTCCGGTCGTCGGCTCGCAGGACGCGGTTGACGTGACCGGCGCGGGCGACACGGTAATGGCGGCGTTTGCGCTGGCGTCAGTTTCGGGCGCGAGCTTTGCGGAAGCCGCGATGCTGGCAAATCACGCGGGCGGACTCGCCGTGATGAAACGCGGAACCGCTACCGTCAAGCAGAAGGAATTGTTAAACTCTATTTTGAGTTAATTTTAATCAAAAGATTCGGCTTTAAATTGTGAATGTCAATGCCAAAACCGGCGCTCCGGTTCTCGACCGCAACCGTTTGATTGCGCGCGTCGCCATTGAGCGGCGGCGCGGCGCGCGGATTGTGCTGGCAAACGGTTGTTTTGATTTGCTGCACGTCGGTCACATTCGGTATCTCGAAGCGGCACGCCGTTTAGGCGACATTCTGGTCGTCGGAATCAACTCGGACGAGCAGGTCAAAGGCTTGAAAGGCGCGAATCGCCCGTTGATGCCCGAAAACGAACGCGCGGAAATTGTGTCGGCGCTGCGTTTTGTTGATTTGGTGACGATTTTCGGCGAACCGACCGTCGCCGAATTGATTCGCGCGATTCGCCCAGACATTCACGCCAAAGGAACGGATTATACTGAAGAAACCGTTCCCGAACGCGAAATCGTCCGCGAATACGGCGGGCGCACGGCGATTGTCGGCGATCCGAAAGATCATTCGACGACTGCGCTCATCGCGCTGGTGAATAGTGAATCGTAAATCGTGAATCGAATTTATCTCGTTTTGCAATTCACGATTTACGATTCACTATTCATTAATGAAGATTTTAATCGTCAAACTCGGAAGCATCGGCGACATTGTTCACGCTTTGCCTGCTTTGGCTGCGATTCGACAGGCTTTGCCCGAAGCCGAAATTTCGTGGACGGTCGAAAAACGGGCGGCGGAAATCTTGCGTTTGAATCCGTTTTTGACGAATCTGATTGAAATTGACACGCGCGCTTTGCGCGGGCGCAAAACAACTTTTTCGGAGAAATACGAGCAGGCGCGCGAGCAGCTTGAAAGTTTAAGAACGGCAAAATACGACGTTGCGCTCGATTTTCAAGGTCTGCATAAATCCGCTTTGATCGCCAAGCTTTCCGGCGCTCCGCGCCGCATCGGTTTTGACAAAGCAGTTTTGCGCGAGCCGACAAGTCGTTTTTTGCTTACGGAAACAATTAAAATCCCGGCAAAAACACACATCATTCGCAAGAATTTGTTTTTAGCGGAAAAGGCTCTCGAAATCAAAGTTCCGGTAGATTCCGGCGAGCTTGAGTTTCCGATCGGAACCGAAGAAAAACACGAACGCGAAGCTTTTGAAATTATCGAAAAAACCGGCGCAGATTTTGCGATTCTAAATCCCGGCGGCGGTTGGGCGACAAAACTTTGGAACGCCGCGCGTTTCGGCAGATTGGCGGATGAGATTTGGAGAAATTTCAATTTAAAATCAATCGTCACGTTCGGTCCCGGCGAAGAAGGCTTGGCTGAAACTGTTGTCGCGGCGGCAAAATCGAAACAGGCGTTTGCCGCCGATTTGTCGCTCAAAGGCTTTTATCAATTGGCGCGACGAGCCAAAGTTTACGTCGGCGGCGATACAGGTCCGACGCATCTTGCGGTCGCTGCGCGCGCACCAATTGTCGGTCTTTTCGGTCCGACCGAATGGTGGCGCAACGGCAGCCCGTTTGAGGCGGACGTTTGCGTCGAGCGAAACGACATTGGCTGCCGGGCGGATTGTCACCGCCGAAGCTGTTCAAATTGGATTTGTCTGGACATCGAAGTCGAAGCGGTCTTGCGCGCAGTCGAGAAAAGATTAAAATTAGAAATCATCTAGTATTCAAAATTTTGTCAGTTGTAGGAAATAAATTTCAAAGGTGGCGCGTTCCGCTCGGTTTTTTGTTCGCAGCGATTTTTCTGGTTGCGGCTCACCCCATTTGGCAGACGCTTGTAATTGGCGGAGCGATTGCCTTGATTGGATTATTGATTCGCGCGTGGGCTTCCGGTCACATTCGCAAAAATGCGGTTTTAGCAGTTTCCGGTCCTTACGCTTACACGCGAAATCCACTTTATTTGGGGAGTTTTTTGATTGGTTTGGGTTTTACCGTCGGCGGCGCAAGCTGGTGGACGGTGGCGCTTTTCGCGGTATGGTTTCTAGGTCTTTATTTGCCGGTGATGCGAAAAGAAGCGGCAGATTTGCGGCAGATTTTTGGTGTCGAATATGAAAAATACGCATCGGAAGTTCCCCTTTTTCTGCCGCGTCCGACAGCTTTTGCATCGGGAAAAGCATCGGACGTAAAGTTTGACCCGGAATTATATTTGCGTTACCGCGAATACAGAGCGGCGCTCGGATTGTTTGCGGCACTTGGATTGCTGGCTCTCAAAGCGACGCTGTTTTACTAAATTTTTACAGCTAGAGTGAATTGAAAATGTACATATTTGCCGTCGGCTCAAAACGGATTTTACTGTTTGTCGTCTTTCTCGCATTTGCCCCAGCAATTGCGGCGCAGTCAGCGGCTAATTCTGCGGTCACTGTTTCGCCCGCCGTCAAAAACGCAGCAGCCGAACCGTTCGCGGTCGGCGAAAATCTTACTTATGAAGCCAAATGGAGCAAATCTTTGCTGCGAGGAATTGACGTTGCCGATTTGAATTTTAAAATTATCAAAGCTCCAGACGGCGGAGGAAACAGATTGCTGTTTCAGGGCGAAGCCATTTCCAAAGGAACGCTGATGAAAATCGCGCGTTTCAGCTTTCTGCAAAAAATTGATTCGACGGTTGACGCCAATAATTTCCGCATTCTGCATACAATTCGCCGCGACGAGCAAAAAGACCGCATCCGCGACGGCGAAGCGCAATTTGATTACAAATCGAACAGAGTCGTTTACCGCGAAATTGACCCGAACAACCCGGAAAGAGCGCCGCGAACCATCACTTCGCCGCTCGAAACCGCAACTCACGATTTGCTCTCGGCAGTTTATTTTCTGCGCCGCCAGCCGCTCGCGGTGGGAAAAGATTTCGAGCTTTCGGTTTCCGATTCGGGCGTTGTTTATCAGATTCCGGTTAAAGTCGTCGCCCGCGAACAATTAAAAACCGTGCTCGGCAAAGTCTGGACGCTCAGAGTCGAGCCGGAAGTTTTCGGCGACAGACGCCTTGTTCCCGGTGAAGGCAAAATGATTATCTGGTTTACCGACGATGCCCGGCATCTTCCCGTCCGTTCGCAAATCCAAGCCGACATAGGCAAAATAGAAATTAAATTAAAACAAGCCGAAGGTTTGGTCGCAGCTAAATAATTCAAAACGGATGAGCGCGGTTTTGTGCGCTCGCTTTCTTTATGACAAGCGCGGACGAGCTAGCCCGCGCTTCTTTTTTACCCGAATTTTATTATCGCCTCATTTGCAACCTGCTAAAACAATCCGTAACATTATCATTTTAAAATGTTAACTATCAAAACATTTGACTATCAAAAATTATGAATGAAATAGACGATTTAAAAGAGAGCGTTAAAAATCAGGAAAATCCCACGATTTTGCCGCAAAGCGAGCCGGAAGCAGATGCGCCGGAAAGAGTGGAAGAATCTAGCGAAGAGACAAGCGAAACAAATGAACCGGAGGCGAAAAGCGAAACAGGTTTGCTCGAAAGTCTGACGGCAATCGCCGATTCGGTTTTGGAAAAAATCGAACCCGTCATTGAGCCGGTCGAAGAAGCAATTAAAGAAAACATCGTCGAGCCGATTTTGGATGCGGTTGCGCCAATTCAAGCGGAAGAGCCGCAGCCGGTTTCGTCGGGTGAAAATTATAAATTTTACGACGCGGCGCAAACCTCCGTGCTGACAAAAACGCAGCCCTACGAAATTCAGGAAATTGACGCCGAGGAAATTGCCAAAACGCGCGAAATCAAAGAAAAAGTCGAGGAAACGATTGATGAAGAAGAATTGCTCGATCCGCTCGGAATCGAGGCTTTGCCGCAGCTTCCCGTTATCAATCGCGCGCGCCTTCAGGTTCAATCGCCGAATCGAATCTTTCTTTATTGGAGTCTGGCGGGAAATCCGTTTGCCACTCTGCAAAAGGCGTTTGGAAACCGGGCGACAAATTACAATCTGGTTTTAAAATTCCGCAATCTATCGCACGGCGGCGAGCAGCTTTTTCCGGTCGGACAACAAGGAAACTGGTGGTTTGACGCGCAGCCGAACGCGCGTTTTCAAGTTGATCTCGGATTGTTCGCCCAAAACCGCCCGTTTATTCGCCTGTTTTCGTCAAACGCGGTCGAAACGCCGCGCTCCGCGCCTTCTCCGCGCGCTGACACCGAAGCCGATTGGCAGGTTTCGCGCATCCAATTCGCCCGCGTGCTGGACGTTTCCGGCTATACGCACGACGCTTTGCCCGTAGTTTTCGGTTTCGGCGAAGACGGCGTGTTTGACGAAATGGCGACTGTTGCGGTTTTAAACCAGCTCGCTTCAAACGCTCCGGTTGCGCCGGAAACTTTTGACGCGGCGGAAATGCGCGTCGCATTGTCGGCTCTGGCGGCGGGAGTTGAGTACGAAGTTTTGCGCGAACAACTTTCACCCTCGCTTCGTGCCTGGTTTGATTCGGTTTTAGAGCAGGACAAAGACGCGCTTCGTTCGGAAAACGTTTTAGCTGCTCTGCAAGCTGTTTTGGGCGACGATTTTGTCGATGAATTTGCCGGCTTTGGCGAAGAATTGCAGCGCATTCAGCTTGAGCCTGTTTTCGGCGCGAGCGCGGTGCATTTTCCCGAAATCGCTTTGCCGCGAATTTTCCAGAAATTGCCGGAACGGCTGTTTCCGAACGCGCAAAACTTTCCGACAAGCCCGACTTATTAAATTACGAATTACGAATTACGAATTACGAATTGTGGAATTTGTATATTTTTTAGAAAATATTCCTTCATTCGTAATTCGTAATTTGAAATTCGTAATTGTTTAAAATGCCAGCAGGTTATTTCAGTTTAATTTTACACGCGCATCTGCCGTTTGTGCGGCATCCCGAATATCCCGAATTTCTCGAAGAGGATTGGCTATACGAAGCGATCACGGAAGTTTATCTGCCGCTGATTTTTATTTTTCAAAATCTGCACGAGGGCGGCGTGCGCGTTCGCTTGGCGGTTAATGTTTCGCCGCCGCTCTCGGAAATGCTCGCCGACGAGCTGCTGCAAACGCGCTACACGCGGCATCTCGAAAATCTGCTCGCGCTCGCGCACAAAGAACAGGAACGCACCGCCCGCGAAGCTCCGCAATTTTATGACGCGGCAAAAATGTACGTCGAAAATTTGGCGGCGGCTCTGCGGCTCTGGAACGAGGTTTACGAACGTGATTTGATTCGGGCTTTTCGTGAATTACAGGACAAAGGCGTTTTGGAAATTATCACTTGCGGAGCGACGCATGGCTTTTTACCGCTGATGCAAACCGACGAAGCCAAACGCGCGCAAATCCGGGTTGCTGTCACCAATTACGAAAAGCATTTCGGCAGAAAACCGCGCGGCATCTGGCTGCCCGAATGCGCGTACGAACCGGGGCTTGAAAATCTGTTGAAGGACGCGGGAATCGAATATTTTATCGCCGATACGCACGCGATTCTCTACGGCGATCCGCGCCCGCGTTTTGGCGTTCACGCGCCCGTCGTTTGTCCGAACGGCGTCGGCGTTTTCGCCCGCGATATGGAAACGAGCCAGCAGGTCTGGTCGTCTGTCGTCGGTTATCCGGGAAATCCCGTGTACCGCGAATTTTACCGAGACATCGGCTGGGATTTGCCGCTTGAATATCTGAAACCTCATTTGCACAAAGACGGAAAACGGCGGCATCTAGGTTTGAAGTATTTTCGAATCACGGGGCGCGATGCCGGACAAGGCGAAAAGCAGCCGTACATTCCGGCTCTGGCGCGCGAAAAGGCGGCGCAGGACGCGGCGGATTTTGTCACTAAACGAGTCCAGCAGGCGCACGAATTAAACCAGCTTTACGGACGCCCGCCGCTTGTCGTCTCGCCTTACGACGCCGAGTTGTACGGGCATTGGTGGTTTGAAGGACCGCAGTTTTTGGATTTTCTGTTTCGCAGATTTCATTACGACCAATCGGACGTTTTACCGATTTCGCCGGGCGATTTTCTCGACGCCGAGATTCCGATTCAGCGCCAACAGCCTTCGGCTTCGTCGTGGGGCGAGCGCGGTTATTACAAAGTCTGGCTCAACGAAAACACTTCGTGGATGTATCCGTATCAGCACGTCGCCGAAGAGCGGATGACCAGACTTGCCAACGAGTTTCACTCGCCGAACGATTTACAGCGCCGAATTTTAAATCAAGCCGCGCGCGAATTGCTACTTGCCCAATCGAGCGACTGGGCGTTTCAAATTTATCAAGGCACGACGGTCGAATACGCGACGCGCAGGTTTAGAAATCACATCTCGCGTTTCGATTTTCTGGCAAACGGTTTGGAAAACAATTCGATTGACGCTGAACGGCTAGCCGAAATCGAACGCCGCGACAATATTTTTGCCGAAATTGATTACCGGGTATATCGCAGCTAAATCGAATTTGATTGACTCACGCGATTATCAAAGCTAACTTGTAAGCTAAACCGGATTGGGCGGAAACCGGAACTTAATCAAAAAATTTTGGCGAAAAATTTTAGTGACGATTAAACCATTAATCATCGCGCATCGAGGAGCGTCGGCTCAAGCGCCTGAAAACACGCTCGCCGCGTTCGAGCGCGCTCTGGCGGACGGTGCCGAAGGCATTGAGTGCGACGTGCGGCTGGCGCGCGATTCGGTGCCGGTGATTTTTCACGATGCGACTTTAAGGAGAACTGCGCTGCGCGAAGGCAAGTTGTCTGATTTTACATCCTTGGAGTTGGCGAAAATCCGCGTCGGCGCGTGGTTTAATTTAAAATTTCCGCGACGGGCGCGAGCCGATTATTTGAACGCGACAATTCCGACGCTCGCCGAGTTTTTTGATTTAATGAGTTCAAACGAGCTGCCGATTTACGTCGAGCTGAAATGCGAAAACGGCAACCATCACCGATTGGCGCAATCGGTCGCGGCGGAAATTAAAAATTTCAATTTGCAAAGTAGAGTGATTATTAAAAGCTTTAATCACGATGCCGCCGGCGAAGTCAAACGACTTTTGCCCGAAATAAAAACCGCCGCGCTCTTTGCCCCGCGCCCGATGCGCGTTTTAAATCCGTCAAACGCGCTCGTTCTGCCCGCATTACATCTGGACGCGGAAGAAATATCGCTTCATTATTCACTGGCGACCGAGCGCACCGTGCAAAAAGCGCGCGACGCCGATTTAAAAACCGTAATTTGGACCGCTAATCATTCGGGCTGGGTGCGACGCGCATTGCGGCTCGGTATTTACGGGATTATCACAAACAATCCGGCGCGCCTTCTGGCAAAGCGAAATCAGATTCTCGCCGGTTCTAAAATCTAAAATACAAACGCGAATTCATTTTTCTGCCGTAACAAGTTAGAATTAACGGTTTATCTTTGTCTGTAATTATTGGAGAAATCAAAAATGGTAAATAAAGGGGTTGAAATCGCTCCGGCGACCGGAAAGCTCGGAGTTTTGCTCGTCGGGCTGGGCGCTGTCAGCACGACTTTCGTCGCGGGCGTCGAAGCGATCAGAAAAGGCATTGCCAAACCAATCGGCAGTTTAACGCAGATGGGAACGATTCGGCTTGGGCGTCGAACCGACAACCGCGTTCCGAAAATTAATGAATTTGTGCCGATTGCGAGCTTAGACGATGTTGTTTTCGGCGCGTGGGATATTTTCGCGGATTCGGCTTATGAAGCTGCTCTGCACGCCGGAGTTTTGGAAAAATCGCTGGTCGAAGAGCTGCGCGAGCAGCTTGATTCTTTAAAACCGATGCCCGCGGTTTTTAATCAAAATTACGTCAAACGTTTGCACGGGACGAACGTTAAAACCGGCAAAAACAAAATGGAGCTTGCCGAACAACTGATCGCCGATATGGCGCGTTTCAAAGAAGAAAAAGGCTGTGACCGTTTGGTTATCGTCTGGGCGGCTTCGACCGAGATTTTTCTTGAGCAATCTGAAATTCATCAAACTCTCGAAGCATTTGAAAAAGCGATGTACGATGACGACGAACGCATCGCGCCTTCGATGATTTACGCTTACGCCGCAATAAGATCGGGCATTCCGTTTGCCAACGGCGCGCCGAATTTGACCGTTGATATTCCCGCTTTAACCAAACTTGCCGAACAGAACAACGTTCCGATTTGCGGGAAAGATTTCAAAACCGGGCAGACTTTGATGAAAACGATTCTCGCGCCCGGCTTGAAATCGAGAATGCTCGGACTCGAAGGCTGGTATTCGACCAATATTTTGGGAAACCGCGACGGCGAAGTTTTGGACGACCCGGAAAATTTTAAAACCAAAGAAGAATCAAAATTATCGGTACTCGAACATATTTTGCAGCCGGATGTTTACCCGGATTTGTACGAAGGCTTTTCGCACGTCGTCCGAATTAATTATTATCCGCCGCGCGGCGACAACAAAGAAGGCTGGGACGCGATAGATATTTTTGGCTGGCTCGGTTACAAAATGCAGATAAAAATTGACTTTATGTGCCGAGATTCGATTCTCGCCGCGCCGCTCGTGCTGGATTTGGCGCTCTTTATGGATTTGGCTCAGCGCGCCGGAATGCGCGGCGTGCAGGAATGGCTGTCGTTTTATTTCAAAGCGCCGCAAACCGCGCCGGAGCTTTATCCCGAACACGATATTTTTATTCAACTGATGAAGCTCAAAAACACTCTCCGGCATCTGCAGGGAGAAGATTTAATCACGCATTTGGGTTTGGAATATTACGATTAAAGTTAAAAGTTGCGTTCTGATTTTTTTAAATTTGAACATCTCAAAAGAAAAAGACACCGAGCGTTCGGTGTCTTTTTCTTTTCTTTTTACCGAATTTTTAGCGAATCAAAGTCGGAACAGGCTTGTCTCCGCTTGTTCCCCATTGAATTCCGATAAAACCCGCCGTGCTTCGCTGTAAATACCAGGATGCGGTTGACGGGCGATAAACCGCAATGTCTGCTTTTCCGTCACCGTCGTAATCCGCCGCGACCGGAATGTCTTCCGCGACGCCGAATTGTTCGCCATAGAATTGTCCGTTTGAGCTGTTAAGACGATACCAGCTTCCGGCGCTCGGACGATAAACGGAAAAGTCGGTTTTGCCGTCTCCGTCAAAATCTGCAGGAGTCGGGATGTCCCCTTGTGCTCCCCATCTGGTTAAGATGGTTGCGCCGTTGCTGCTATTGATTCGCACCCAGGTTCCCGTTGACTGGCGATAGATTGCATAATCAGCTTTTCGGTCTCCGTCAAAATCGCCGCTCAACGGAATTCCGTTTTGCAGCGTCGAAATAGAAAACGTCGTATGCGCTCCGTTGCTGCTCGTAATTCGCTCCCAAATGCCTGACTGATTGTAAACGGAAACATCGGCTTTGTTGTCGCCGTCAAAATCTGCCGGCACGGGGATTCCCGTTAGTTCGAGCCTGTACTGAACAAACTGACTATTTGAACTGTATAAAATAAACCAGTAACCGATTGACGGGCGATAAACGGCAACATCCGATTTGCCGTCGCCGTCGTAATCTGCCGCGACCGGAATATCTTCGGCAACGCCCCATTGTCTGGCAAAAAATCCCGCCTGGCTGCCCAAGAAATACCAGGTTCCGTTTGAAGGTCGGAAAACCGAAACATCGGCGCGGGCGTCTCCGTCAAAATCATACAAAGTTTTAACGAAGGTCGAAGCAGCAGTTTGGTTAACGGTGAAAGTTTGTCCGCCCGCCGTAATTGTTCCGGCTCTGGCGGGACCCGTGTTTGCCTGCACCGAAAAAGAAATTGTCGCGCTGCCGGAGCCGCTCGTATTGTTCAAGGTTATCCAGGGAGAATTGCTGATTGCCGTCCAAGTGCAGCCCGGATTGCTGGCAATTAAGTTGAGATTGCCGTTTCCGCCAGCCGCCGTAAAACCGGCGTTGTTCGGAGAGATTGAATAAGTGCAGCCGTTGGGCTGACTGACTGTAAACGTTTGTCCGCCGATAAGAATTGTTCCGGTTCTCGCCGGACCGGGATTTGGAGCCACTGCAAAAGAAACGGTTCCCGCGCCTGTTCCGCTGCCGCCGCTTGTAATTGTTATCCAAGGCTGGGTGGTCGTCGCCGTCCAGGCGCATTCGGCGGTCGTATTGACGGCTACGGTGCCGTTTCCGCCGACGACGGGAAACACCTCCGAAGTCGGATTGATTGAGTATGAACAGTTGGTGACGGTAAAGAGAATTATGTTAGAGGCACCGCCAAACGGCTCCGGGCTAATCACCGTGACTGGATATTGTCCGGGCGTCGCCACATCGGATGCCAGGATTTGCGCTCTAAGCTCCGTGCTGCTGATAAAGGTCGTGACTCTGTTTTGCCCGCGCCACTGAACAATTGATTCGGGAACAAAACCGCTTCCGTTGACAATCAACTCAAAACCGACGCCGATTCCCGAATTATTCGGTGTTAGCGAGGTAATCACCGGAACCGGATTAAAAACTTCAACAGCGCCGATGTCCACTCTGCTCCCGACTCGTCGCGGAAAACCCGCCCCGCGCTGATCTGTCGTTAATCCGGTCGGCGGATTAAAAGAGGAACAAGTTAAATCTAAAACGCAGTTGTTTCCGGCGTCTTTAACGGGGCTGAAGACGGAAGGCTCGCGCGTATCGGTCTGACCGCCGTTGTTTTGCAGCGGTCCCAGCATCGGATTAATCGGATTGTCCGTAGTCCCGACTTTATCTCCGTTAGCGCTCGGATTTCCAACCGTAAATCCGGTGCTTCCGACGGCGTTGCCGATTAAATTATTTCCGAGACTTTCAAATGCGCCGCGCACATCCGAGCTTTCGGTGCCGACAGTGTTTGCGGCGACAATAGTGTTGCGAAGTTTAGGTGCATCGGAATTGCTGAAAATACCGCCGCCGAAAGTCGTCGCCGAATTATTGCTGATGGTTGCGTTGTTGATAATCAACAATCCGGCGGAAGACAAAATACCGCCGCCGAGTCCCTGCGTTGCTGCATTACCGTTAGCCGCATTATCACTGATGGTTGAATCGGCAATCGCAGTGATCAAAGTCGAACTGATGTTCAAACCGCCGCCATGAAGCGCAGTATTGTTGCGGATGGTTGACCGTTTGATGCTCAACGCCCCGGCATTTGCAATGCCTCCGCCGAAGTTGGCGGCGTTGTCTCTGACGGTGACATCGGTTAAATCAAGCGAGTTGTTAGGGTAAACGGAAATTCCGCCGCCGATAAAATCGAACCCCGCGTCGCTTGCGCCGTTTGAAACGTTTCCATTGGTAATAGTCAAACTGCTGATAAAAACAGCGTTAGCGGCTGGTCCCGAAATTCTAAAAATACGGAATCTCCCAGTCTCGCCCGACGCGCTTCGCTGCACGGTTAGATTTCTCGCACCGGTCCCGAAAATTGTCAGATTGCTGGTAATGGATAGCTCGCCGAGCGTTAAATTGATAACTGCCGGAGATTCCAGAGCAAAAAAAATCGCATCATTGCCCACGCCCGACTCATACGTTACATTTGCCTGCTCAATCGCCGCCCGCAAAGTACAGTTTCCCGCAGAATCGGCACAAACGTTGTCCGCCGTGTTGGCGTCATTAGTGTCGGCGGTGCTGTTGACGGTGAACACGGCGGCAGAGGCTTCCGCTGCAATGACCGATAAAAACAAAAATAAAATGATTGAAACGTTGACTAATAAAAATCCTGCTTTTGCGAGAATCGTATTTTTCATCTTTAGATAAAACCAGTGCGAAAGAGTTTTTATATGAGCTTAAAAGAATTAAAGCCTAAAATTTTTGAACTGCTTTTTAGTAACCGCAAACGAATTTCAATTTTCAGCTTGCAGCGCTTCCGATTAGTGCGCCAATATTAGGAATAAATGCAAACAAAGTCAAGACAGATTTACTGCCCTGGAAATCTGCAATTTTAAGGTGAATGAGCACTTCTTGATATACCTTTTAGCTTTCCAACAAAAAACGCGCATGCTGGATTTTTGATGCCCCGCAATTTTCCTAATAAAAAAGGCTTCCCGAAAGAAGCCTTTAATGCCGAAGGTCGGACTCGAACCGACATGAGAAGTGAATCTCGCCAGATTTTGAGTCTGGTGCGTATACCAATTTCGCCACTCCGGCGCGAATTTTGATTCTAAGTAAAATCGGCGCTTTCGTCAAATATCGTTTATTTATCTGATTTATTTCGGTTTTAACGTCTTATCCTTAAAAGGAGCAACAATCAATTTTCTTTAATATGATTTTCCGCAAAGCTAATTGTGAGGATATAAAATTTTGATTTTCTTTTGATCGAAATACTGTTGGCAGGTGTTAGTAATAGTTTAAAAACATTGGTAAAATAGTTATGAGGGCGATAAATTCGTGATATATTCAAAGAGGGGAATTTAAGGCGGGCTGTATGCAAAGTTTAATGGGATTAAAAAAGTTTATTATTTTAATAGAAGACAGAAGCGACGCAACAATTCAATCGTCGTAAACATCTACGTTTTATTCCTCGCGGTAACTTATCTGCGAATGAACAAAGAACTCTAAAGCAATGATAAGCAGAAAAAAAGAAAAACGATTTCATCACAATCAAATACAGGCGGAAGAAGATTCTAAATCGCATTTTCGATTGTCATTTTTAAGTAAATTGACACAGAGATTTCCAGCCAAAGTCGGCGGCGCGGCTATTTCCGCTTTAATTGTTTTACATTTCGTTTCGCAGTTTATCTTTTTCCAAAATGAAGATGTTCAAAATGAAAATATCTCACCGAAAACTGAAAATGAACAAATTGTCGAAATCAAGCCGGAATATGAACCTGCAAAGCCGGATATTGTAACAATCCCCAAACCCACTGCTCCGATAATTGCTCAGCCTGAGCGCAAAGCCGCACCGTTTCGCAAGGTGGCAAAGAAAAAGCCACGCGGTGAATCAAAGGCAGAACGCCTCCGCCGTGCCGAAAGGCTTTTAACCGGAGCTTAATTTTTATAAAATCTATTTAAGTAAGAAGGAATTGTAATAATAATGAGTGCTCCCATTTTTACAATCGAAGACTGTAAAAAATTTATTAAACTTACAACAGCTTTTTTATTAATTTTAATAGCAAGCGGTAATTCGTTTGCTCAATACAAAGGCGCGCCGGTTAAAAAGGACAGGCTTCTTCAGGCTCTTCGTTCAAGACAATTGCAAACCAGCGACATTGTAATCATTATCAACAGCAACGGAGTTGATTTTCAGTTGACTGCCGATGTCAGAAAAAGCCTCGTTGCCGCAGGCGCGCGCCCCGAAGTTATTAAAGCTGTGGCTGATAATCCGCGTCTCGCGCCGAAAAACAACACTGCCAGAGCGAAAGCCGGAAACAATAACAGAAGCCGCAGGGAAAAAACAGCTTCTCCTAATTACGATGATTTAATCGGGCAAGCAATTTATTATAAAAACCTAAGAAATCCAAAAACGGCAGTGAGTATTTTGGAAAATGCCGCTAAAGTACAGCCGAAAAACCCGTCGGCTTATCAGATGCTCGGTTTTATTTATCTTTATGAGCTGAATAATTTACCTCAGGCGGAAAAATCTATGCGCGAGTCATTTATGAACGGCGGCAGCGCCGTTTTCCGTGTTTACCACGACGATGACGGAGA
>DASWLV010000002.1:0-191909 GCA_036400075.1 Pyrinomonadaceae bacterium
AGATGTTTGCCTTTTTGTTTACCAAATTTGTAATTTTCTTTTACTAGAGCGGTTATGGAATCAGTGTACGGCTAATCAGGCATCACAGTCAGTACCGCGAACGGTAGTGAGCGGGTTTGTTTATTGACCCGCTCACTACCGTTCGCGGTACTGACACGGACATATTGTGTTGATTCGCTCTAATCGGATTGATAGCGCGTTTTGCAGTTCGGGCATTCAAGCATATTTTTAGATTTGCCAATCGGAATTACAGGCAAAACAAAAAACAGCGTGATGTAATTTCTGCCGCTTTTCCTGATAAATTGCCCCGAAAAGCCGCAGCGGTCGCAGCGATGCTGTTCGGCGGTTTTCTCGGAACCCGAAACGTTGAATTTTGTACCGGCAATTAAAATCATAATTACTTACCATACGCCGTTTTCCGCGAACTTTTAAGCCTTAATTTGATAAAATGCTTTGCGACCTAAATATTTTGCGGCGCTTCCCAAATCTTCTTCGATTCTGAGCAGTTGATTGTATTTCGCAATTCTGTCCGAACGCGAAAGCGAGCCGGTTTTGATTTGTCCGGCGTTCGTTGCGACGGCTAAATCTGCAATGAAATGGTCTTCGGTTTCGCCCGAACGATGCGAGATAACCGCCGTCATATTGTTGGTTTTGGCGAGTTCGATTGCGTCCAAAGTTTCCGTCAGCGTCCCGATTTGATTGACTTTAATCAAAATCGAATTTGCCGCGCCGGTGTCAATTCCTTTTTGCAAAAACTCGACGTTTGTCACAAACAAATCGTCGCCGACAAGCTGAAGTCTTTTGCCCAATTGCTGTGTGATTTTCTGCCAACCGTCCCAATCGCTTTCCGCCAGCCCGTCTTCAATCGAGATGATCGGATATTTGTTCACCCAATCCGTCCAATAAGCAATCATTTCGTCAGACGACAGAACACGTTTGTCCGATTTTTTGAAAACATAATTTGAGCCATCATAAAATTCACTCGCAGCCGGGTCGAGCGCGAGCATCACATCTTCGCCAGCCGTGTACCCTGCGGCTTCGATTGCTTCCAAAATCGTCTCAATCGCTTCTTCATTTGATTTCAAATTCGGCGCAAAACCGCCTTCGTCGCCGACGCCGGTTGCATAGCCGCGCGATTTCAGAACCTTTTTGAGGTTATGAAAAATTTCCGCGCCGATTTGCAGAGCGTGCGAAAAATCTTCCGCGCCGACCGGCATCACCATAAACTCCTGAAAATCAACGTTGTTGTCGGCGTGCGCGCCGCCGTTCAAAATATTCATCATCGGCACGGGCAGAGTTTTCGCGTTGACGCCGCCGAGATAGCGATAAAGTGGCATTTCCAAATAAGCCGCCGCTGCCCGCGCCGTTGCCAATGAAACTGCCAGCAAAGCGTTTGCGCCGAGGTTTGATTTATTCGATGTTCCGTCCAAAGCGAGCAACACTTCGTCAATCAAATTCTGGTCGAGCGCATCCATCGCTTCCAGCTCGTAGGAAATTTTTTCGTTGACGTTT
This sequence comes from Pyrinomonadaceae bacterium, assembly GCA_036400075.1. Taxonomy (GTDB): domain Bacteria; phylum Acidobacteriota; class Blastocatellia; order Pyrinomonadales; family Pyrinomonadaceae; genus JALZCH01. Next base: position 1,513 of record DASWLV010000002.1, read on the forward strand.
TCGACCGCTTGCTGAACGCCTTTTCCCAAATATCTGTCATCGTCGCCGTCGCGCAATTCGACGGCTTCGTGTTCGCCGGTCGAAGCACCCGAAGGCACGGCGGCGCGACCGGTTTCGCCCGATTCCAAAACAACTTCCGCCTCAACCGTAGGATTTCCGCGCGAATCCAGAATCTCGCGCGCCGTCACGCTTTCAATCAAACTCATATTAAAATTTTCTCCGATATTTATTTACAAGATTTGCAACACAGAGACGCCGAGAAACAGAGAATAAAAGAAAGAACGCAGGATGCTTAATAATTTTATTTACTCAGCGTCTCTGCGTCTCTGCGTTTAATTAATTGTTGAATTTATCACAAATTCTTTCAGACTGTCGCTTCCTGAACGGTTTGGTCTTCGACGACTTTTTCCAGGCGAACCTGTAAAATCCGGCGGCGGTCAACTTTTTCTATGTGGAAAATGTGACCGTTAAAACGCACGTTTTCGCCTGCCTGCAAAACCTGCCCGGCTTCTGACATTAAAAAACCGGCGATTGTCGTGTAAGCGTCCGATTCCGGGACGTGCAAGCCGAGCCGTTTGTTCAAATCTTTAACCGCCAGACCGCCGTCGAGCAAATATTTGTCGTTGCCAAGCTCGGCGATTTGCTCGTTGACTTCTTCGTCGTGTTCGTCGGAAATATCGCCGACGATTTCTTCCAGAAGGTCTTCGAGCGTGATTATGCCTTCGACGCCGCCGTGTTCGTCAACGACAAAACCAAAGTGAGATTTCGCGGTTTGCATTTGCCGCAAAACATCTTCCAAGCGCGCCGAATCAACAATATAAAGCGCTCCCTGCAACACTTTGTCGAGCGAAAATTCATTAGGCTTTAGCAAAAACGGCATTACGTCTTTGCTGTGAATAAACCCGGCGACGTTATCGAGCGATTCACGGTAAACCGGCAGGCGCGAATAACCGTGCTGCTCAAAAGCGCGCGCGATTTCTTCGAGCGTGCATTTGTCGGTTATCGCTGCAATCTGAGTGCGCGGAATCATCGCTTCGCGGACGGTTGTTTCCGAAAACTCAAAAACTTTGTTGATTAGCCGCTGTTCTTCTTTATTGACATGACCGCTTTTGCGCGACATATCAATCAACTGCCGGATTTCTTCTTCGGTGTAAATCGAAGCGTGTTCACTCGTAGCGTGCAGCCCGAAAGCATTTACAGTTTTTGCGCTCGCCCAATCGAGAGCGTGAATAAACGGCTTGAAGATTTTATAGAAAATCCGCATCGGCAGCGCGGTAGCTAAAGCGACGCGCTCGGCTAACTGCAAACCGAACATCTTCGGCGCCTGTTCGCCCAAAACGATATGAAGAATAGTCACGCCGACGATTGAGATAAAAATCGAGACGAAATGAATTGTTGCCGGAGATAATCCAGCCCGCGTCAGCGACGGTTCGATTAAAGCCGCAACAGCCGGTTCGCCGAGCATACCGAGAGCGAGGGAAGCGACCGTGATGCCGAGCTGCGACGCGGAAAGATAGGCGCTGAGGTTATCGAGCAGATTTAAAAGACGTTCTGCGCTGGCGTTGCCTTCGGCGGCAAGCGCTTCGATGCGCGAGCGGCGAACGCCGACAAATGCGAATTCCGCAGCGACGAAAAATCCGTTGACGGCAACCAGAACTAAAATGGAAACAAGCTTGATGGTAATCCAAACCCAGGATTCGGGCGCGGCTTGCGTTGCCGTTTCAGCCACAAGAAGTAAGATTGTACTGGCAGGTTCGTCCATTGCTAAATCAAAAAAGGGAGTTGGTTAAAATATCCTTTCATTAAAAAATAAATTCTGTCCTTGATTATAACACGCTCAAATCTGTCTGATAAAAGATTTTCATACGGAAACGCGCCAAACGTCGTCTAAAATCTCTAAAATCAACGGTTGACATGACCCGCAGCCGCCGCCCGCATTGCAATTTGCGGTCACTTCTTCAACGCTCGTCAACCCGTTTTTAACAATCGCCGTTTCAATCCGGGTTTCGGAAACGCCGAAACAAGTGCATATCAAAGCGTCGTCACCATTCCAGCTTTCGAGCTTTGCGGCTCGATAATCGTTAATCGCCGTGCGCAGAGCTTCCAGAGACAGTTCGAGACAATGCCTTCGTTGAGAAGGGAATTGGTTGTCAAAATCTGCGGCAAACAAATTTTCGTTTGCGCGAACGGCTTTCCCGATTTCCGCAAATTCTTTGTTTTTGATTTCGTCGCATAGCGAATCAACCGCCGCAAACAGAAAACCGCAGCCGGCGGCTTGAAACTTTGCGGCTACAATTTTTCCGTCTTCAATTTGCAAAAACAATTTCAAAGCCGCGCCGCAGACAAACGAACCGCTCGCGCCTCCTGCATCCGGCGACTCGATTTTTCCGGCATTCATCGGTTCAAGAAAACGCTCGTTGATTTTCGGCGGATAAAAGTTCATCAAAAGAAAAATTGTACAAGTGAACGGGCTAAATTTAAGCTGGGAGCGCGGATGTCCACATCCGCAATGAGCGCGAAAGCGCGAAAATTCATCGCGCAATTCGTTTGTCTCGCGACAAACGTGCGGATGTGGACATCCGCGCTCCCAACAATTTAGTAATTCCGTAGCTGATAAATTTCGGATTTCAACTTTCGCAAAACGGTTGTGTACAATATCGAATTAAATATGATTCTCGCAAAACATAGTTTCAAATTATCATTCGTTTTCCTTGTTTGTCTGATTTTAACCGCTTGTATGAGCGAATCGGAAAAACTCGCGCGCTCGAAGATGCCGAACAATCAAATGCCGAAAACCTCAAAGCCGATGCCGCCGATTGACGTTGATCCGAATAGTTTCGGCTGGCGCTTGATTGACGGGCAGCGGCAAAAGCTCGCGGATTATCGCGGCAAAGCCGTCATTTTGGATTTTTGGGCGACGTATTGCCCGCCCTGCATCGAAGGCATTCCGCATTTTAACGATTTGAAACGACGTTATGAATCCGAAGGCTTGCAAATCGTCGGTCTGCATGTCGGCGGAGAAGAAGACAAACCGAAAATCCCCGAATTTGTCGAAAAACTGCAAATCTCTTACAACCTCGCTTATCCCGACAATGGATTTTCAGATTTTTATCTGCAAGGCGACAGCCGCATTCCGCAAACTCTCGTTTTCGACCGCGACGGTCAGCTCGTCGAACAATTCGTCGGTTTTACGCCCGAAATAAAAGAAGGAATTGACGCGGCGGTTCTACAGGCATTAAAAAAACAATAATTTAATGAGAGATATTCCAGTCGGAAACGGCTCTTTGCTCGTCACGTTTGACGACCGCTATCAAATCCGCGACATCTATTTTCCGCGCGTCGGGCAGGAAAATCACACCGAAGGTCACGCCTGTCGTTTCGGCATTTGGGCGGACGGCGAATTTTCATGGATTTCAGAAGACGACTGGCAGCGCGAATTGCGTTATTTGCCCGAAACTCTGGTGACGGACGTTCGTCTCAGAAATGAAAAATTAGGACTCGAAATCGTTTGCAGCGATACGGTTGACAGCCGCGAAAACATTTTCCTGCGCCGCATCCGAGTCAGAAATCTGCTCGACCGCGAACGCAGCGTGCGCCTTTTCCTGCATCACGATTTTTACATTTCAGAAAATCCGGTCGGCAACACGGCGTTTTATGACCCGGAAACTCGCGCGCTCATTCATTACAAAGCCAACCGTTATTTTTTGGTGAACACCGCGCCCGCTTTCGAGATGTTTGCCACCGGGCGCAAAGGCGTTCCCGGCAGTGAAGGAACCTGGCGAGACGCAGAGGACGGTTTTTTGAGTCAGGCGTCAATCACCGAAGGCTCGGTTGATTCGACAATCGGCGTCCGGCTCGTTCTTGCGCCTGCGGCAACCGAAGAGGTTTTTTACTGGATTTGCGCGGGCAAATCGCAAAAGGAAGTTTGCGATTTAAACGAAATCGTGCAGCGAAACACGCCGCGCCGCGTTTTGGATGAAACCGAAAATTACTGGCGCGCGTGGGTCAACAAAAACGAAATTAATTTCAACGATTTGTCGCCGGAAATCGTCGAGCTGTTCAAACGCTCGCTTTTGATAGTTCGGACGCAGATTGATAACGGCGGCGCGATTCTGGCGGCGAACGATTCGGACGTGGCGCTGCGCGCGACCGATCATTACAGTTATCTCTGGACGCGCGACGGCGCGCTTGTCGCTTATGCTCTGGATTTGGCTGGCTATTCGATTCTGACGCGCTCGTTTTTCGATTTGTGCGGCAGAATTATTCACGAAAAAGGATATTTTGCTCAGAAATACAACCCGGACGGCTCGCTCGCTTCGGGCTGGCACGCGGTTTGGGATTCGTTTGCGAGTAAACCGCAGCTTCCGATTCAGGAAGACGAAACCGCGCTTGTGTTGTGGGCTTTGTGGCAGCACTACGACGTATTTCGCGACATCGAATTTGTCCGACGCCATTATCGCTCGCTGATTTTAAAAGCGGCGGATTTTATGTGTGAGTTTCGGGATGAAAATCTGAAATTGCCGAATCCTTCGTGGAATTTATGGGAGGACCGGCGCGGGATTCACACTTTCACCTGCGCTTCGGTTGCCGGCGGGCTTCATGCTGCCGCAAATTTCGCCGCGCTTTTCGGCGATGACCGGCAAGCGGCAAAATATGAAACCGCCGCCGCCGAAATCGTGATTGCAATGCGCGAGCATCTTTACAGCCCGTCGCTCAGAAGATTCATCCGCGCTCTGATGCCCGACGGAAACGGCGGTTTTTACGCCGATACGGCGATTGACGCTTCGCTTTTCGGGACGTTTTATTTCGGCGCGCTTTCGGCGCAGGATGAAATGGTGCAGAACACGATGCGCGCCGTCGAACAGCGTTTGTGGACGCAAACCGAAATCGGCGGCGTCGCGCGTTATGAACGTGACGGTTATATGAAAATTTCTGACGATACTGAAAAAATCGCCGGAAATCCCTGGTTTATCTGCACACTTTGGCTGGCGGATTATCGAATCGCGGTGGCGCAAAAAAAAGAGGATTTACGCGGCGCGCTCGAAATTCTCGAATGGACGACGGAACGCGCCGCGCTCTCCGGCATTTTAGCGGAACAAGTCAATCCTTTGACAGGCGAGCCTGTTTCGGTTTCGCCGCTCACATGGTCGCATTCGACTTTTGTCGCTACGGTGATGAATTATTTGTTAAAACTAAGCGAATTTGAAACTGATTATCACCCGGATCGCCGCATCACATCATTTAAGAAAATCTGAAAGGCACAACTTAAATGCGACGTTTAACTCTTTTATTTGCACTAAGCGCCGTTTGCTTCATTACGGCATTTGCCCAAAAGCCCCAGACGCTTTCGGAAAAATTAGCATCCGAAGTTGCAGCCAAATTGCCGGAATGGAAATCCGTTGAATCAAAACCGTTTTTTGAACCCGTTTTTAATCACGGTCATACGCCGCCGATCGAAGCCAATCTGTCGAGCGGGAACAGAATCGTCAGAATAAATATCAGACTTGATGAAACGGCAAATGATTCGGAAGCCGGACGCAATATGATGTCTCCGATGCGTTCGTTTCTAATGCGGTCAATTGTACCGCCCGGTTATACCGTGCCGAATTTGGGAAAGGAAGCGATGCTGCTTTCTCGCGGAAATGTAGTGGAGATCGGCGTTTCCAAAGCAAATCTTTTCCTGACGATTGATTTGACGTTTCCAGAGACGGAAAAAAAGAGCAGAAATGTTTACGACCAAACTCTTGCGCCGAAAGAAGAACAGGAAATTGCGCTTAAAATCGCTCGCGTAATTACAGACGCCGTTGACGGCGAAAGAACAATTTCGCCTTGCTCGAATAATTTTTACACAATTCGTTTTCCAAACTCGCCGCAAACGCCGGAAGAAAAACTTTTTGCCGCCGTTTCAAACGCCAGATTTGAAATAATCAAAGAAGTATTGGCGCAAAAACCGAATCTCGATTTTCGTTACGAAACGAACAATTCGTTTATCAGCTCTTTCGGGCAAGACCAAAACAATATATTGCACGTCGCAGTCAGACAAGGCTGTTTGGATTTCGTTAAAGCAATTGTTGCCGCAGGCGCTGATGTTAACGCCGCAAACAATAAAGGCGAAACACCTTTGATGCTGGCAGCGGCAAGCCGGCATTTGGAAATGGTGCGTTTTTTAATCTCTGCGGGCGCTGACGTAAAAGCCCGCGACAAAGCCGGAAGAAACGCCGCTTATTACTCTTATACTTATCATTACACGCTGAATTATTTGCGGAGCCTGTATAAACAAAAGCCCGATGAAGTTGAAAACGCCCGACGCGCCGTTTTGAGTGAATTAACAAAAGCCGGAAACAATTTGCTCGAAACTGCGCCCGATGATAAAGACTCTCTTTTGCTTGAATTGTTAAAAGATTACAAAGCCAACAAAGATTATGTGAAAGAATTGCTGGACTTCGGCATTGATGTAAACGCTGAGGATTATGAAGGAAATACGGCGCTGATCATAGCGGTAAATTTTGGCGCAAGAAATGAAAGAAACGAAATAGTTCGCCTGCTCTTAGCCCGCGGCGCAAATCCGAATCAAAAAAACAAAAGAAACTTTACCGCCTTATCTGTTGCGCAGCGAGATTTTAATCTTTATAAAAACGACGCTTACACTCTTAAACCTATTTCCGAGCTAATAAATATCTTGAAAGAAGCGGGCGCAATCGAATAATTGTTATATTAGAAAATATGCGAAGAGCAAAGATTTTAGCCACTCTGGGACCGGCTTCGCGCGAGCCGGATATTTTGGAAGCGATGATTGCGGCTGGTTTAAACGCCGTCCGAATTAATATGTCGCATGGAACTCAACTCGAACATATCGAAACTATCAAGCGCGCGCGCGAGGCGGCGGAAAAACTTAAACATCCGCTTGCCGTTTTGATTGATTTGTCAGGTCCGAAATTACGCACCGGAATTTTGCAGAACGCTTCGCCTGTCTTGCTCGAAAACGGGGCGAGCTTTGTCATCACTTCGCGCGAAATCGAAGGCAATCATATGGAGGTTTCGACCAATTATAAAGATTTGCCGAAGCTCGTTCAGCCAGGCGCAACGGTTTTGCTCGACGACGGAGCAATTGAGCTGCGCATTGAAAGCACTACCGAGCAAGATGTTGTGACGCGAGTCATTAATGGCGGAATTTTAAAAGAGCGCAAAGGAATAAATTTACCGAACACGTTGCTGCCGATTCCTTCGCTGACAAAGAAAGATCGTGACGATTTGAAATTTGCGATTGAGCAAAACGCAGATTACATTGCGCTTTCTTTTGTCCGCAAAGCCGAAGACTGCATCGAGGCGAAAGAATTAATCAAAGAGCTGGGCGGACGCGCTCGACTGGTGGCGAAGATCGAAAAGGCGGAGGCGATTTTGAATCTCAAAGAAATAATCCAAGCCTCGGACGGCGTGATGGTTGCGCGCGGCGATCTGGGAGTCGAAACCAGCACCGAGCTGGTTCCGGTTTATCAAAAACGAATTATCGAAGAATCAATCACCGCCGAGAAATTCGTGATTACGGCGACGCAGATGCTCCAATCAATGATCGAAGAGCCGCGTCCGACGCGCGCCGAAGCCTCTGATGTGGCAAACGCGATTTGGGACGGCAGCGACGCCGTGATGTTGTCGGCGGAAACCGCGAGCGGAAAATACCCGGTTCAATCCGTGCGGACGATGTGCCGCATTATTGAAACCGCAGAGGAAGGAAACCCGACGGGTTCGCGCAAAATCTTGAAATTTACCGGCGAAGTCACCGGCAGAACGAGCCGCGCGCTCTGCAAAGCCGCCTCGATTGCCGCCGAAGAATTGAAAATAGCGAAAATCGCGGTTTTCACCGAATCCGGTCATATGGCGCGCCGTCTTTCATCGGTTCGCCCCGAACAGCAGATTTTCGCTCTGACGACCGACCCGAACGCCTGTACTTCGCTCGCGCTCGTCTGGGGCATCGAGCCTTTTTCGCAAACGCCGGGCGAATCAACCGAAGCAATGCTCAAAAAAGGCGAAGAAACTCTGCTCGAAGCCGGAGTTGTCGAAAAGGGCGAAACGCTGGTGATGATGGCGGGCAGATTATCGGGCTTAGGATTATCAAGCTCGGTCGTCGTTTCAACAATCGGCGAGCAAGTGCCGCGCCGTTAATTAAAAATGCGGAAGCCCGCACGAAGTAAGGGCGTTTTTTAGTAACACGCTTACTTCGTGCGCGTTTCTGCATTTTCTGTGATGCTGAATTTATTTGAGCTAACTCAGGAATTAATAAAAATTCCGTCCGTTTCCGGCGAAGAGCAAGCCGTCGGCGCATTTTTGGGCGATTATTTAAAATCTCTCGGCTACGCAGTCGAAATGCAGGAAGTCGTTGACGGGCGCAGAAATGTGATCGCTTGGGCGTCGGACAATCCGCGCGTCTTTCTTTCGACGCATATGGACACCGTGCCGCCGTTTATTACGCCCGCCGAAGACGAGGAAAACATTTACGGGCGCGGCGCGTGCGACGCGAAAGGAATTATCGCCGCGCAAATCACCGCCGCCGAACAGCTTTTGCAGGAAAATGTTTTCGACATCGGTTTGCTGTTCACGGTTGATGAAGAGCAATCGAGCAAGGGAGCGCAAGCCGCGAACAAACATCCGATTGCCCAAAAATGTCAATTTATGATTAACGGCGAGCCGACCGACAACGAGCTTGGAATTGGTTCAAAAGGCTCTCTGCGCGTGTTTTTGCGGACGAAAGGCAAAGCCGCGCATTCGGCTTATCCTGAGATGGGCGAATCGGCAATCGAAAAACTGCTCGACGTTTTGCAGGACATCCGGGAAACCCAGTTTCCTTCCGACGAGTTTTTCGGCGAAACGACCTGTAACATCGGCACAATCGCGGGCGGTTTGAAAACAAACGTCATCCCGCCGTTTGCCGAAGCCGGTATTCATATTCGCCTTACAACACCCTTTCCGCCGATTCAGCGAATTTTAGAAAGAGTCGTCAACAATCGCGCCGAAATCGAAATCGCGTCGGTCGTTCCAGCCGTGCGCATGCAGGCGGTCGAAGGCTTCCGGCAAAAAGTCGTGCGTTTTACGACCGACATTCCAAATCTTTCCAATTGGGGCACGCCGCTGCTTCTCGGCGCAGGCTCAATTCTCGTCGCGCATACGAAAGACGAATTTGTCTCGAAACAAGAATTGAGCGATTCGGTTCAACTTTATTGCGGTTTGGTCAAACAATTATTGAATCAGAGTTAGATTTTTTATGCATTATCGGGAGAAAAAATGATGAATTACGCATTAAGTTTAATACTTATTCTTTTCTTGCCAATTGCGGCAATATCAGAAGATATTATTATTTCTTTAGAAATGGCAGTTAAAACCAGTGACATAATTGTGATCGGAACATTGAAAAACGTTACGGAAGAAACAAAAGACGGAATGGATTATGGAAAAGGCGAAATTACAGTGGATGAAGTGCTGTTAGGAAATGCCAAAGAGAACGAAAAATTAATCCTGGTTTGGCAGAATCGATCAAATATAGATTGCCCCAGAGTTGAACATAGAAATCATCAGAATAAACAAGCTATTTGGCTAGTAACGCAAAAGTCAAAAGGTGAAGTGGCTGCGGATAATTTGGGTAGATTTGTATCAGTAGAAAAGAAGGAAAGTGTTCTTGATTTGATTCAGGAAAGACAGTCGAAATAAATTCGAGATGCTGAATAATCGATAAATAAGCAGATGAAACAAGAAAATCTGGCAAAACTGCTTGCTGCATTGAAATTCGCCGCCGATAAACACCGCGACCAACGACGCAAAGGCGCGCACAAACCGCCTTATATAAATCATTTGATTGAAGTCACAGAACAGCTTGTTCGCGTCGGGAAAATCGAAGACATCAACATTTTGCTCGCCGCCGTTTTGCACGATACGGTTGAAGATACAAAAACAACAAAAGAAGAAATTGCCGAAAAATTCGGCGAGCGCGTCAGCGAAATTGTGATGGAAGTCACCGACGACAAAAATTTGCCGAAAGCCGAGCGCAAAGAAAAACAGGTCGAACACGCGCCGCATCTTTCGCCGGAAGCGAAACAGGTCAAGCTCTCCGACAAAACCAGCAACATTCGGGAAATCGCCGTTGATCCGCCCGCCGATTGGAGCAAAGAGCGCAAGCTCGAATATCTCGCGTGGGGCGAGCGCGTCGTCAACGCCGGATTGCGCGGCGTCAATGCCGATTTGGAAAAATTGTTTGACATAACCGTTGCCGAATCGCGTAGGAAAATCGAAGCGGAAAACTAAATTGTTTCGAGATGTTTTTTAACGTCTTTGAGAGTTGAGTTAGTTAGATTCTGCGGAAGAAAAAACTCGTCCTGCGTGATTTCACGCGCGGCGAAATCGGGCGGCGAAAATGAGCGCATTTCGGATTCGGTTTCAAACTCGGCGCTCGCCAAAATCAGATTCCACAGCTCGCGGTTGAGAATCATATCAATCGCGAGCTTTCCCGTTTCAAGTTCGTAAAAATAGCGATTGTAACGCAGTTCGTTGCCTTCAAAAACCGACAAAACTTCGTATTCGTATTCGCTCAAATCTATTTCGGCGTAATTCAATTTTGAAAAATCCGCCGCTTCAGCCGGAAATTCCTGCACGAATTTTCGCTCCCAGAGTTTGGTTTTCGGCGTGCGGATTTGGCGCAGCAGCAATCTGGTTGCGGTTAAATAATTGTCGAAAAATTGCAGATGTTCCGAAGCGCGCGTCAATGGCGCGGGCAAATCTTTGAGCAGAAATCGGCGGCGGTAAATCGTTTTCATCTCGGCTTTAAAACAAATTACGGTTTAATGATAAAATTTGAAATCAGTTTAGAAAAGCAAAAGCCGAATAAATTTATGAAAAAAACATCAATCTTTTTCACCGCTTTGTGTTTGTCTGCGCTCGCGATTTCACTCGCTGCGCAAACCGAAACTTCGCTGAGGCGGGCGCTCGGCAGCATCACGAGCGCCGATATACTGCGACACACGAAAACGCTCGCGTCCGATGAATTTGAAGGTCGCGGTCCGGGAACGCGCGGCGAAGAATTGACGGTTAATTATCTCGTTTCCGAGTTTAAAAAATTAGGACTCAAACCGGGAAACACCGATGGCAGTTATGTGCAAAAAGTCCCGCTCGCCGGTTTTACCGCGCAGCCGAAAGCGTCTTTTACGGCGGGCGGCAAAACGATGAATCTGAATTTCCCCGACGAATACGTCGCCGTTTCGCGCCGCTATGTGCCGGAAGTCAAGGTTGAAAATTCCGATATTGTTTTCGTCGGCTACGGAGTCGTCGCGCCGGAATATGGCTGGGACGATTATAAAGGCGTTGACGTGCGCGGCAAAACCGTTGTGATGCTGATTAATGATCCGGCTGTTCAAGACCCGAATAATCCGGCAAAGCTCGACGATAAAATGTTCAAAGGTCGCGCGATGACTTATTACGGGCGCTGGACTTACAAATACGAAATCGCTTCGGAAAAAGGCGCGGCGGCGTGCATCATCGTTCACGAAACAGAGCCTGCCGGTTATCCTTACGAAGTCGTTTCGGGAAGCTGGGGACGCGAGAATTTCGACATCACGCAGGCGGATAAAAATATGGGACGAGTTGGCGTCGAATCGTGGATCAGGCTCGACCGCGCGAAAGAATTGTTTGCAGCGGGCGGTCAGGATTTCGACGCTCTAAAAAAGAGCGCAACGAACAAAAATTTCAAACCCGTTGCATTAAACGCCAAAGCGAATTTTGAATTGAAAAACACTCTGCGCCAGATTGACTCGCAAAACGTTATCGCCAAATTGGAAGGCTCCGATCCGAAATTGAAAAACGAATACGTCGTTTATTCGGCGCATTGGGATCATTTGGGGCGCGATACAAACGCAAAAGGCGACCAGATTTACAACGGCGCGCTCGACAACGCCTCAGGCACGGCGGCGATGATTGAAATTGCCGAAGCGTTTACGAAAATGACTCTGGCGCCGAAGCGTTCGATAATTTTTCTCGCCGTCACCGCCGAAGAAAAAGGCTTGCTCGGCGCGAAATACTACGCGACAAATCCGATTTACCCGCTTGCCAAAACTGTCGCCAACATCAATATGGACGGCGTAAATCAATGGGGAAGAACCAGCGATCTGGTTGTCGTCGGTTTCGGAAATTCGACGCTCGACGATGTTTTAAAACAAGCCGCCGGAGATCAAAAACGTATTTTAAAACCCGACCCCGAACCGGAAAAAGGTTTCTTTTATCGTTCGGATCATTTCGAGTTTGCCAAACAAGGCGTTCCGGCATTGTATGTTGATTCGGGCGAAGATTTTATTGGCAAACCAGCCGGATATTCGCAGCAAAAACGCGACGAATACACCGCGCGCGATTATCATAAGCCGTCGGACGAAGTAAAATCCGACTGGGATTTGGCGGGCGCGGTCGAAGATGCGCAGTTGCTTTTGACGGTCGGTTACCGCGTCGCGCAAACCGAAGCCTATCCCGAATGGAAACCGGGAACGGAATTTAAGGCGAAACGCGAAGCGATGCTGAATAAAACTCGAAAGTAACATTTGACTGTTATGAAAAAAGCCCGCCGGAAGCGGGCTTTTTTCATGCTTTATTACTTGGGCGGCGCAAAAGTTTTCAGAAACGGAATGCTCGGCGCGAAAAAGAATTCGCCGCCTTTTAATCGAACAAAACCCTGAAAAAGGAAGTCTTTCGATTCGGAACCCGGAGGAGTCGGCGCGGTTCCTCCCCACTCCGGTCGCCATTTTTGCGGCGTGGGTGATGCGCCGCCCTGACCTATGATAGGATCAATACCCGTCGTCGTCGGATTTTTCGGCGGAAAACCTTCATTGTTTACCCAAAACCGCTGCATAAAGGCAAATTGATTCCTGATGCTTTCTTGAAAACACATAAAAAGCAGACCGACCTCTCTGGTCGGAAGGTCCTGCAAACATTGCCCGTCGGCAACGCGCGTTTTGCGGTCGTCGTAAGTAATGCCTCGCCGCGTGATACGGCGGTTTCGTTCTCCGTCATCATTAGTACCGGCATTTCCCGTCGTGTCGCCGGTAAGATCGCCGCGCGGATTGCTTTTGCGAATATGCGCTTGAAACGGACATCTCAGACCGTCAGGATCGCTTTTCGCGTAATTGAAATTATTTTCCTTAGCCGGTATCAATCCGTCGGATTGTTGAATCGCGACGGGCGTTCCGTCACGAAATCTGCCGACCGCCATCGCGCCGGCTCGGGCGCGTTCCTCGTCGGTCTTAAATCCCAGAAAATCGGCGAGTTCGATTTCCTTTGCCCTAAAAGCAAGCACATTTTGTTCGAGCTTGCGAAAAACGAAATAGCTGCCGTAAAATTTGCCGCTTGTCACGTTTTTATCATGCACCAAAACAAATTTTAACGGCTCGACCGGATTCCAATCGGTTGTCGCGCCCTCATCGGCTAACTCATCCTCAAAATAAATCGGCTGGCTGCGTCCGTCCACATAACCGAAATGCTCGATGCCTTCTTTCGTCACGGGGGCGCGCAGGGCGTCGCCGCGCTCGATGACGAGAATTTCGCAAAAATCATCAATCCGGTTAACCACGGTTCGCGCTTGTCGGTGAAGATATTCGCGGTCATCGTCGGCAAGCAGAATCATCGCGTCAATCGCGCCCGCCTGATAACCTTCTTCCCATTCAGCGAGCGGCGGGTCGTTAAGCTCGTCGCCGTGCGCTTGCATTCCTTCAAGAAAATTCGACTGCGTGCCGAAAGCCGTGTTTGCTTCCGTAAAAGCATTTGCCATTTGCGCGGGCGTAAAGCCAAGAGCGCGGTAACCGTTCGCCGTCAGAAAAAGATTTCCGAAAAGCGCGCCGGGAATTTTATGTTTTTTAAATTGTTCTCTTTCAATTTGCTGCTGCAGCGCCGAAACAACGTAATCGTTAGCAAGAGCAATCAGTTTTTTCCGCAATGTCCTGACATTTTGTGGCTTGAACTTAACAAAAATATGAACCGTGTGGTCGCGTCCGTGTCCTTTCAGAATATTGCCTTGTAAATTGGCAAGCAGTTCGCGAACCTCCGCGTTGCTTGTATCATATGCTTTTCTCTCTTCGTGATTTAATGGCATTTTTCTCTCCTTTGTTTAGTTTTCCTTTTCAGAAAAAGCGGTCGTTAGCCGAATCCGTCTTTAGCGGAGTTTGCTCAATAGATGTGAAACTACGACTACATTTATTAACGCACCAAAACAAAGCGAAAGTTATCAGAGAAAAGAGAAAAGTTTTTTCAATGCGGTAACGCAGAGATGAATTTTATTTCAACTCCTGATTCGAAAAAAAAATAAAGCGGTTTCAATTGAAACCGCTTCGAGTAGTTTGTTGAAATTCAGTTTAAGACTTTATTGTCCTAAAGCAACTGTAAGTTCTTTATTTTCCGGCGCTGGCAAGCTCTCCGATGAGCATAAACAATGGCAAATACATCGAAATAACAATCGAGCCGATGGTTATGCCGAGAAACGCAATCAAAGCCGGTTCGATCATCGCCAGCAAATCGGCGATTGCCGCATCAACTTCTTCTTCATAGAAATCCGCGATTTTGCCGAGCATCGCGTCAAGAGCGCCGGTTTGTTCGCCGACGCCGATCATTTGCGCGACCATATCGGGGAAAACCTGGGTCGCTCTGAGCGGTTCGACAAAGCTTTCGCCGCGTTCGACTCCGGCGCGCACTTTTAAAATCGCGTCTTCGACGATGACGTTGCCGGCTGTGCGGGCGGTGATTTCGAGAGACTGCATAATCGGAACGCCCGACGAGAGCAGCGTGGAGAGAATTCTGGAAAACCGCGCGACGGCGATTTTACGCAAAATTCCTCCGAAAATCGGCAATCTCAGCAGCAATGCGTCAATCTGCCAACGTCCTTTCGGAGTTTTGTAATAGTAAAAAGTTCCGGTCGCCGCGCCGACAATGGTTGCCAGCAAGGCTAAACCGCCCCAGCCAGCGAGAAAACCGCTGATTGCCATCACAATTCTGGTCGGCAAAGGAAGCTGTTTGCCGGGTCCGAGCAAGCCCATAAAGATTTGCTCGAACTGCGGAATGACGACGATCATAATAATCGTTACCGCCGCAATCGCCACCAAAACAACCGCCGTCGGGTAAATCGAAGCCGAAATGATGCTGCGCTTCAATTTGACCATCTTTTCGATTAAGGTCGCCAAACGCTGCAAAATAATGTCCAGCACGCCGCCGGTTTCGCCCGCTTCGACCATATTCGTATAAAGATTGTCGAAAACTTTCGGGTGTTTAGCGAGCGCGGTGGCGAGCGTCGCGCCTTCTTCGACATCCTGTCGGACTTGATTCAAAACTTCTCTGAAAAAGCCGTTTTGCTGTTGTCCGGCGAGAATCTCGATACATTGGACGAGCGGCAGACCCGCGTCAATCATCACCGAAAACTGACGGGTAAAAATTGCCAGCTCTTTGGATTTTACTTTTTTCTTTTTTCGTACTTTCGGTAAATTAACCGCGTTGCCTCTTTCCGAAGCCGAGGTCATTATGATTTGCTCGCGGCGGAGAAGATGACGCAGAGCGTCCTGGCTGGCGGCTTCGCGTTCGCCCGAAACCATCTCGTTCAAACGATTGCGACCTTTAAAAGCGTATGTAGGCATAATTACAAGAGTTCAAGGTTCAAAGTTCAAGGTTTAAAGCTGGGAGTCTGAGGTTCAAAGCTGGTTCTGACGTTCAATTACAACTTTGAACTTTAAACCTTGAACTTTGAACCGTTCGCTTAACGAGTCGGCGGGCGTGAGCCGATGGGACGACCTTGCGCGTAAGGACTTCCGTTGCCGCCGTTCGGCGCGCCGTTTGGAGTGATTTGCGGGCGCGCTTGTCCGCCGTAATTGCTGTTGAGACCTGCGCCGCGTTCGATGAGAGTTTTTAATTCGTCGGTGTTCGACGAGCGAGCCATTGCCGTATCAAGCGAAATCAGGCGTTTATGATGCAGCGTGGCAAGCGATTGATTAAACGTCTGCATTCCGTATTTGTCCTGCCCGGTTTGCATCATCGAATAAATCTGGTGAATTTTGTCTTCGCGGATCAGGTTGCGGATGGCGGCATTCGGAATCAGAATTTCGAGCGCCATTGCGCGTCCCGCGCCGTCGGGTTTCGGCAGCAGCGCTTGGCAAAGAATGCCTTCGAGAACGAGCGACAACTGCGTGCGAACCTGTGATTGCTGCGCGGACGGGAAAACGTCAATGATACGGTTAATCGTCGAAGCGGCGGAGTTCGTGTGCAGCGTGGCGAATGTTAAGTGTCCGGTTTCCGCGATTCGCAGAGCCATTTCGATTGTTTCCAGATCGCGCATTTCGCCGACGAGAACAACGTCCGGGTCCTGACGCAGAGCTGATTTCAAAGCGGGGGCAAAACCGTGCGTGTCGGAGTGGACTTCGCGCTGGTTGACGACACAGTTTTTGTGCGGGTGCAGAAACTCAATCGGGTCTTCAATCGTCAGAATGTGTTCGCGTCGCTCCTGGTTGATTTTGTCAATCATTGCGGCAAGCGTCGTTGATTTACCGGAACCAGTCGGTCCGGTGACGAGAATCAAACCGCGCGGCTTGTTGCACAAATCTTTGACGACCGGCGGCAATCCGAGATTTTCAAAACCTTTGATTTCGTAAGGAATCGCGCGAAAAACCGCGCCGACCGCACCTTTTTGGTTGAAAAGATTGGCGCGGAAACGCGACATTCCTTTTAAACCGAACGAAAAGTCGAGTTCGAGAGCTTCTTCAAAACGATGTTTTTGAGCGTCGGTCAAAACCGAATAAGCAAGCTGTTTCGTCTCGGCTGCCGACATCGCGGCGTAGCCGGGAAGCGGCTGCAAATGACCGTGAACGCGAACCTGCGGCGCCGAATTTGTCGTTAAATGCAAATCGGAGCCTCCGAGGTCAGTCATTTTTCTCAGTAAATCGGGCAGGGAGATTTGCTGCCCGACGGAATGTTGTTCGTGAAGCACGTTTCTGAAGGATGAAGGCGGAAGGATGAAGGATGAAACGCGATGAATAATTTGTTTTATTCATCCTTCATCCTTCATCCTTCATCCTTGTTTTTAGCGAAGGTCTGCGGTTTGGATTGGGCGATTGGTGTTGGTTGACATTGCGCGCAGGAGTTTTTCCGAGTCGGCGGCGACTTTGTCCGAATAATCCGAAGGCGCGTTTGTGGCGAGGCTATAGATGCGTCCGTCAACTTCGGTGAAATAGAATTGGCGCGATTGCGTTACGCCACCCGTAGAGCTTTGGGCGACGACGACGAAAACCCGTCTGCCGTCAACTAAGCGTTGATAATCGTTGACGATCCAGCCGTTTTCTTTGATCATCCGGTCAATTACAGTGCGGCGCAGCGCGCTGACGGGAACTCCGGCGAGCATCTGTTTGCGCGTTTTTTCAGTCGCGCCGTCTTCGTTTTGCGGCATCGCAACGCCGATTACGGAAAGCTGAGCCGAGCCGATTTGCTGACCGTTTTGGTCGGCGACGCGAAATTCCAAATCGCTGCCTCCGGCTGCGACGGGCGCGTCTTTTCCGAGAACCGGTGCAGGTCTGGCGGCGACTTTTTCAGCGTTTGATTTGCCGCGTCCGGTTGCGGCGACTTGCGGCTGTGCGACGGCGGGATTATTTCGCGCATTGGCGGCAGCTACGGCACGGCGTTTGGCTAAAGCGCGACGGCGCGCGGCGAGAAGTCGGGCGCGGCGTTTTTTCGCGCGATACATTTTCCACCACGCTTTCGAGTATTTCTTAATTTTCTTTTTCTTCTTTTTATGTATTTTCGATTTCGCGGCTTCCGACCAATCAGTCGTGAAAGGCAGCATTACGCCGATTGAAAATACCATTACGAGGAACAGAGCCATTGCTCGCTTCATAAAAATCTCCTTATTAAAACTAACCTACCGTTTCTCTGACTACTTCTTCCAAAGTCGTCATTCCGGTGCGAATTTTTTCCAAACCGGATTGACGCAAGGTAATCATTCCCGTGTCAATCGCTTTTTTCCTGAGTTCGAGCGCCGATGCGCCGATTAAAATCAGCTCGCGCAAATCGTCGGTCATTTCCAAAACTTCGTAAAGACCGACTCGACCTTTGTAACCAGTGCCGTTGCATTTGTCGCAGCCGCGACCTTTGAAGGTTTTAACTTTTTCGGCTTCTCCGCTCGGAAATCCTACTTCGAGCATCGCTTCGACCGGGACGGAATGTTCTTCTTTGCAGTTGGTACAGATTCGACGAATCAAGCGCTGCGCTTGAATCAAGTTGACGCTGGTTGCCACCAAAAACGGCTCGATACCCATATTCATCAGACGCGACACGGTCGAAGGAGCATCGTTAGTATGCAGAGTAGATAAAACCATGTGCCCGGTCAAGGCTGCTTTGATGGCAATTTCAGCCGTTTCAAAATCGCGGATTTCACCGACGAGAATGATGTTCGGGTCCTGGCGCAGGAACGAGCGCAAAGCGGCGGCGAAATTCAGTCCGATTTGCTCTTTCATCTGCACCTGATTGATTCCCGGCAAGTTAAATTCAACCGGGTCTTCCGCCGTCATAATATTAGTTTCATTCGTATTTAGGGCTTGCAGGGCGGAATAAAGAGTGTTCGTTTTACCGGAACCGGTCGGTCCAGTAACCAAAACCATTCCATAAGGTTTGGAAATATTGCGCTTGAATTTTACCAAACTCTCCTCTTCAAAACCGAGCTTGGTCATATCGAGCATCAGCTTTTCTTTATCCAAGAGACGAAGCACGACCTTTTCGCCGAACAGAGTGGGCAGCGTGGAAACGCGGAAATCCAGTTCGCGCGATTTGTTGTCAACTTTGACTTTAATCTTGATGCGTCCGTCCTGCGGCAAGCGTTTTTCCGCAATATCGAGCTTTGACATAATTTTGAGGCGTGAGGTCAAAGCGTCGCGCATCTTGATCGGCGGATGCATTACGTCGTAAAGCACGCCGTCAATGCGGAAACGAATGCGAAAATCTTTTTCGTAAGGTTCAATGTGAATGTCGGATGCGCCGCGCCGCAGAGAATCAACCAGCAAAACGTTGACGAGACGAACTACGGGCGCGTCTTCGCTCGATTTGGAAAGCTGCGCGAGGTCAATTTCGTCGTCTGTATTTAGAACTTCAAGCTCGCCTTCGACCGGCGCGTCGAACTCAAACTCATCTAGCGAAACCGATAAGTCATCCTGCCCCAGTTTTTCCGATTCCGGCGCAAATCCTCTTTTCGCGCCGTTTCCATTGCCGTTTTTGCCAATCGTTTGAGCGTCAAAACGCTCAAAAATCGAAGTGTCAAAACCGGGCATACCGACCACTTCAATCTCTCTGGTCGGACTGTAATATTTGGCAATCGCTTCCTGCACGGATGCCTCGGAGACGACAACCGGCTCGATGTTTAAGCCGGTCATAAATTTTATGTCGTCCATCGCAAAAACGTTCGTCGGGTCAGCCATCGCCAAGGTCAGCGTTGCGCCGACTCTGGAAACCGGTAAAACCGAGTATTTATGAACCACTTCGTGCGAAATGAGATTGATAACCGACGTATCAATCTCGAAAAGGTCGAGATTAACCGACGGAACGCCGTACTGCCGCGACAAAACCGCAGTAATCACATCATCGTTTAATAATCCCAATTTGACGAGATTATAGCCGAGCCTGCCGCCGTGCTCGCGTTGATATTCTAAGGCTTCACGCAGTTGGGCGGGCGTAAGCAGGTTCTCGCGGACAAGTATTTCACCTAATTTAGCTGACATTTAATTAACGTTCGCTTTGCTGGGGATTTGTTGACGAACTTTAAAAGCATCCTTTTTTGGATAAGCCGACAAACTTGACTGAGGTATGCGTTTGGTAAAACGGCTTTAACACCGTTTTGCAATTATCGTATCGTTTTGTCGTTTAATCTGTCAAGATGAAATTTGAAATTAAAGTTTTGACGAGTTTTCGGTCAAAAGAAACAAAAAAAGACCGCTTTCACTTTAGAAAGCGGTCTTTTTTTGTTTCTCTAAATTTCAATTACCCACGTTTTCTAGCCGGAGCGGCAGACTTGCCGCCTTTTTGCGGAGCAATCTTTTGCTCAGTTTTTAAATATTCGATAGCGCTTTTTACGCTTTCTTTGAGTCTGTGAGTATCGGGAGCGACTTCGACAAACCGCGTCAGCGTGTTCATTCCTTGCTGCATCAGGTCTTTGTTATCGGAAGCCACGCCGTTATTGAACAAGCACAAACCGGCGCCGGCGAGCGCGTCCGCGTCGTCTGCTTTTTCGGCTAAAATTTTCTGATATTCCGCCGCCGCGCTTTCGCAATCTCCGGTTTCGCGAAGCAAGTCGGCAAACTGCATTTGACCGGCTGTTTTCTTGGCTGAATCAGTTTCGACCGTCAGATATTCTTGATAAGCCGATTTAATTTCGGCACTTTTCGACGTATCGAGTTTGTTAAGTGTCAACAAACGTAAAGCCTGTGTCATTCTGACGAGAGCGTCGTATTTATTTTGTTGAGCCGTTTTCTGTTCTTCGGGAGAGGCACTTGCCGGCGGATTTTTCGTGAGCTGCAAAGACTTGCTGGCTGCTTCATACGAATTCAGCCAATCTTGTTTCGCCTGCTCTTTCATCGCTTTGTCGTTATTATTGGCGATGGCTGCTTTTAACCGTTCGGAAGCCCGCGAGCTGAGAGCGGTCGCTTTGTTGTTTAAGAAAACCGGCGCGCTGCCAATATACGTTTGGTTAATGTTGTAACCTTCGTCGAATTTGGCAATCGCCAAATCGTAGTTTTTTGAGCTAAAAGCCGCATTGCCTTCTTTGATTGTGGCGGCGATCAGCTTATCCTCATTTTGGACTTTGGCGTTTTGAGACGCTACGTCAGCTCTTTTTTTACACTCGCTGACGGCTTCATCATATGCTTTCTTTTGTTCGGCAGTAAATTTACTTTTCCGCTCATCCGATAATTTCATTAATTCGGCGCATTCTTCATCAGGATTCGCCGGTTTTTTCGGGGGCGTTTGTTGGGCAAAAGCAGAAATGTCGGTGAAACCAAACAACATCGCCGCGAGAAAAGAAACTAAAAAGAAATTCCGCTTCATAAAACTCTCCTTCAAATTGTTTTAACGATTAACTGCGTGGATATTATAACGCGAGATTGCCTTTTGTGATGAACTCAAACTTCAAAAAGTTGTAAAAATTTTTCTTCATAAACAACAGGATCACGCAATCCGGCTTCTCTAAATCCGCGCAGCCGCAAGGCGCACGAATCGCAGCGCCCGCAAGCCTTTTCCGCGTTTTGATAACAAGACCAGGTTAAATGCAAAGGCGCGTTTAACTCAACTCCGCGCCGCACGATTTCCGATTTTTTAAAATCAATAACCGGCGTTCGGATTTCGATGATTGTTTCGGGTTTTGTTCCGACTTCGATTGTTTTCTGAAACGCCGCATAAAATTCGGGTCTGCAATCGGGATAACCGCTCGAATCTTCCGCCACCGCGCCGATGTAAATTCGATTCGCCTCCGAAACTTCAGCCCAGCTTGCCGCAATCGCCAGCAAATGAGCGTTGCGAAACGGAACATACGAAGTCGGAATCGCTTTTGACTCTAAATCCGCCTCCGTGACTTCCATTTGTATGTCCGTCAAAGACGAACCGCCGATGCGCGCCAAATGTTCAATCGAAACCGCGAGCTTTTTCCTGACGTTGTAAAATTCGGCAATCGCTTCAAAAGCCTGCCGCTCTCGCCGTTCGGTGCGCTGTCCGTAAGAAACGTGCAAAAACGCCAGTTCGTCGTTTTCTTCGTTAGCAATCGCAGCCGTTACGCACGAATCCATTCCGCCGGAAACCAGACACACGGCGACATTGGACTTCGGACTTTGGACTTTGGACTGCATTTCAAACTCCGTGAACATCAGCGCCCCAAATATATTTGTGAAGCTGCAACTGCATTCTGATGTTTTTCAGATTGCTTGCCGCGACCCAGTTTGCCGTTTCAATCAAATCCATTTCGTTCCAAACAGGCGAAATCAAAACAGCTTTGGCGCGCTCTTCCAAATCATATTTTTCAATAACTTGCCGGGCAAATTCTAAATCGTTCCGGTCGGCGACGACAAATTTAATTTCGTCCTTGTCGGCTCTGAGGCGTTCCAGATTTGCCCAGTAATTTCGCTCGGCTTCGCCCGACGCCGGACATTTTACGTCCAAAATGATTTTAGCTCTTTCGTCAACCATTTCGGTCGAAACGTAACCGCCTGTTTCGATTAAAACTTCAAATTGTTCGTCGCACAATTTTTCAATCAAAGGAAAAACCGCTTTTTGGACAAGCGGTTCGCCGCCCGTGATTTCGACGAGCGGAACATTGAAAGCACGGACTTGCGCGAGAATTTCGTCAGCCGTCATCCGCTCGCCGCCGGTGAAAGTGTAAACCGAATCGCACCATCGGCAACGCATCGGGCAGCCGGTTAATCTGATGAACGAACAAGCGCGTCCGGCGTGAGTTGATTCGCCTTGAATCGAGCGGAAAATTTCGGTTATGCGAAGCACGACTCGATTTTAAATTTCGGATTTGCGATTTGCAATGCGGGTGTCTTAAAAATGAGTTTAGTGATAAAATTCGCGCTGTTCGATTTTGCTGGATGAACATTGTTTCAAAAACAGTAAACTCTGTGGCTCTCTCCGCTAAACAACGCGAAATTGCGCAGGACGCCGCGGCGCGACTTGTCAATCGCGCGCTCAATCCGCGTAATTTAACCGCCGCCGATTTACATCCGCGAATTGCGGCGACGCTCGAAAAATATCTGCTGCGCGACGCGCCCGAAGCGAGCGAGCAGAAAATTCGAGAATTCGTGGAGTCTTTGCACATTGACGATTTGTGTCTGGTGCAGGCGTGTGAGCGCGGCGATGATGCGGCTTGGCAGGATTTGTTCACAAATTTCGGCGGCTCGGTCAAATCAGCCGCGCGTTCCGTGACTTCAAACGCAGATGCGGCGGAAGATTTGGCGCAAAGCATTTGGGCGGAATTGCACGGATTGAAAACCGATAAGAGCGGAAAACCTTCTGGAAAGCTCGGTTATTATTCCGGGCGCGGAAGTCTTGCGGGCTGGCTGCGAGCCGTGGTTTCGCAATTGGCGATTGACGCGCATCGAAAACAGGCGCGGATGGTGCAAATCGAAGAGCCGCGCGAATTTGAAAATCTGGCGCACGAAAACGAAGGCGACGAGCGAACCGTTTTCGCTCATACGGAAAATCCCGAACAGTCTTACGCTTCGCGCGAAGCCGCCCGGACGGTCGAAGAATCTTTGATTACAGCGCTCGGCGAGCTTGATGCGGAAGACCGGCTTTTGATTAAGCTTTATTATTTTGACGGCTTGCGGCTGAAACAAGCGGGCGCGGTTTTGGGCTTTCACGAAGCGACGGCAAGCCGCCGTTTGACGAGAATCCACACTGATTTACGAAAGCGCGTGGAAAAAATTTTGGAACGGGAAAAAGGCTGGACGCGCGATGAAATCGAGCGAAATCTGGCGGAGGCGGGTGAAAAGCTCGATACAAACTTAGAAAAGTTAATCGCATCCGTACCAAAGGTGCAAGAAAATTAAATGACGAGCGTTCTTGGAGTGGCAAATTCTTAAAAGCGTTCCCCAACGAGCAAAATGCAGCACGAATTCGACAACACATTTGAATCTCTTTTGCGCCGCGTCGCGTTGCGAAAAGCGGGCGAAGTGTTGCCGGAAAACGCCGCGCATTTAGACGCCGATTCGGTTTCCGCTTTCGCGGAAAATGCTCTGCCCGACACGACGCGCGCCCGTTTCACCGCGCATCTGGCGGATTGTTCGGATTGTCGCCAAATTCTTGTTAATTTTGCCTCGATTCAGGAAGCGGAAGAATCCGAAACCGTAGAGACAAAAGCGCTTTCTCCTGTGCAGCCAACCTGGAGCGAACGATTTACGCGCTGGTTTGCGCTCCCGAATTTGGGTTACGCGGCTGCGGCTTTGACAGTTTTATTTGTCGGTGTTTTCGCTTTTGTCGCGCTGCAATCTCGGCAGGAAAAGCAAGCTCCGCAGGTCGCGCAAATCGAAATCGAAGACGAAGTAAAAGCCGAACAAAAAAGACGGCGCGAACGAACGCCGCCCGTACAACCGGAGCCAACCGTTGAAAGCACGCCGGAAGTTTTACAGGATGTAGCGACGAATTTCACCGAATCGGAAAACGCGAATGTGGCTGAAAACACAAATCAAAATGCCGAACAATCGCCGAACCAAGGTTTGCCGCCTTCAGTGAGGGCGACGCGCGGTCAACAATCAAACTCCGGCGAAATCGCGAGAAAAGAACCGGGAGTTGTAAAAGAATCAACTCGTTCGACGAGCGTTTCAAACGCCAACGCAGCCGGAACTGCTGTCTCCGCATCTCCCGCGCCGACGCCGACCGCTGCTAAATCTTCTCCTGAGAAAGCGGTCACGCTTGCCATCGCGCCGCCAAACAGCTCCGACGCGCAGAAAAAGCCAGCCGATCAAGGACAGGAAACTGCCGAATCGCTTAATCTTAGAAAGCAGACAAATCCGGCTGGTTCAGAACTCAAAAAGCCAATCGCGGCGCGCACCATTGGAAACAGAACTTTTCAAAATCTCGACGGCGTTTGGCGCGACAACGCTTACAGCGGGCAAACAACCGTTATGGTTACGCGCGGTTCGGACGAATATAAAAAACTCGACGGCGGTTTGCGTTCTATCGCTGATAGTTTTAGAGGCGAAACCGTAATCATCGTCTGGCAGGGAAAAGCCTATCGAATCCGCTAATTTTTAAAGCTCGAACAAAGAAAAACGGGGTAAACTGAATCAAACAGATTCGGGTTATCCCGTTTTTCTTTTTAAGTTTATGAAATCAATCGTCGTTGTGTCGTTTTTACTTGTTTTTTTATTCGTTTCAAACGCCTTTGCCAACTGGGACGCGAGGCTCGACGGGCGCGTCCGGTTTTATCAAACCACGGATTTCGGCGTTTTAATCGCCGCGACCGAACGCTCGTTGTACGCGCTCGACGGTCAAACCGGCGAAACAATCTGGCGTAAAAACGTTGGGAATATCAATGAAACTGCGATCACGCCCGTTCCGGGAACGGATTTAATTTTGCTCTCGCTCGACCAGGGCAAAAAATCGCGCGTCGCCGCGCTTGATTTATTGTCGGGCGCGAGCGTTTGGACGAGCGATAAAGTCAAAGGCGATGTGATGCAGCTCGCGGTCGAACCCGGTCAAAATCTGCTTTGCGCCGTTTTAATTAAAAATCCGCGCGGCAGCGCCGGAGAAATTCTTAAACGCGAGCCGGAAATTACGGTTTTCGATTTGCAAAACGGCGATTTACTCTGGAAAAGAGATTTGGGCGGCGAAATCGAAATGATGCCCGTTTCATTTGGCGAGTCAGGCGAAACCGATTTTACGCTCGACAATTATCGCGCGCCGATGATTTTGGACGAGCGCGTTTTTCTGTTTTACGAAGGTGCGACTTCTTTTGAAGCGCGCACCGGGCGCGAACGCGAGCGCGAAGAATTTGACGTAAATGTTGACGGTTTAGCGCTGACCGAAGCCGATCCGACGTTTGATGACGAATTTATTTATACTTCCGGGCGCGGAAAGATTCGCGCCGTGCGCCGCTCAAACGGCGAAGTCGAATGGGAAGCAAAAGATTTGGGCGTAGCGCCCGAAATGTTTCTCGTCGGCGATGTTTTGTACGTTCGCACGGGCGGGCAGTTTACCCGAATCAAAGATGGCGAAATCGTTTCCAAAGGCTCAAACGGCGTCTCGGCGCTCGACCGCAAAACCGGCAAGACTCTGTGGCGCTACAAGGGCGCTGACAAAGGTTTGACGAATTTTGTCTTTTCAGACGCAAACACGATTTTGTTTGCGGACAAAGATGATTTGACGGCGATTGACGCAAAAAACGGTAAACGAATTGGAAAATTTGAACACAACATTAAAGACGCGCAGTTTCTGTTAATTAATGAACCCGGACAAATAATTGTCGGCGGCAGAGAGGAAATTGCGGCTTTTGATTCATCAGTCGAAATTTCAAATTGGGGCGGACGCAGTTCAAAAAAGATGGATAATTTTGTTTTGTGGCGTCAAAAATACGAAGCTCCCGGACGCTCCTTTTTGTCGCGCGTCGGTTCAATCACACTTCGAGCGACCGCGCTTTATTTTCGTTACGGCGGATGGATTAATTTCGGTTTTAACGCGGTTCGCGGCGCAAATTTGGCGCGTTCGGTTTTGGGATTGCGCTGGTCGGGCGTCAGATCACGAATCGGCAATTTCGATTTAACCAGTCTGGCGACAAACGCCGCGCGCAATTACGTTTCCGACCGAATTCGGACTTACGGAATCGCGTCCAGAATCGGAAATTTGAATTCAATCCGTAATTCAACCGGCGAAATTGTTGTGCCAAATTATCCGCGCCCGACAGTAAGGCTTTCAGCACCTTCGCGCGAAGATATTCAGGAAAGACTGCTCGACCGTTTAGACCCAGCAAATCTCGCCAATCGGCTCGCCGATTATCTTTCGCGGCGAAAACGTCTCACCGAATTGCGCGGAAATTTTATGTATTTTTATACCGAACTGCCGGAGGGCGGAAAGGGGCTGGTCGGAGTTAACATAACGAACGGAAATCCGCAGCGGCAAATTCGTTTAAATGAACCGGACGCGCGTTTTATTACGGACGAAGTCGCCGGACTGCTTTATTCGGCAAACGGAAATCGTTTGACCGCGTACAATTTGCTAACGACGAGATAAAAAAACTTTTGCCAAATTTAGGGCTTTGCGCGAAAATAACGGCGCAAAGCCTTTTTTGTTGTAAACACTTTGGAGTTTAATTAATGAAAACTTTATTCGCCGCTTTTTGTTTGTCGTTTCTAATCGCTCCCGTCGCTTTTTCGCAAAAACAAGCGAAACCGAATTCGGAAATTCAGAAAATTGTCGCCGAAATCAACGCGAAAAACGTCGAAAACACGATTCGCAAACTGGTTTCGTTCGGCACGCGCAACACGCTTTCCGAACAGGATAATCCGACGCGCGGAATCGGCGCGGCGCGCGATTATTTGTTTGCCGAGTTTCAGAAAATCAGTCAGGATTGCGGAAATTGTTTGACGGTCGAAAAACAAACCTTTTTGCAGCCGAAAGCCAATCGCGTTCCCGAACCGACGAATTTAACAAACGTCGTCGCAACTCTGCGCGGCACGACCGACCCGGAACGAATTTATGTGGTTTCCGGGCATTACGATTCGATGTGTACTTCGCCGACCGACGCCAAATGCGACGCGCCCGGCGCGAACGATGACGCTTCCGGCACTGCTGCCGTTGTTGAAATGGCGCGTGTAATGAGCAAGCGAAAATTCGACGCGACAATCATTTTTATGGCGGTTCCGGGCGAAGAACAAGGGCTTTTGGGCGCGGCTTATTTCGCCGAGCAAGCCAAACAAAAGGGAATGAACATCGAAGCGATGTTTACGAACGACATTATCGGCGGCGTGACGAGCTACAAAAATTCTCCGACGCGCCAAACCGTGCGCGTCTTCGCCGAAGGCGTTCCGACGAACGAGACCGAACAGGAAGCCAATACGCGGCGCAGCGTCGGCGGCGAAAACGATTCGGCTTCGCGCCAATTGGGAAGGTTTATCAAAGAAATCGGCGATGTTTATTCGCCGCGTTTTCGCGTCAACGTAATTTATCGCCGTGACCGTTACGGGCGCGGCGGCGATCACATTCCGTTTCTCGAACGCGGTTTCGCCGCCGTTCGTTTTACCGAGCCGAACGAAGATTACACGCATCAACATCAAAACGTCCGCACTGAAAACGGCGTGTTTTATGGCGACACGCCCGAATTTGTTGATTTCGGTTATGTCGCCAATGTCGCTCGCGTCAATGCCGCGAGTCTTGCCGCCCTCGCGCTCGCTCCGGCAAAACCGAAAAACGTCGGAATTGTCACCGGGCGTTTGACGAACGACACCGATTTAAAATGGGACGCGAACAAAGACGCGGATTTGGCGGGTTATGAAATCGTCTGGCGCGAAACGAATCAGCCGTTTTGGACAAATTCACAATCTGTCGGCAACGTCACAAACTTCACTATGAAAGAAATGTCAAAAGATAATTACTTTTTCGGCGTCCGCGCGGTTGATAATGCCGGAAACAAAAGCCCGGTCGTGTTTCCGCGTCCGGCGGCGCAGCCGCGCCCGAATACGAGCAGGTGAAAATGTGGTTTGAGATTGCAATCGTCGCCGTTCTTTTGCTCATCGGGCAAATTCTCTTCGGACATTTTGAAGAGATGACGCCGCGCTGGCGAATATTAGTCAAACAAGCGCTCGGAATCGTCATTTACACTTCAATCGCGTATTTTTTCGGGAGATTCTGGTTTTACGTTTCTCTCTCGGCGACGCTCGTTCCGCTCGTTATCATTCATTTCTGGTGGCTGCCGAAACACGGAATCAACGGTTGGACGGGCGAGCCGCGCGATAAATATTACGAAATGCGCGGTTGGAAAAAGCAGTTATGAATTGTTTGCTATCGTGAATAGAAAAAAGCAGTTGAATTTTAATCCAATTTCGATTTTAAAATTCAACTGCTTTTTTCTATTCACGATTTGCGATTTACTTCTTATTTTCGGATTCGGCGAAATAGCCTTGTCGGTGTGTTAATTTAACCCGTTGTTTTTCGAGAACGGGATTGGCGACCTGAATCTCGATTCGGCGATATGAGCCGTCTTTTTTCGAGTTTGACGGTTCGTAGGCGATCAGATATTGCGAGCGCAGCTCGTTTTGAATTTGGTCGAAAGCGCGCTGCAAATCCGTTTCGTCGCGCGGGAAAAAGGCGCGCCCGCCGGTTTTGTCGGCGATCTGGCGCAAAGTATTTTGATTGACGCCCTGCATATAATCGTCGCCGATACCAATTGAATAAACCACCGAATCAACTTTCAAAGCCATTTCAACGGCTTGTTCAAGGCGCTTGCTGCTGTTATTGTCATGTCCGTCGGAAAGCAAAATGATGGCGCGGCGCGTTTCGTTTTTGGTTTCGCGCATCACTTCGTCCGCCGTTACCCATATCGCATTCCAAACGGCAGTTGATTGCGCGGCGCGCTGCCCGGTGTTTTTGCCGCCGGCGGGACTGCCGAAGGTTACGCCGCCGCCCGCGTAATTAACCGGCGGCAAAAATTCGACTTTCTCGACTGCGCGCCGAATGCGCGAGAGATTATTTGTAAAACCTTGTTCGAGCGTGGTTTCGCCGGTAAACGTCAAAATCGCCACTTCATCTTTTCCCGGTCTGACGACATCTTCGAGAAACGCCGCAGCAGCGGCTTTTTCGTCCGGCAAAGTGCGCTCCTGCGAAACGCTCGTATCAATCAAAATCGCCAGGCTGAGCGGCAAATCAACTTGTCTTTGAAAAGTAAAAATCTGCTGCTGTTTGCCGTCTTCAAAAATGCGGATGTCGTCTTTGGCTAAATTCGTTAGAAAACGGCGGTCTTTGTCGGCGGCGGTGAAGAGAATATTGACCAAATCGGCTTCCACTCGCAGCGGCTCGTCGTCTTCAATCGCAGGCTCTTCCGCAGGGGGCGGAGTTGGAGTCGGAGACGGCTTGGTTTGCTGTGCAAAAACCGAAGTTGTCGAAAACAAACCAACCAGCAGGAATAAAAAGATTTTGTTCAAGCGCATTATTTGAAACGATGAATATAGGAACGCTGAATGCTGAATTAAAAACTAATTGCTTTTCGTTCAGCATTCAGCGTTCCTATATTCATACTTTACCTGATTCGGTCACGGACGGCGCGATAGCCCGTCTTAGTGCGAACTTTGTAATCACCGGCTTTTCCGCCGAGCTTGACTTCGACTTTGCGAAGCGCGCCGTCGTAGTTCTGATTTTCCGGTTTATACGTAATGATGTACTGCGTTTGCAGCTCTTTTGAAATTGCGCCGAAAGCCTTTTCGAGCGCGAGCATATCGCCGGTGTAAAACGCCTGTCCGCCGGTTTCCGACGATAAACGATCAAGCTCTTTATCGCCGCTGTCTTTAACCGTTCCGGCTTCGACGCCGGGCACGGTTCCCAAAAAACCGGCTTTCGTCGAAATCGCAAAAATCGTCGTTTCCGTTCGCTGTGCAATATCAATCGCGTCCGCCAGATCGGCACGGCTGAAAGTGTCTTCGCCGTCTGTGATGACGACTAAAACGCGGCGACCTTTGGCGTCGCGCAGCTTTTCGTCGCAAAATTGCCAGATAGCATCGTAAAGCGCGGTTTGATTGCCCGTTTCTTTGACCTTTTCAACCGCTCTGTCGAGCAAATCGAGCTTGTCTGTAAAATCCTGCCGCAATTTAATTTCGTGGTCAAAAGTGAGAAAGGCGGCTTTGTCTTTGCGAAGTCTGGTGACGGTAAAAATAAAATTACGCGCCGCTTCTTTTGAAAACTTCATTTTCCCGGCGGTCGAAGGCGAGGTGTCCATCAAAACGCCGACCCAAACCGGCGGATTGTCGCGTTCGTCGCTAAAAAACGTAATTTCCTGCTGTCTGCCGTTTTCAAGAATTTGAAAATCGTTTTTGGTTAAGCCCTGAACCGGCTTTTTCTTTTTGTCCAAAACCGTAATCGGAAGCCGCACCTCGAAAACATCGGGAGCGGCAATAATATCCGAATCTCTACGAGCTGGCGGCGTTGGAGTCGGTTGCGGATTTTGGGCAAACGCCGGACCGCTCAAAATAAAAATCAAAGAAAAAAGACCGAATAACTTTTTCATAAATGCTTTTGGAATAAATTCTGCGCTCGACGCGAGCGCGCAACTGGAATTGACGCGATTAGGATGCGCTGAAAACCTCTGTTTGTTGCCAAAATCGGCAATCGAACAAAAGAGAAGTATAACGAAGTTTCCCGGAAGATGAAATTTAATCGAAAGATTGCAGGAAATTTTCAAGCTCCGGCGGCAAAACGGCTTGAAAACCGAGCCATTCATTTGTCGTCGGATGGCGAAAACCGAGCCGTTCGGCGTGAAGAAAAAAGCGATGCAGGCGTTCGATTTCCTTTCTGATTTTCAGATCGGGCACGGTTTTGTCGCGACCGGCGTTGTAAAGCTCATCGCCGACTACCGGGTGTTTCACGAAAGCGAGATGCACGCGAATCTGATGCGTGCGCCCGGTTTTGATTTCGACGTTAAGGAGCGTAAAACGCTCGAATCTTTCTCTGACTTTCCATAGCGTCAAGGCGTTTCTGCCGTGTTTTTGCACCGACATTCGCAAACGATGATTGCGGTCGCGGGCAATGGGGGCGTCAATTTTCCCCGAATTTTCCTGCATTTCGCCGTGTACGAGAGCAACGTAAGATTTGAAAACCTCGCGCGCGCGAAATTGATCGGAAAGCTTTTCGTGAGCCGTTGGCGTTTTTGCCGCCACAATCAACCCGGAGGTGTCTTTATCGAGCCGATGCACGATTCCGACGCGGTTGTTTGTATTTTCAACTTCAAACTTAAAGTGATAAGCAATCGCATTTGCCAGCGTTCCTGATGAAATTCCCGCGCCGGGATGAACGACCATTCCGGCTGGCTTGTTGATAACAGCGATTTCTTCGTCTTCAAAAACTATGTCGAGCGGAATGTTTTCCGCTGTAAAGCTCTCAGCTTCGAGTGCGATTAGCTCGGCTTCGATTTCATCCGCCGTTCTGACTTTGTAGGAAGATTTCGCGGTTTTGCCGTTGACCAAAACATCGCCGTCATTAATCAACTGCTGCAAGCGCGAACGACTCCAACCTTCGATTTTCTCAGCCAAAAAGGCGTCGAGGCGTTTATTCGCGTTAGCAGCTTCAACGGTAAAAGTTTGAATTTCGTTTTCGGCTAAATTTTCGTTTTGCAAACTAGAAATGAAACGCAGAGAGGCGGAGACGCAGAGATTTTTAATTTATTTTTCTCTGCGTCTCCGCCTCTCTGCGTTGAATTTTATGTGGCGGTTTGAGCGGCTTTAAATTTTCTGAGCCGCAAAATTAAGAAAATAAACGCGCCAATAGCAACCAACAAACTGATAATTTGAGAAGTCGAAAGTCCCGTTAAGCTCGACATTCCGAAAAGATCGCCTCGCGGATCGCCCCGGAAAAACTCAATCGTAAAACGAATTAACGGGTAGAAAATCATATAAGTGATGAGAATTTGCCCGTCAAATTTCTTGCGGCGATGGAGAAAATAAAGAACGGCGAAAACCGCAATCATTGCAAACGATTCGTAAAGTTGTGTCGGATGCAGATAAAGCGGATTGCCCATTGCATCTTCATACGGAACTCCGGTGTTTGCGTGCCCGGCTTCGCCGAAATGCACGCCGAAAATCGAATGGGTTTCCTTTCCGTAACAGCACCCGGCGGCAAAACAGCCCTGCCGCCCGATTGCCTGTCCGAGCGCGAGTCCCGGCACAAGCGCATCGGTCACTTTCCAAAACGGCAGCTTGTAGCGACGAATTAAAAGCCAAGCTGCCACCAGACCGCCTAGAAAACCACCGTAATAAACTCCGCCCGAACGCAGGAAGTCAAGCGAGAAAAATCTGCCGGGATTCGCGCGATATTCTTCATCAACTACAAACAACAGAAGCTTTGAGCCGAGCAGCCCGGCAATCAAAATCCACAAGCCCAAATCGTAAATTCTTTCAGGCGGCAAACCATCATGTTTTCCGAGCCGCGCGGCGGCAAAAAGCCCCACCAGCAGCGCCACCGCCAGCATAATGCCGTAAGTGTGAATCGGAAAATCGCCGATGCGGAATAATTCTGGATACATATTCGATTTTGGATTTTAGATTTCGGATTCCGGTTTTCCGCTGCCCGCCACGGCTTGAGCTTGTTTTCCCGCTTCAGCATTTTCAGGTTTCCGATTGAAAAATAAATCCAAAATCAACAATCCGGCACCGATGCAGATTGCCGAATCGGCAACGTTAAAAGTCGGGTAATGCCAGTTTCCAAACTGCACGTCAATAAAATCAATGACATAACCGAGCCGCACGCGGTCGGTTAAATTGCCGACAATTCCGGCAAGCAGCATCGCGCACGCGCCGAGCAGACGGTCGTTGTCTCTCGGCGTGCGCCAGAAATAATAAAGCACAAACGCGGTCGCTAATCCGGCGACAGCCGCTAGCACCCAGCGTCCGGTGTCACCGCCGTTGGCAAATCGGCTGAAAGCGACTCCGGTGTTTTCGGCGTAAATGAAATTCAGAAAATTCGGAATAACGTTTACCTCGTCGCCGAAACGCAAAGTTTTCCGCGCCCAAGCCTTTGTCGCCTGATCAATCAAAAAGACGCCGAACGCCGCAAAGAGATAACCGAGTTTCCAGTAAATTGTTTTTTTGTTCACAAATTTATTTCAAATATTTGGTGGCAACATACGGATGTTTAGGATTAACGACCAATTTTTGCTGTCGCGGGTCAATTAAAACGTCCATATCTTCCATCGGAATCGCGCCCAGCAAAACGTCTCTGCTGTGCGGAATGACAACCGCGTCGCAGGTCGTCCGGCGATTTTCAAAACGGACTTCAATCGGTCCGACAACTTCGACTTCGATTTGCGTTTCTTCAGCTAAAACCGAAAATTGCTTTTCAAGCAAAGGCAAATCAAGCTGATTGCGAATCTCATCGTTAATCGCCAGCATAAACGAGCCTGAATCAACCAGCGATTTAACTTTTACGGTTTTAATTTTGTCCTTTTCGAGAAAACCTCGCCGATGCAAAACGAGGTCGTCAACGCTGGTCAATTCAATTTCGGCAAAAACTAATCCCATTTCATTCACTCCCGTTTGATACTCGATTTTTTGCCGCTTCTCGTTTTTCGTTTTTATCAACAACATTCTCTTTAAACCGCCGCGTTTTCCGTGTTCTGGATTTCAGCTAAAACCGGCGCGCAGCGTTCACAAACGGTCGGATAACTGTCTGATTCGCCGACTTGAGTCGAATAATTCCAGCAGCGCTCGCATTTTTCGCCTTCCGCTTTGACGATGCGAACGTGCAAATTGTCCGCTTCCTTTAATTCGACTTGCGAAACGATGAAAATGAACCGCAAATCGTGGGCATATTGCTGCAACAAATCCAAAAGATCGCCGCTCGCCTCTAAAACGACTTTCGCTTCGAGCGACGAACCGATTAATTTTTCGTTGCGCGCTTCTTCGAGCTTTTTCAAAACAATGTCGCGCACCGAAAACAAGCGTTCCCAGCGCTCTGACAACATTTCCTCGCGCTTGCCGGAAGCTTGCGGAAAACGCGCGATGTGAACCGACGCTTCGGTTTGACCGGGCAAATTTTCCCAGATTTCGTCTGCCGTAAACGCCAAAACCGGCGCGAGCAGACGAGCCGAAACGTCTGCAATTTTGTGCAAAGCCGTCTGTGCCGAACGACGCCCGTGCGAGCGCGGCGCAGCAGTGTAAAGCCGATCTTTGATAATGTCGAAATAACGCGCCGAAAGCGTCACGGTGCAGAAATTGTAAAGCGTGTGATAAACAGCTTGAAAATCAAAATTTTGATAACCCGCCAAAACTTTTTCCGTCACCGCGTCCAATTCGCCCAGCGCCCAGCGGTCAATTTCGAGTAATTCTTCGATTTCTTCGACATCTTTGCCGCCGGAATATTGCAGAATCGGATTCTCAATCGCATCTGTTTCGGGATTGAAACCATCGAGGTTTCCGAGCGCAAACCGCATCGTGTTGCGGATTTTGCGGTAAGCGTCCGTCACGCGCTGCAAGATTTCGCCGGAACAACGCACGTCTTCGGTGTAATCAACCGCCGAAGCCCATAAACGCAAAATTTCCGCGCCGGATTGTTTGATAATTTCATCGGGCGGCGTTGTATTTCCGACAGATTTCGATTGTTTTCTGCCTTCGCCGTCAACAACCCAGCCGTGCGTTAAAACGTTTTTATAAGGCGCGCGGTCATGAGCCGCGAGTCCGAGCATCAATGACGAATTAAACCAGCCGCGATATTGGTCGCCGCCTTCGATGTAAACATCGGCGGGAAATTCCAGATTGTCGCGCGTTTCCAAAACAGCGACGCACGACGAGCCGGAATCGAACCAAACGTCCAAAATATCGCTTTCTTTGCGAAATTCTGTCGAGCCGCATTCGCCGCACGTAAAACCTTCCGGTAGCAGCTCGCTCGCTTCGCGCTCGTACCAGGCGTCGGCGGTTTCTTTCCGAAAAATGTCTGCGACGTGGTTGACGATTTCCGGCGTCGCGACTTCGCGTTCGCAGCCCGTGCAATAAAAAACGGGAATCGGCACGCCCCAGACGCGCTGGCGCGAAACGCACCAGTCGGGACGACCGGAAACCATATTTCGCATACGGTCTTCGCCCCACGCGGGCAGCCAATTGACGTTTTTGATTTCGTTCAAAGCCATCTGGCGCAAACTGCCGTTTTCGCCCGCATCCATCGAGATAAACCATTGCGGCGTGGCGCGAAAAATAACCGGATTTTTGCAGCGCCAGCAATGCGGATAACGATGTTCATACTTTTCGGAAAACAGCAAAGAGCCATTCGCTTGCAGGAATTCGACGATTTTCGGATTAGCTTGAAAAACCGTTTCGCCCGCAAAGTTTTCGATGTCGGGCGTAAAACGTCCGGCGTTATCAACCGGGCAGTAGATTTCCAGCCCGTATTTTTTGCCCATCAAAAAATCGTCGTGACCGTGACCGGGCGCGGTATGAACCAATCCTGTTCCCGCTTTGCTCGTTTCTTTGCGGTCGCGCGCCTCAGAGACATCTAATTCTGTTTCAGCGTCGGATTCTCCGCCCAAAGTTACGTGATCGCCGGTCATCAACAATGAATCCCGGTTTATCCATGGATGACGTGCCCAAAGTCCTTCTAATTTTGAACCCGGAAATCTTGCCAAAATGTTTGGCATTTGCCGCTCGCCTTCTTCATCAACACCGCCCAAACCGCATTTGACGACGGCAAAACCGACTAACTCAGAAGCAATAATCAAAACTTCGTCGCCGTTTTCTATCGCAACGTATTCAAAATCGGGATTCACGGCGATTCCGAGATTTGACGGAAGCGTCCACGGAGTCGTCGTCCAAATCACGAAATTAACTTTTTTGCCCGCCAGCGCCTCGTCAATTTGCGTGCCGTCGCCTTTGAGCGGAAAACGGACGTAAACCGAAGGCGAAGTGTGCAGCTTGTATTCGACCTCGGCTTCGGCGAGCGCCGTTTGATCGTGAATGCACCAATACACGGGACGTGCCCCTTTATAAACAAAACCGCGTTCCAGGAATTTACCGAAAAGCCGCGCCGTTTCCGCTTCATATTCGTGCGACATCGTGAGATACGGATTTTGCCACTCGCCGAAAACACCGAGGCGTTGAAAATCTCTCGTCTGCGAATTCATCGCAGTCGAAGCGTGTTCGCGGCAGATGCGGCGAAAAGTTGAAACCGGAATATCGGCTTTGTTTTTGCCTTTTTCTCCAAGCTTCTTTTCAACAAACTGCTCAATCGGCAAACCGTGACAGTCGTAGCCCGGCACATAAGGCGTGTCAAACCCCATCATTGTGCGGGATTTAACAATAAAATCTTTCAGGATTTTATTGAGCGCCGTACCGATATGAATATCGGCGTTGGCATACGGCGGTCCGTCGTGGAGAATGAATTTCTCTGCGTTTTTTCGGGCTTCTCGAATCAATTCGTACAAACCCGCCTGTTTCCATTTCGCCAGCCGAGCCGGTTCGCTTTGCGCGAGATTAGCTTTTTGCGAAAAATTAGTTTTGGGAAGATTAACTGTCTTTTTTAAATCTAAAAATTCGGTCATACGTTTATAAATCAAAAATCAGTCTAAGTTTAACCGTTCTAAAATTCAAAAGTCCCAAGCCTTTTCTTTAAGACTTGGGACTTCCGCGCTTGCAAAACTTTAGCTTCAACTCAACCGCCTGAAGCGACAAAGCCCCTTTTTACGCAGATAATAATTATGCTAAAGCCGTTTTTCATAAATTCGTCAGTTTATTTATGCCAATAATTTTTCATTTAGTCAATTTTTATCAACTCTACGCCGTGTCCTGATAATGCCGTACTTAAAAATATTTGTTTTTCACGAATAGTAAGAGTGATTTTAAAAGAGTTACAGGTTAAGAAATCTGTTTAGTTTTGAGATTTTGATTTTCAGACGAGTTTTGAAAGATAGATTAAGCCGAGAACATGCCGCTTCGATAAATATTAATGATTATCTGATAAACGTGAGTTTTTAAGATAATCATCATTCGATTATTTTCGCTATTTGCGAGTTTTCGACCTACAAACTATCTTTAAAATATGAAACCGATAATTCGAGAGTCGGCAAATATCTTACTTATTATTCTGGGAATTCTTTCAGCGGGAATGGGATTGAAAGGATTTTTGCTCTCAAGCCGCTTTATTGACGGTGGCGTAACGGGTATTTCTATGCTGCTTTCTGATGTTGTTGGATTACCGCTATCCATTTGGCTTTTGATTATCAATCTTCCGTTTATTGCTCTCGGTTATAATCAGATAGGTAAAAAGTTTGCCGTCAAAAGTGCTTTAGCGATTGCAGGTTTATCAATTTGCCTTGCTGTTATTAAATATCCTGACGTAACGCCCGACAAGCTTCTAACTGCTGTTTTCGGCGGTTTTTTTATTGGTGCTGGAATTGGTCTTGCGATTCGCGGCGGTGCGGTTTTAGACGGAACTGAAATCGCTGCACTGCTTGTCAGCCGAAGCAGTCATCTCCTGAGAGTTGGTGATGTCATTCTCATTTTGAATATATTTATTTTCTTAGCCGCCGCTTTCTTTTTGGGAGTTGAGATAGCGTTGTATTCGATTTTGACTTATGTGGCGGCATCCAAAACAATTGACTTTTTGCTTCACGGCATTGAGGAATATACGGCAATTACAATCGTTTCAGCGAAAAACGAAGCAGTAAAAGAAGCAATAATAAATAGACTTCATAGAGGTGTAACGGTTTATAAAGGTCATGGAGGAATGGGAAGCACTGGCGTTAATGATTCTCAGCAAGAAATACTTTACTGCGTTGTAACACGGTTGGAAATTGGGAGCATTAAGAATGTAGTGAGAGAAATAGATTCGACGGCATTTATGACAACGCATTCGTTAAGTAATGTTGAAGGCGGTTTAATTAAGAGGGCTGATTTACATTAAACGCGCACCACAGAAAATGCAGTTTTGGTAATTGATATTTTGTCTCAAAAAAGGTCGTTTTTAGACAAGTTTTATTAGACTTAATCTTTAATTTTGCAGTCTCTTAAATTTACTCAGCGACTTCTTCAAGCGACCAAACATCTACGTGAACCGGACCGCCGCAATGCAAAAGTGGTTCTCCAGTTGGCGCTTGTAAACCGTTTGCCTCAATCATATTTGATTTGTATTCAAATAGAGTTTCGGTCTTTTGCAAACGCCACGGTTCATGATGAATGCGGCAGCGGTAAATCTTTTCTTTATCTGTTGTGTAAAGGCAATAGCGTTCAATCAGAAAGTAATCAAGAGAACCGGGCTGAGCCTTTGGCAAATCATCGCCGATTGTCCAGGCTGCTTTGAACTCCGCTTCATTGTCACTGCGGTTTGACTCGAAGACAATTCTATTATCTTCCTCTTTTAGGCTAATACTCGCATTGTAATAAGGTAAGCTAAACAATGTGCGGGCGGCTGTTACCGCGAGCGGATTATTAGCATCCAGAGAGAAAAACCAGACGCCGGGAACACCATTCAAATAAACGTAAGTTCGCACGTTCAGCTCATGAAGTCTGCTTAGAACAGGAAGCGGAGGTGTAAACGAAGGTCTGGCATTCCAGATTGTCAAAGGCGTGATTGCAATCCAGGCTTTTCCGTCAAAAGTATCAATCATCAAAGGCTCCGGTATTACTTTGCGAAGCTCTTCAATGGAAATCTCCCAATGCATAAAGAGCAGTTTATCCCAAGATTGATGCATCACGGGGATTCCTGAAGGACGCTCCCTGACTAATAAACGATCTTCGAGGCTTGGTAATCGCTCGGTCATAATCTTCTGATAATACCCCATTTGGAAATTCCGGCTCAGAGCGTCTCAGAAACGTTCCTTTTTGAGACAATCATAAATAACGGCACATTATTAGAACACTACATAATACTATCTATTCCTCGGAATATAATTGGTGTCCGTCAACTTCTAAACTGAAAAAACTAATCTCCAATCTCCACGAAATCCGAACATTAATACTCGCAGGCAAGCTGCCGATTTGGAAGTTGAATTCGGGGACGTACCAAAGATAACTAATCGTTTTAACGGCAAGGTTTCCGTCTATCCAAACAGATTCGTAGCCCGCACCGGTTCCATCGTAAGCGACTTCAAAAACCCCATCGGGAGTAACAACATTAAGTCTTCTAAATAACCACTTCTTTTCAATTAATGTTGCTATTAACATTTAGATTTCAGCCGATAAACATTTCGTCTTCGCCGTAAACGCGGTCTAATTGGCGAGGCGTCGGCGCGAAGAGAACTTCCAAGCCTTTTCGCAAGCCAGCCATCACGGCGGCGACTTCGCGCGCCGGTTCGACGACTTTGGTTTGGATAAAATCGGTGGTTTCGCGAACTTGAATATTTGTGCGGTCAACCGTTCGGCTGACAAGCGCGACTTTTTCTTTCGCCGTGATTGCCGTGTCGCTCACAAGAGCCTTAATTTCGGCAACTTCTTCGCGGATGAGCGCGGTTGACTCGGAGAAGTTCCTTGTCGCGCTCGACAGATGAATTGACATTTCGCCGAATCTCTCGGCGATTTCTTTGCCCTGCGCCGCAATTTCTTTGCCTTGCAAACTGATTTGATTGGCGGTTTGCATCAGCGGCTCGACTCGTTCGTGAACTCGCCGCACAATTCCGACGACGCGAAAAACGGCAATCGCAATTGAAAGCATCGAAATCGCCATCACGGCGAAACAAACTGCGATAATTATCAGAATCCAGAAGAGAGAAGCTTCGCTGCTGAGTTGAAAAGCTAAAACCGGCATTATTTATTTTCCTCAAACGATTTTAAAAATCGGCGCAAAGCAGCCAATTTCCAAAGTGATTTTACATTCGATTCGCTTTTTTGCAACAAAATTCAATGCGAAAAACAAAAAGGCGACAATAAATTATCGCCCTTTCACATAACTGTTTTGAAAACTAATTTTCCGGTTCTTTAACGCCTTCGCCCAACTCGTTCGGATATGACGGGCGTCCTTCGGCGATGACGGATGGTTCGGTTTTGCGTTTTTCTTCGTAGTACGCCTGCTTTCCGGCTTCGACAGCGGCTGACAGCGTGTTTTTCGGACGTTCCGTCGCGCCGCGCGCCTTCCCGGCTAATTCGCCGGCGCGCTCCTTTGTCACGTCGTAATACTCGCCAGCCCGTTCTCGGGCAACTTCGTAATATTCACCGGCGCGTTCACCGATTTGCGCGGCTGTTTCGCGTCCTTTGTCAACGCCTTTGCGCGTTACATCGGCGATGTCTTCGCGCAATTCCGAACCGGGTTTCGGCGCTAACAACAGCGCGACGAGCGCGCCGATGCCGCCTCCGATTAACAGATAAGTCAATTTGTCAGTCGCCGCGAATTCGCTTCTTCGACGATTTTCTTCCTCTCCCATAATTTAAAATCCTTCCGCGACGCTAGCGCCGCTAATTATTTTTTATTTTCGGCGTGAGTTTAGCAGAGAGAGTCCGGCGAGTCCAGAGAGTCAGGCAAGTCTGGCAAGTCGTAAATCAAAGAAATCAAATTCTAATTGACTCGCTAGACTCTCGACTCGCCGGACTCACTAGACTCATTTCCGTATTGCTCCAGTTTTCGATAAAGAGTTTTGCGCCCGATTCCGAGCAGGCGAGCGGCACGCGATTTATCGCCTTTTGTAAAATGCAGCGTGGCTTCGATAGCTTCGCGTTCGATTTCATCAATTGTGGCAGGCATTTCAAACCAGATGCGGCTTGCGTCGCCGTTTGATTCCTGTCGCCCGTCGGGACTCAGGCTGACGGACTTTCCGCCGATTGCTTCGGGCAAATCTTCCAATTCGATTTGACGCCCGGAAGCGATAATAATGGCGCGCTCAATCGCGTTTTCAAGCTCGCGGATGTTGCCCGGAAAATCGTAATTGACCATTGCGCGCATTGCTTCGCGCGAAATGCCGGAGACAAAACGCCCGGTTTTTTGTTTGTAGAGTTCGAGAAAATGCACGACGAGAATGGGAATGTCTTCGCGCCTCTCTCTAAGCGGCGGCAATTTGATTGGAAAAACCGAGAGACGATAATACAAATCGCGTCTAAACCTGCTTTCTTCAACCGCTTTTTCCAAATCAACATTCGACGCGGCAATAACGCGCACGTCGGTTTTGACGACTTCGTTTCCGCCGACTCGCGTTAACTCGCCGTCCTGCAAAACTCTTAACAGCCGAACTTGCGCCGATAGACTCATTTCGCCGATTTCGTCTAAGAAAAGCGTGCCGCCGTCGGCTTCTTCAAAACGCCCTTGACGGCGATTGCGGGCGTCGGTAAACGCGCCTTTTTCATGTCCGAAAAGCTCCGATTCGAGCAGAGATTCGGGAATCGCGCCGCAGTTTAATTTGATATACGGCATTTTTTCGCGCCCCGAATTGTAGTGAATCAAATTCGCCAGCAGCTCTTTTCCCGTGCCGGATTCGCCCTGCACGAGAACCGTCGTCTGCGTATCGGCGACGTTGAGAGCGAATTCGATGGCGCGGCGTATTTGCGGCGTATTTCCGATGATTTGATTGCCGCGAGCGCGTTCGAGAAGAGCGCTTTTCAGGCGCATTACTTCCGCCGAAAGCTGGTCGCGTTCGAGCGCCGTGCCGATTTGATCCGCAATTCCTTCGACGAGAGCGATTTCGTTTTCGTCAAATCCCTGTCGCTGTTTGCTCCAGACGAAACCGAGCAGCCCGAAGCTGTGACCGGCTACTTTGACCGGCGCAACCAAAGCGGCGCGTCCGCCGAGCTGCGCGTTGAAAATCAGGCGAATCGGCGGCGGCAATTCAGTGTCCAAAAGCTGTAGAGTTTTACCTTGTTCAAGCAAGTCGGTGAGCGCGGGAAAAGCCGTTAAATCGAGCGATTGCCCGTGAGCCGAAATCATTCCGCGCACATTTTCGGTTTCCGCGTTCGCCGAAGCCTTAAAAGCCGCCAGACTAATCCGTTTCCCGCCCGCGTCAATCACGCCCAAAGCGCCGTAATCCGCGCCGACCAGCTCAATCGCTTTTTCCAAAACGCGCGATGAAACTTCGCCGAAATCCGAATGCGAATTCAAAGTGTTGGCTATTTCGAGCAAAGCGTGAGTTCTCGCGGCTTCCTGTTGTTTATCGGTGAAAAGCCGTGTGTATTGATAACCGACCGCCAATTGCTGCGCGATTGACTGCAAAAAATGAACTTCTTCGTCCAGCCAAACGCGCGGCTTTTTGGTGTCGTGCAAACCCAAAAGCCCGAGAACGCGCTCGTTTAAGATAATCGGCACGACGAGCAGGGAACGGGTTTGCAGCGAAGCGGCGAGCAGCCGCGCCTGCGGATTGATTTCTTTGGCGGTCGTGTCGTTAATCCGAAGCGGTTTTTTGAGATCGAAATGCCGCGCCAATTGTTCGGCGCCAAGCGGAATCGTCATTCCGACGGTCGAGGGGATTTTGTCCGAGCGCTGCCATTCGTGGCTGATGCGAAGCTGGCTTTGTTCGGTTAATTGAATTACATCGCAGCGGTCGGCTTTCATCATTCGACCGATTTCCGAAACGACGGCGCGCAAAAAGCGGTCGAGATCAATCGTTTCGGGGCGGAAATTTTGCGCGAGACGCTCGATAATCGCTTCGCGCGCCTCCTGCATTTTGTTTTTTCGCTCATCGGGAAGCGAATAATCGTCAACAATTTCCAACTGCATCAACAGGCTCAAAGCTCAAAGCTCAAGGTTAAAAAGAAAAACTGTTCACCTTGAACTTTGAACCAAAAGCAGATGATAGCGGACGAAAAGGAGATAAGGCAAAAATGTCAAAACAAAAGCCGCCGCGCTTCTTCATTATTTAAAACGAAGAAAAACACGCCGGCGGCTTTTTGGTAATCGCTTCGGACGGTTTCGAGATTTTATCGCACGGTTAGATATAGCAACTAAAACCGTTGGAAAGTGTTTTCTAAATTATTTGGTAATATGGATTTCTTCTTCTTTATTGACGCGCCCGGCGAGAAACAATCCGCCGAAAACGATGGCAATCAGAATGCAGATTACCGAAATAATCAAATCCATCATTCGCTGTTCTCTGGTCGGCGTTCCGACGTAACCATACATATAGTAGGCAGCAATGCCCGCCGAAACTAAAGCAAGAATCACATA
Source organism: Pyrinomonadaceae bacterium (assembly GCA_036400075.1). Taxonomy (GTDB): domain Bacteria; phylum Acidobacteriota; class Blastocatellia; order Pyrinomonadales; family Pyrinomonadaceae; genus JALZCH01. The sequence continues at coordinate 44,791 of DASWLV010000002.1, forward strand.
AATCGCATCTTTCATTTTCTGACACCTCCGCTAATGTTTGTAAAATTTATTATTGCTTTCGGTATCTATAACTTCTTACTTTTATAAACTATGATCGCACGGCTGAGTGACCTCATTCTAACTCTCTTCCGTTTGAAATTTCAAGGTTTTTTTGTTTTTGAAAGCAACTAAAAAAGGCTCGGCGGATGTCGAGCGCAAACAAATGAACAGCTAAATTTCAAAAGGGCTGCTAAGAAACCGCTCTTTTGCGGCGTTTTATTTTGACTCTGATTTTTGAATTTCTTCGCGCAGCTTCTGAATTGCAGCGCGATATTATTCAACATTTTAATAAAAAAACTCGGCGGCTTGACAGTTTGTAATTAGCTTTTTATGCTTGGCTTACAGTGATCAAACGCCTCGTCGCATTGTTGCTCGCTTTAGTTTTTGCCGCCCAGCTTTTGGCGGGAATCTGTATGTGTCTGGATGCGGCGGAAGATAATCACGGCAAAATGTCGTGCTGCAAGTCGGAAAAATCCGAACGCGCCGCAATTTCAAGTTTAATGGGCTGTTGCCGTGAGGCTTGCGGCGACCCGACTGGCGGTTTGCCCGGTTCGGCAAACGCTTCGTCCGTTCAGATTTCCGCTCCCGTTCTCGCCGCGGTTGAAAATTTACTGGCGGATTTAAACGCAAAATCCAAATTTAAGCCCGCAACTTCGATTTCCAAACGAGCCGGAGACAGCCCGCAGCTATTTATTAAACCGCCGAATTTATATCTTCGCGGTCACGCCTTTTTAATTTAACTTCAAGAGAGCCTTAGTGTGCCTGTTTTCCGTCTTTTCTTCGGAAACGGCGCGAATTTCATTTGTCGCAGCGTGTCCGAAAACAGGCTGCGGCGTCGTCAATTTTATTTTAATTCAATCAAGAGGAACAAAATAATGTCAAAGATTTTTCTTGTCATCAGTCTCAGCGTTTTAGCTGTAATCAGCGTCGCTTGCGGCGGAGCTTCTAATGACTCCGCCGGAAAAACTATCAAAAGCGGCAGCGCCGGAAACAATTTGACCGTTACGCTGTCGAGCGCCGACGGCGTTCTGCGCGACGGCAAAAACGAATTTACGCTGACCTTTGCAGACGCTTCCGGCAAGCCGGTTGATGTCGGTGCGGTCGCCGTCAATTTCCATATGCCCGCGATGGGGACAATGCCCGTGATGAACGACGCGGCGCAGCTTACAACGACCGGAACGCCCGGCGTTTACAAAGGCACGGTCAATTTGCAAATGGCTGGCGAATGGCAAACGCAGATCACTTACGAAGGCGCTGCCGGACGAGGCAAAGCGAATTTGCCGATTGTCGCCCAATAAAAATTGCCTATAAAAAGCAGGAGTCGAAAGATGAATAAATTTTCAAAATTACTTTTCTTCGCGGCGTTTTCGGTAAGCGCAATCTTTTTAATTTCCTGCGCTTCTGTCAAAACCGATGACGCCGCCCCGACCGAGCCGATTAAAATCACGGTTTCGACGACCTACGAGCCGAAATCAATCGCGGGCAAAAAAGGTCAGCCCGTCAAGCTCGCTTTTTATCGCAAGGACGACAAAAATTGCGGCGGCGAAGTTGTGTTTCCGAAGCTCGACATTAAAAGAGAATTGCCCGTCGGCGAAACCGTCCTGGTTGAATTTACGCCGCAGGAAACCGGCGATCTAGCCTTTACCTGCGGGATGAATATGATGCGCGGGAAAATTCTCGTGCAGTAACAGCTTTTCAATTAAGGAGAAATAGAAAAATGAAAAAAAGTGTTTTCTTGATGCTGTTCCTCGTGCTGGCGGTTTTGAGCGCGGCTTGCAGTCAACAGACAAACAACGGCAACGCAACTGCGAATCACGCCGGAATGAATCACAACTCAACGATGAATCATAATGGAATGCCGATGAATGCTGCCAACCACAATATGTCGCAAATGCAGCACGGCGAAATGAAAAGTGACGCGGTCGCAGCTTCGCAGCCTTACGATTTGCAGTTTATTGACACGATGATGCATCACCACGAAGGCGCGATTCAGATGTCGAAAATGTTTTTAGATAAAACGCAGAACGAGGAATTGAAAAAGTTCGCGCAGCAAATAATTAATGATCAGCAAAAGGAAATCGCGCAGATGACGCAATGGCGCGAAAAATGGTTTGCGGGAAAACCGCCCGCCAAAAATATGGAAATGCCCGGAATGATGGATTCAATGAAAATGATGTCAGGCGATCACATGAAAATGATGGAAACGATGTCGGGCAAAGATTCCGACACACATTTTCTTGACATGATGATTCCGCACCACGAAGGCGCGCTGGCGATGTCGAAAGACGCTTTGCAAAAAGCCGAACACGCAGAAATCAAAACGCTGGCAAACAACATAATCAAAGCTCAGGAAGCGGAAATCAAAAAAATGAACGATTGGAAAACCGCTTGGGCGAAATAGTTTTTGTTCGTAGTTCGTTGTTCGTTGCAAATTGATTTTTTCAACGAACAACGAACAACGAACAACGAACAAATATTTTTATGATTAATTGGCTCATCGAATGGTCTTTAAAAAACCGCGTGATCGTCATTCTGATTTATCTCGGTTTGATGGTCGCGGGCTATTGGGCTTTGGTGCGGACGCCGATTGATGCGATTCCAGACCTTTCGGACAATCAGATAATCGTTTTTACGGATTGGGCTGGACGCTCGCCGCAGGAAGTCGAAGACCAGATAACTTATCCGCTCGTGACGAATCTGCAAGGGCTGCCCGGCGTGCGCGTCGTCCGGGCAAGCTCGGCGTTCAGCTTTTCGATGGTCAATGTTATTTTCGAGGACAATATCGAATTATATTGGGCGCGAACGCGCGTTCTCGAACGCCTGAATCTTGTCACAAAACAATTGCCCGCGGGCGTGACGCCGACACTTGGACCCGACGCGACCGGCGTCGGGCAGGTTTTCTGGTACACGCTTGAATCCGATTCGATGGATTTGCGCGATTTGCGGACTCTTCAGGATTGGTTCGTGCGTTACCAGCTCAATTCTGTTTCGGGCGTGGCGGAAGTCGCTTCGGTCGGCGGATTTGTCCAGCAATATCAAATTGACGTTGATCCTAACAAACTGCGCGCCTTTAATCTGCCGCTTTCGACAATTGTCGAAGCCGTCGGGCGTTCGAACAACAACGTCGGCGGAAACGTCGTCGAGCAGGCGGGCGAATGGGCTGTCGTGCGCGGAATCGGTTTGGTCGAATCAATCGCCGATGTCGAAAATACTGTCATTGGTTCTCAGAACGGGACGCCGATTTATGTCAAAAACATCGCCGAAGTAAAGCTCGGCAACGCTTTTCGCACCGGCTCTCTGGATAAAAACGGCAAAGAAGCGGTCGGCGGCGTGGTTATTTCGCGCTATGGCACAAGCGCGCTGGAAGTCATCGAAAACGTCAAGCGAAAAATTGAAGAAATCAAACCCGGTTTGCCCGAAGGCGTCCAGATTGTTCCATTTTACGACCGCACGCAGTTGATTAACCGCACCGCCGACACGCTCAAAGACGCCCTTGTTGAAGAATTGATTTTGGTGACGCTGGCGAATCTGCTTTTTCTGGCGCATTTTCGTTCGGTTTTGATTGTCACAATTCCGCTTCCGCTCGCCGTGCTGATTTCGTTTTTGTTTATGTATTTCGCCGGAATTACGTCAAACATTATGTCGCTCGCCGGAATTGCGATTGCAATTTCAGACCTTGTTGACGCCGGTATTGTCGTCACCGAAAACGCTTACCGGGCGATTGAAAGCAAGGGCATTGATACAAAAGACAAAGCGGCTGTCTGGCGTGAAGTTTTGGAAGCCACAAAAATGGTTGGACGACCGATTTTTTCTTCGATTGCGATTATCATTCTCGCATTTGTTCCGGTTTTCGCCTTGACCGGACAGGAAGGAAAACTGTTTCACCCGCTCGCTTTTACGAAAACCTTTGCGATGATCGGCGCGGCTTTTATGGCGGTGACGCTCGTTCCGGTTCTTTGCACTTTCTTTTTAGGCGGAAAATTGCACGACGAAGATTGGAATCCGATTATGCGCTTTTTGCGCCGGATTTATAAACCCGCGCTCGTCTGGGCTTTGCGGCATCGCGCCGCGACCGTTTCGCTCGCGCTCGTGCTTTTCCTCGGCGCGGCTTTCGCCGCAACCAAAATCGGCACGGAATTTATGCCGCCTTTGAACGAAGGCGATTTGATGTATATGCCGGTCACCGATCCGGCGATTTCGCTCGACGAAGCGACGCGGATTATGCAAAAACAGGACGAGATTATTAAAACTTTCCCCGAAGTCGAATGGGCTGTCGGCAAAGCCGGACGCGCCGAAACTTCGACCGACCCGTCACCGATTAATATGAATGAGACGGTCATTCATTTAAAACCCGAAGAACAATGGCGCGGAGGTGTGACGCGCGAAAAATTGGTGGCGGAAATGGACGCGGCTTTGCGAATGCCGGGCGTGACGAACATCTGGACGCAGCCGATTATCAACCGGATTGAAATGCTGGCGACGGGAATCCGTTCGCAAGTCGGCATCAAGATTTTCGGCAATGATTTAAAAACGCTGGAAGATTATTCGAGAAAAATCGCCGATGTCGTTCGCACAATTCCCGGCGCGGCGGATGTTTATCCCGAACAAATCACCGGCGCGCCTTACGTTGACATTGACATCAACCGGCAAGCGGCTGCGCGTTACGGAATAGACGCCGGAACGATTCAGAATGCGATTGAAATGGGAATCGGCGAAACAAATCTGACCGTGACTATCGAAGGTCGCCGCCGTTTTCCGATTCGTGTCCGGTACGCCGAAGAGTTTCGCCGCTCGCCCGCAGCCATCGGACAAATTCCAGTCACGTCGCCAACGGGCGTTCCCGTTCCGCTCGCGCAGATCGCTGCGATTCGCACGGTCGAAGGTCCGGCTATGATTCAAAGCGAAAACGGTTTGCTGCGCGGCACGGTTCTTTTAAGCGTGCGCGGGCGCGACATCGGCGGTTTTGTCGAAGAAGCGAACACGGCGATTTTGCAAAAAGTTCAGCTTCCCGCCGGTTATTACATCAACTGGAGCGGACAGTTTGAAAACCAGCAACGTGCGCAGCAGCGATTGATGATCGTTGTGCCGATTGTAATTCTGATTATTTTCGCCACGCTGTATATGACGTATCGCTCATTTCTCGAAGCCGCGCACGTTCTGCTCGCAGTGCCGTTTGCTTTGACGGGCGGCGTTTATCTCATTTGGCTGCTCGAATACAACTTTTCGGTCGCCGTCTGGGTAGGTTTTATAGCCCTTTTCGGCGCGGCGGTGCAAACCGGAATCGTGATGGTCGTGTATCTCGAAGAAGCCGTCGAGCGCAAGAAAAAAGAGCTTGGGCAATTGAACAAGGAAACTCTTCTCGAAGCCGTGACCGAAGGCGCACTGCTTCGCCTGCGCCCGAAAGTGATGACGGTGACGACAATTGTTTTCGGCTTGCTGCCGATTATGTGGAGCACGAGCGCGGGTTCTGAAGTGATGAAACCTTTGGCGACGCCGGTCTTTGGCGGAATGATGTCGAGTCTGCTGCACGTTTTAATTGTGACGCCCGTGATTTTTTACTGGCTGCGTTTGTGGGAACTGAAACGCGAAAGCGGTGAAACGGAGTGAAAATGTTTTTTAGGAAAATAAAATTCTCATCAAAACGGCGATTTGCCGCCGCGTTAATTTGGCTCGCTTTGTTTGCGCCTTACAATTTAGCGCAGGAGGCGCAAGCGGTTTGGATTTCGGCAAAGAAAACACCCGTTTCAAACGCCAAATATCTCGATTTGCAAAACGGCAAAACCGCCGACGAAATGGTCGCTTACGCGCTCGCCAACAACGCCGAGCTTGCCGCAATGCGTAGCGAAGCTAATGCTGCGGAAGCTCTTGTCAGGCAAGCCGGTCTGCGTCCAAATCCAAGTTTGGAAGTTAGCGGAACGAGACAAATCGGCGGAATGGGCGACAACAGTTTGATGGTTCAAGGCGCACTGCCGCTCGAACTCGGCGGCAGACGCGGAGCGCGGATTCGAGTCGCCGAACGCGAGCTTGAAATCAGAAGATTGGCTGCCGCCGAGCGCGAACGACTGCTTGCCGCTGAAGTTCGCTTGAAATTCGGCGAAACTCTGGCGGCAGCTTATAAACTCAGATTTACCGAAGAAATGCTCGCGCTGGCAAACCAAAATTATCAAATTGTCGTTGCGCGCGTCGAAGAAGGTCGTCGTCCTCCGCTTGAACAAAATGTGGAAACGGTCGAGCTAAATCGCCTCCGCGCAATGCGCGAAACGAGCGAAGCGACGGTCGAAATTCGTCTGCTTGAGCTTCGCAATCTCGCCGGAATGTCGCCGGAAGAGCCTTTGCGCGTGAGCGGCAGTTTTGAAGATTTGCTCGTCACGCCTTCGCCGCAAACCGATTCGGTAGAAAACGCTCTGGCGCGGCGTCCCGATTTGCAGGGCGCGCGCGCGGTCGAACAGCTCGCTCAGGCGAGAATCGAACAGGCTCGCTCCGAAGGCAAGTTAGACGCGGACGTAATGCTCGGCTATCAGCGAATGCAGACGGGTTTTCCTCTGCGCGGAATTGACGAAGCGGGAAATTTGCAGCCGATTGAAAATCGAATGAATTTTTTCACTTTCGGCGTGACGCTCAATCTGCCGGTTCACAATCGTAATCAGGGAATGATTGCCGCCGCCGTTGCGGAAGAAGAAGCCGCGCGCCTCCGGCGTCAGTTCGGCGAATTAACCATCCGCCGCGAAGTCGCCGCCGCTTACATTCGCTTTAACAGCGCGGCGCGCGCAACGCAGATTTATCGCGTCGGCGTTCGCGAGCAAGCCGCCGAAAACCTGGGCGTCGTCCGGCAAATTTACGAACTCGGCGCAAAGCCTTTGTTCGATTACATCGCCGAACAGCGCCGTTTTATCGAAACCGAAAGCGGATTTATTGACGCGCAGCTTGAAACTTATTTGGCGCGAATCGAAATTTTACGCGCCGCAAACGCGCCCGAATTAACAAACAAATGAGCGAAGAAACTGTTAAAGAAATCGAATCGGAAGAAACCAAAAAAGCGGCGCAAACCGGGCGGCGAAAATCGAAAAACTTATTGTTTGCCGCAATAGCTTTGGCTGTCGTCGTGGTCGCAGCCGTTTTGATTTGGGCTTTTTCCAATTCCGGCAATAATCAAGCCGGAAAACCCGTTCCCGCGCCGCGTTCAAGCAGTTTTGAAACTGCCGAGACGAGCGAGCAGGTGTTTGCGGGACAGACCATTACGATTGAACCCGATCAGCTCAAAAACGCCGATATTAAAATCGAAACGGTCGGCGAACAAATCAATGCGGCGGAAGTCGGAGTTTTGGCGAACGGCACCGTGCAGGCAAACGCTTATCGTGAAACGCCCGTGATTTCGCTGGTCGGCGGAGTTGTCCGGCAAATTGGAATTCAGGCGGGCGAAAACGTCCAAAACGGGCAAACAGTCGCAGTCGTTTTCAGCAACGAATTTGCCGAAGCGCAATCGAATTATTTAAATTTGCTGGCACAGTTAAACGAATCGCGTCTTGCTCAACAGCGCGCCGAAAAACTCGTCCGAATTAATCAAACCGGGCGAACCGAGCTTGAACAGGCGCGCAGAGATATGCAAATTGCCGAAGCCGAATTGGACGAGCATCACCGCCATCATGAGCGCACGGAAAAACTTTTAAAAATCGGCGCCGAAAGCCGTGAAGAATTCGAGCAGGCGACGACGAAACTCAAAACAGCCGAAGCGCAGGCAACCGAATCGCGCCGCCGTTTTGCACGAGCCGAACAATTACTCGAAATAAATCCCGTCGCCCGCGCCGAATTTGAAGGGGCGACGACAAAATTTAAAAATGCCGAAGCCCAGCTTGCTTCTTCGCGTCAAAGATTGCTGCTGCTCGGGATGTCTTCAAATCGAATCGCGGCTTTGCGTTCGGCAAATCAAATCTCCGGCGAAATCGCCGTTCCCGCGCCCGTCTCAGGCACGGTGACAAGTCGCGCCGTTAATCTCGGCGAAGTCGTCGAAGCGAACAAGGAACTTGCCAGAATCACGAATCTGTCGAGCATTTGGGTTGTCGCGCAGGTTTTTGAACAGGATTTGGCGCGTCTGCGGACGGGAAGCGGCGCAAGCGTGACGAGTGACGCTTTTCCAGACCGCGTTTTTCGCGGCACGGTGACTTATATTGACCCGCGTCTCGACGAAGCGACGCGGACGGCGCAGGTAAGAGTTGAGCTTGAAAATCCGAACAATCTTTTGAAAATCGGAATGTACGTCCGCGTCGCTTTCGGCGCTCTCGGCGACGCCGAGCGAACGATGCCCGCCGTGCCGACGGCAGCCGTGCAAAACGTCAATAACCGTCAGATTGTTTTTGTGGCAACAGCGCAGCCGAATGTTTTTGAGTTGCGCCCGGTGCGAGTCGGAGCGGAAAGCAACGGGATGTATCCGGTCTTGGAAGGCTTAAACGTCGGCGAGCGCGTTGCAACCGGCGGCAGTTTTATGCTCCGAGCAGAATGGTTGAAAACAAATCAAAGCCAGTAAGTTTTACTGCGAAAAAGCTCTCGGTTTTAACGCTCGCGGAAATTAGGATTTTGCATTTGAAATTACGTGTTATTTTATTTACAAAGTCTTAGAGCGTGTTTAGAAATTGACAATTAAGCGAAAACGGAAGGTTTTACCACAGATGAACACGGATGCGAGGATGATTAATACAGATGAAATCAGTGAAAATCAGATTTCATCCGTGTTCATCTGTGGTAAAAACCGGCTTTCAGACACGCATTTTCTAATTTCCAAACTCGCTCTTACATTCCTAATCTTAAAAGGATAATTGGAAATTGATTGGTTTTGAGCCTGCGTTTGTACAAAATGCTGCTGACAATTATCGAACAAATTTTTTACTGTGAACGCGAGCCTTTTCTTTTAAAAAATGTTAGTTTAAATATTATTATGCAGCCGAAAGAAGCGATTAAAATGAAAGTTAAACCGGATATTCGCGCGATTACGCGCCTTGTGCCGCCGAGCGGAAATCTTGTGCAGGGGCAATCCGAATTGCCGATTGACCCGCAGCTTGCCGCCGAAGCCGCCCGAATTATCGCCGCCAGCCAGAATCATTACGGCGCGGCGGAAGGCGTCGAGGAATTGAGACGAGCCGTTGCCGAGAAAATTAAAGCTTACAACAATTTAGAAGTTGACGTTGAAGCGAAACAGCTTGAATTATTAATCACGCCTGGAGGAACGGGCGCGCTCGTCGCTATCGCGCAAACTTATTTAAAAGACAAATCGGCGCTCGTGTTCGAGCCGTATTATCCGTATCATCGAATAATTATCGAGAGATTCGGCGGCAAAACCGAAACGTTTAATTTACAGCCGGATTTGAGTTTTGATAAAGATGCTTTGCGGTCGCGCTGTCTTGAATTAAAAGATCGCAGCGAGTTTCCTTTAAAAGTAATCATCGTTTGCACGCCCGCAAATCCGAGCGGGAAAGTGATGACGACGACCGAGCTTGAAGGAATTGCCGAAATCTGCAAAGATCTTGATTTGCTCTGCGTTTCCGACGAAGTTTACGAGCATTACGTGACGGGCGAGCAGCCGCACGTTTCAATCGCGTCGCTGCCCGAAATGTGGGAGCGGACGATCACGGTCAATTCGTTTTCAAAGTCGTGGAACATCTCCGGCTGGCGGCTCGGTTACGCTTACGGCGACGGCAAAATCGTTGCGCCTTTGAATAATGCGACCAACGTGATTTATGTTTGCGCCGCTACGCCGCTGCAAACGGCTCTTTCCAAAGTCTTGATGGCTGATGCCGATTATTACAACCGCTTGCGTCAAAAATTTGACGAAAAACGGCATTTCGCGTCGCAAGTTTTACGCGAGCTTGGATTTGAAATTTACAATTCCGGGTCGGCTTTCTACATCTGGGCGCGAATACCCGAACAGTTTGACGACGCGCTTAAATTTAACGAAATGTTGATGGAAAAAGCGGGCGTCGCCGCAGTTCCGGGCAGCGCGTTTGCCGATACGGACGATTGGGATTCTTATATGCGCTTGTGCATCGCCCGCGAAGATTCGGTTTTGCAGGGCGCACTCGAAAAAATGCAGTCGGCATTGAGATAAAGCGCGGGCAACAGAATAAACTCAAAAGGCGGCGGATTTTTCGTCGCCTTTTGAGTTTTTCGGCAAAAACACAGACAATTCGGAAAAACAATGTGGGGAAAAGTAATTAAAATCGTTTTGCTGGCGGCGCTGGCGTTTTCGTTTGCAGCCGAGTCGAATGCCTTCGCGCAAGTTAAAAAACGTTCTTTCAACCGCCGCAAACAAAACGCGATTGCAAAACGCCAAATAAAACGAAAAATACGGCGAAAGCGGACGTTTATCGAAGTCGCTTCGATTCCGACGCCGATGGAAACCGTCGCGGAAATGCTGCGGCTGGCGAATTTGAAAAAGGGCGACGTTTTATACGATTTGGGCAGCGGTGACGGGCGAGTTGTCTTTGAAGCCGCGCGCAAATACGGCGTTCGCGCAATCGGTGTGGAAATCAAACCGCATCTGGTCGAAGAAGCAAATAAACGCGCAAAAGACGAAGGCTTGGAAAAGCTGGCGCGTTTTGTCCACGCCGATTTGTTTCGTCTGAATTTGCGCCATGCAACGGTCGTCACGCTTTATTTGTCCGATAGTTTGAACGAACGCTTGCTCCCGAAACTTTTAAGAGAATTGCGTCCCGGCTCTCGAATCGTTTCGCACGATTTTCGGATGGGCGATTGGCAGCCCGAACAATCGGTCAGAGTTCCCTGGAAAAATCTGTATCGCACGGTTTATCTCTGGACAGTGCCGGAAAAACAGAACGCGAAAAAGAATGGAAAATAATTCGATAACCGTCTATACAATCGGTCACGGGCGACACGCTTTCGCTGATTTTCTGGCGCTTTTGCAAAAATACGAAATCGCGTTTCTGTGTGATGTTCGCAGCGCGGCGCGTTCGCGCTGGGTGCAGTTTAACGGCGCGGTTTTGGCTGAAGAATTGAGGAAAAACGGCATTGGTTACGAACATCTTCCTGAAACGGGTGGAAAAACCATTGCGAAGCCGGAAGATTTAGCTGGCGGGATCGAGCGGATTTTAGAACTTGCAGCCGATGTTAAAACAGCGATTATGTGCTCCGAATCGCAGCCGCTGACAAATCACAAACAGCCGCGAGCGAATTGTCACCGCGTCGGTTTGCTGTCTCCGCTCTTAAAAGCCAAAGGCGCAACGCGAATCGTCCACATTTTGCCCAATACCGATTCGATTGAATTTGACGAAGCTGCAATCGCTTCGATTTGGTAAGAATTTAATTTTTCTTCGTCTGTTCCAGTAAAAATTCTTCGGCTTTAGCATTGGTTGCGTCGTCAATTAATTGGACACGCGGGTTTAAGATTTTGTCGGCGATGACGGTAAAACCCGCGCAATTTATTGTTTGTTTGCCGCGTTCGTCACGCCAGGAGTTTGGAAAATTTAAAGTCGCCGAAAGATAACGGGTAAAATCCTCGACGGTTTTTATTTCAGGTTTGTCTTCAAGAAAAACCTCGATGGCGTAAAGTCGGCGGTCGAAAAATCTGAGATACAAAGCGCGGACACCGCTTAAAACGGGCGGCGCAGGCTCCTTGATGAAATTTTGAAAAAACACTTTATTGCCGTTTTTCTTGATTTTAATTTTTAAATTGCGCCCAAAAACGGTTTGAACATCTTCGGGCGACATTCCGAGCCGCAGATTAAACAAAGCGGGCGAGCCGTTCGATTTCAAATCGCAAACTTCGTTAGTGTTTTGCGCAACGCACGCGGCAGCGAAAAACAGAAAGAAAAACAATCCTAAAGCGTATTTCATAAATCCAATATAATGCAGTAGAGTTTAATAATACTCTTAATGAAGCGCGAAAATCTGACCAAATATGCGTGGCTTTCGATTTTAGCCGCATCTTTGACCATCGCCTTAAAATTGGCGGCGTATTATCTGACCAATTCAATCGGTTTGTTGTCGGACGCGCTCGAATCTTTGATCAATCTGGCGGCGGGAATTATCGCGTTATTGATGCTCCGCGCGGCTGCCGCGCCGCCGGACGAGGAACACGCTTTCGGGCACGACAAAGCCGAATATTTCGCCAGCGGAATCGAAGGAACTCTGATTCTCATCGCCGCCTTCGCCATCGGCTGGACTTCGGTTCAGCGGCTTTTCGCTCCGCATCCGCTCGAAGCCGTCGGAATCGGTTTGGCTGTGTCTGCAGTTGCCTCAATCATCAATTTATTTGTCGGATTCGTTTTAATTCGTGCCGGACGCGAGCATCGTTCAATCACGCTTGAATCGGACGGGCGGCATTTGATGACCGACGTTTGGACTTCGGTCGGCGTAATCACCGGCGTTTTTCTCGTTTCCGTCACCGGCTGGTTTGTTCTCGATCCGATTATCGCGCTTCTGGTTGCCGTTAATATTACCTGGACGGGATTTCAATTAATGCGGCGCTCGGCAAACGGTTTGATGGACGCGGCGGTTGCGCCGAAAGAGAAAAAGACGATTACAGAAGTGCTGGAAAAATACGTCAAAAACGAGGGAATCGAGTACCACGCGCTGCGAACCAGAGAATCCGGCGTCCGCAGATTTATCAGCCTGCACGTCGTCGTTCCGGGCGAATGGACGGTGACGCGCGGTCATCAACTCTGCGAGCAAATCGAAAACGACATCCGCGCTGCGATCAAAAACGCGGTTGTCTTTACTCATCTCGAATCGCTCGACGATCCGGCTTCATGGGCTGACTTAGAGCTTGACCGTTTTGAAGAAGCGCATTTCGATTAGAGTAATAAGTAATAAGTAATAAGTAATAAGTTAAAAAGCGATTACTTGTTACTGATTACTGATTACTTATTACTTATTACTTATTCCGGTTTAGCCCGCTCGATGACGCGGCGCGTGACGGGCGAAGAAAGAACAATCGAAGTCGTTGTCACGCCGTAAGGAATCAGTTCGTCAATCACTTTTTGCAGATGCTCAACGTCCGCGACCGCGACTTTCATAATAAAAGAATCGCCGCCCGTTCCTCTGTGACATTCTAAAACTGCGGTCGAATTTTCCGCGACTTCGATAATGTGCGCGAAATCAACGCCCGTGATGCTCATACGGATAAACGCCAGAATCGGCAGCCCGATTTTCGCGGGATTTATTTCGGCGCGATAGCCATTAATGATTCCAGATTCTTCGAGTTTTTTCACTCTTTCAATCACCGCCGGAGTGGTCAAACCGACTCGCCTGCCAAGCTCCGCATAAGAGAGCCGCGCGTCTTCCTGCAATTCGCGCAAAATGCTCCAACCGATTTTGTCCAGCAGTTTTTCAGTTTCTAAAGTCATTTTTATAAATTAACTTAAAATCTAATGCCGATGACGATGAAAAACTTACAGAAGTTATTTAGCATCAAACGGGTTGAGAGTAAAATTTAAAATTAGCAGAAATTTTGCTCAAACAAGGAGAAAGCCGATTATGTTGAACGAAACCCCCGCGGCGACAGCTGCCGAACCGGATTTTACTTTTGATAATTCGACCGCCGAAAAAATGCCCGAATTTCGTGATATGAAGTTTGAAAACATCAATCAACTTCATCTCGATCATCCGGGCGCAAGCGACGAGGAATATCTCGAACGCCGGAATTATATCGCTTCGCTCGCCAAAAAATTCCGCGAAACCGGTGTGATAACCGATGTTAATTACGATGAACGCGAGCAAAACGTCTGGCGGCACGTTTCAAACAAGCTCGAAGAATTACAGCATCGCCGCGCTTCGCGCCTTTATCTCGAAGCGAAAAAGAAATTAGGCATCTCCAACGAACGTATTCCGCAGCTTTCCGAATTAAATAAAAAACTCGGCGCGCTCTCCGGCTTTCGCCTTGCGCCGATTGAAGGCTTGGTCGAAACGCGCGGATTTTTAAGCTGGCTTTCTTATAGAACAATGCTTTGCACGCAATACATCCGCCATCATTCGCGCCCGGAATATACGCCCGAACCCGACATCGTTCACGAATCAATCGGGCATATTCCGATGTTTGCCAACCGCGATTTTGCGGATTTTTCGCAATTCATCGGACACGGCGCGCGCGTTTGTACCGATCAGCAACTGGAAGAGCTTGGGCGTCTTTACTGGTTCACGGTCGAATTCGGTTTAATTGAAGAAGACGGCGAAACGCGGGCTTTCGGCGCAGGCTTGTTGTCGAGCTTTGGCGAATTGGAAAACGCTTTTACCGATAACGTCGAGCGCCGCCCGTTTGATTTGGAGCGAGTTATCAACACGCCTTACGATTACTCGGATATGCAGCCGATTTTGTACGTCATTCCGTCTTATGCTTATTTGAAAGACGTAACGCGAAAATACATTGAAAGTTTTCGGAAAAAATAGCGGAATTGATTCGTTGCACTACAAAACAGTAAATTTAAATTTTCGATAAATAATTGAGAGGCGTTATGGCAGAACAAAATCCTTTAGGTTTGAAAAAGATTCATCACGTTGAGTTTTACGTTGGCAATGCGAAGCAAGCCGAGTTTTATTATCGCAAGGCATTCGGTTTTTCGCGCTCGGCTTATGCGGGTTTGGAGACGGGCAACCGCGAAATGAGTTCGTATGTTTTGACGCAAAACCGCGTCAACTTTATCCTTTCGACTCCGCTTGCGCCCGAACATCCCGCGTCGGAGCATATAAAGCAGCACGGCGACGGGGTGCGCGATATTGCTTTTCAGGTCGAAGACGCCGATGCGGCTTTTAACGAAGCGATAAAGCGCGGCGCGCGCAGTTTTATGCCTCCGCACGATGTTTCCGACGATTTCGGCACCGTTCGCCGCGCTGCAATTCACACTTACGGCGATACGATTCACTCGTTTATCTCGTACAAAAATTATTCGGGACCGTTTTTGCCCGGTTTTGTCGAACAAAAGGTCGAAGGCGAGCCGGTCGGCGTTGTTTTGGTTGACCATATGGTTGGCAACGTCGAGTTGGGCAAAATGAATTACTGGTGCGATTTTTACCGCGATGTGATGGGCTTTCAGCGTTATATCACGTTTGACGACAAAGACATTTCGACCGAATATTCGGCGCTGATGTCAATCGTGATGAGCGACGGCGGACATAACATCAAGTTTCCGATTAACGAACCGGCGGCGGGGAAACGCAAAAGCCAGATTGAAGAATATCTTGATTATTACAAAACACCGGGCGTCCAGCACGTCGCGCTGCTCTGCAAAGATATTTTGCAGACGGTCGAGAAATTACAGGCAAACGGCATCGAATTTTTGCGCGTGCCGGACACTTATTACGACGAAATCCCGGCGCGCATCGGCGAGATTGACGAAAATATCGAAGATTTGAAACGGCTCGGAATTCTCGTTGACCGCGACGAAGAAGGATATTTATTGCAAATTTTCACCAAGCCGGTCGAAGACCGCCCGACGGTTTTCTACGAAATTTTGCAGCGAAAAGGCTGCAAAGGCTTCGGCAAAGGCAATTTCAAAGCTCTGTTCGTTTCAATCGAAGAAGAGCAAGCGAAACGCGGGAATTTGTAATATTATTAGCCACGAACAAACACGAAAAGTCACGAAAATATAAAAGATAAATTTGAATTCTTTTTTGTTCGTGCTTTTTCGTGAAATTTCGTGGCTAAAATTTTTGAAATATGAGCGCACCGGCACCGATTGAATATCGTTACAACAGCGGCTTCGGCAATGAGTTTGCGACCGAAGCGATTGCGGGCGCGTTGCCCGTCGGACAAAATTCGCCGCAGAAACCGGCATTTGGGCTTTACGCCGAGCAGTTTTCCGGCACTTCGTTTACGACGCCGCGCCTTTTGAACAAACGCGCCTGGTTTTATCGCATTCGCCCGTCGGTGATGCATAAACCGTTTCGGCAGATTGACAACAATTTGCTGCGTTCCGCGCCGTTTGACGAAGCCGTGACGACGCCGAATCAATTGCGCTGGAATCCGCTGCCGATGCAGAGGGAAGAAACCGATTTTGTTGACGGTTTAACGACGATTGCGGGCTGCGGCGATCTTTTCGCGCAAGCGGGAATTGCGGTTCACATTTTTCGCGCGAACAAACCGATGCGAGAGCGGTTTTTCTACAATGCCGACGGCGAAATGCTCGTCGTGCCGGAAAAAGGTCGTCTTGAGATTCTGACCGAATGCGGAATCGTCGAAGTCTCAGCGGGCGAAGTCGCCGTTTTGCCGCGCGGTTTGAAATTTCGCATTGAACTGCCGGACGGCGAAGCGCGCGGCTATATTTGCGAAAATTACGGCTCGCTGCTGCGTCTGCCGGATTTAGGTCCGATTGGCGCGAACGGTTTAGCGAATCCGCGCGATTTTGAAGCGCCCGCCGCTTGGTTTGAAGATCGCGAAGGCGCGTTTGAAATGGTTTGCAAGTTCGGCGGCAATCTGTTCGCCTGCGAAATCGGGCATTCGCCGCTCGATGTCGTTGCGTGGCACGGCAATTATGCCCCGTACAAATACAATTTGCGCCGATTTAACACTATCGGCTCGGTTTCGTTCGATCATCCAGACCCTTCGATTTTCACGGTTTTAACTTCGCCTTCACACGAAACCGGCGTGGCAAATCTGGATTTTGTGATTTTCCCTGATCGCTGGCTCGTGGCGGAAAACACTTTTCGCCCGCCGTGGTATCACCGCAACACGATGAGTGAATATATGGGTTTGATTTACGGCGCTTACGACGCCAAAGAAGAAGGATTTGTGCCGGGCGGCGGCTCGCTGCACAATCAGATGTCGGCGCACGGACCCGACCGCGAAGCGTTTGAAAAAGCCTCCAACGCCGATTTGAAACCGCAAAAATTAACCGACACGCTCGCGTTTATGTTTGAAACGCGGTACGTTCTGCGCCCCACGCGCTTTGCGCTCGAAACCGAAGCGCTGCTGCAAACCGATTATTTTAAAGTGTGGCAGGATTTACCGAAAAATTTTAAAGTTTAACTTCTTGAATTTTAATCGGAATTAAGCCAAATTTAGAGAGATTTGATTCTCCTGGAATTTATTGCATTTGGAATCGTCTTTGCCGATGAGTGAAAATATCAAGCAGTCTCTCCGCGTCCTTTTGTCCGAAATTGTTGATTACGCCGGTTTGTTTCCGCCTTCCGCTTTGCCGATGCGGCAAGCGGTCGAAAACTATGCCGAATATTTGAATGGCGAACATCGCTGGATGCTCGGCAGGTTCGTTTGTCCGGTTTCCAGGCTCGAAGAATTCGGCGAAAACGCCCGTAAGTTTATGGACGGCGAAACCGTTTGGCGTCTGAGCGCGCTCGCCGGTGAAAGTCTGGCGGAAGATTTACAAAAAATAGAAGAATTTAATGCGGCGCAAGCCGGGCAAGCGGCGATTGACACACTCGAAATCAAAGCCGTTGATCCCGAAGAGATTTATGCCGCGAAAAAACTTTTGTCCGGCAATCTCACGACTTATTTTGAGATTCCCCTCAAGCTCCGCATTAATGAATTTGTTGCGGCGGTTGCTATCAGCCGTCTCCGCGCCAAGGTGCGCACTGGCGGCGTTACACAGGATGCGTTTCCGCCCGTTGATGAAATCGTCAAATTTTTGCGCGTCTGCATCGCCGCAAACGTGCCGTTTAAAGCCACCGCCGGTCTGCATCATCCTTTGCGCTGCCAGCGCGCTTTGACTTACGAGGAAAACGCCGCGCAGGGAATGATGCACGGTTTTTTAAACGTCTTTTTGGCGGCGGCTTTTTTGCGTCAAAACTTAAACGCGCCGTTTATCAATCGCTTGACGACCGAACGGGATGCGAGCCAATTTGAATTTGATGACGAAGGCTTAAGCTGGAGCGGAAACCGCGTCGAGATAGAGCAAATTCGATTGATGCGCGAGCGAAATGCAATTTCGTTCGGCTCTTGTTCATTCATTGAGCCAATCGAAGATTTACGGCAGCTTGGACTTTTATAGAATTCGAACAGACTGCGGATAATGCGGATTTAACAGTTAATCTCAGATTTCTTTTTTCAGTTTTATCTGCCAAAATCTGCTTAATCCGTGTCATCTGCGGTCTATTATTTTTTTATGATTTACGAAATCAACGAAACGCACGACGTTAATTTAAAAAGCTGGATTGAATCCGCCAACTCGCCCGAAACAGATTTTCCGATTCAGAATTTGCCTTTTTGCGTGTTCCGGCGCGCTGAAACTTATGAAGATGTCAGAATCGGCGTCGCCGTCGGTGATTTCGTTCTTGACGTTTATCCCTGCTATCAAGCCGGACTTTTTGAGGACGACAGTTTGAGAATTGCGTGCGCGGCGGACGAATATTGTCTCGACCACGCCGTGATGCGGAAAAAACCTGAAATTCGCGCAGCTTTTCGCAAACAATTGGTTGCGATTTTGGCTGAAACGGCGGACGAGAAAACGCGCAAAACAGTGGACAGAAACTTGATTCCGCTCGCCGAAGCCGAATTTTGGATGCCCGCGCACATCGCCGATTACACCGATTTCTATTGTTCGATTTTTCACGCGACAAACGTCGGCTCGATGTTTCGCCCCGACAATCCTCTCTTGCCGAATTACAAATACGTTCCGATTGGTTATCACGGGCGCGCGTCATCAATCGTCATCAGCGGAACGGAAATAAAGCGCCCGAAAGGTCAGAACCGCGCGGATGCGGACGCGCCGCCGGTTTTCATTCCCTGCAAAAATCTCGATTACGAAATGGAAGTCGGATTTTTCATCGGCAAATCAAACGAACTCGGCGAACCCGTTTCGATTGAACAGGCGGAAGAACATATTTTCGGTTTATGCCTCGTCAACGATTGGTCGGCGCGCGATATTCAGGCTTGGGAATATCAGCCGCTCGGACCGTTTCTGGCAAAAAACTTTGCCACTTCGATTTCACCGTTTGTCGTCACAATGGAAGCGCTCGCGCCGTTTCGCACTTCGGCGTTTGAGCGACCGGAAGGCGATCCGCAGCCGCTCGAATATCTGCATTCGGAAGAAAACCAAAAGCGCGGCGGTTTGGACATAAATTTGGAAGTTCTGATTCAAACCGAAAAGATGCGCGCTGAAAACATCGAGCCGTTTTTGCTTTCCCGGTCGAATATGCGCGATTTGTACTGGACAATCAGGCAGATGCTCGCGCATCACGCTTCAAACGGCTGCAATCTGCAAACCGGCGATTTGATTGCGACCGGCACAGTTTCCGGGCGCGAAAAATCAGAACGCGGCTGTTTATTGGAATTAACATGGCGCGGCAAAGAACCCGTTGAACTGCCTTCGGGCGAGCAGCGCCGCTTTCTCGAAGACGGCGACGAAATCATTATGCGCGGCTATGCCGAGCGCGAGGGCTTCCGCCGCATCGGCTTTGGCGAATGTCGGGGCGTCATTTTGCCCGCTGATTAATTTTGTTAAGCTAATTAAGTGACGGAAGTTTTTTCTGACAAATTAAGAGAAGAATGCGGCATTTTCGGTGTTTTCGGACACGAGCAGGCGGCGCATTTGACCGAACTTGGGCTGTTCGCTTTGCAGCATCGCGGGCAGGAAGCCGCAGGAATTGTTTCGACCGACGGGGCGGAGCTTCATCAGCTTCGCGGAATCGGTTTGGTGTCGGAAGTTTTTAACGAAAACAACATCAAAAATCTGCCCGGCGCGGCGGCAATCGGTCACACGCGATATTCGACCGCCGGGGCAAATACGATTCGGGAAGTTCAGCCCTTTTCCGTGACTTGCCAGCACGGAAAAATAGCCGTTTGTCACAACGGAAATCTGCCGTTTGCGAAAAGCGAAAGAGAGCGGCTCGAATACGCCGGAGCGATTTTTTCTTCAACCTCAGATACCGAAACGATTTTGCACAATGTCGCCCGGATGGGGGCGCGGACGACGAACGAAGCTATTACAAATGTTTTACGGGAAACCGAAGGCGCGTTTTCTTTGCTGTTTTTAACGCCCGAATGTTTGATTGCGGTGCGCGATCCGCGCGGTTTTCGCCCGCTCGCTCTGGGAAAATTGGGCACGGCTTGGTGCGTCGCTTCGGAAACCTGTGCCTTTGATTTGATTGACGCCGAATATGTGCGCGACGTTGCGCCGGGCGAGATTCTGGTGATTGATAAAAACGGGTTAAATTCGTCGTTTCCGCTGGAAAAACGCGAACCGGCGCAGTGCATTTTTGAACACGTTTATTTTTCGCGTCCCGATTCGGTAGTCTTCGGGCGTTCGGTCAACGAATCGCGCCACAAAATGGGTAAACGGCTCGCTATAGAACATCCTGTTTCGGCTGATTTGGTCGTTCCCGTCCCGGATTCGGGCGTCGCGGCGGCAATCGGTTTTGCCAGACAATCGGGAATCAATTATCGTCAGGCGATTATTCGCAATCATTACATCGGGCGCACGTTTATCGAGCCGACACAGGCAATTCGCTCTCTCGGCGTGAGAATGAAATTGAATCCGATTAAAAGTTTAATTGAAGGCAGGCGCGTCGTTTTGGTTGACGATTCGATTGTGCGCGGAACGACTTCGAAAAAAATCGTCCAAATGGTGCGCGAAGCCGGCGCGACGGAAGTTCATCTGCGAATCTCGTGTCCGCCGACGATCAGCCCTTGTTATTACGGCGTTGACACGCCGCACACGGATGAATTGATTGCGGCGAATTTTACGGTCGAACAAGTCCGCGAATACGTCAAAGCCGATTCGCTCGCTTATCTTTCGCTCGAAGGTATGATCGAAGCGACGGGAATCGAACAGGACGCGGGCTGCGTCGCCTGTTGGACTGCAAAATACCCGATTCCATTGGAAAAACCGGAAGAAGAGCTTTGCATCGCCAACGTTTGTTGATAAAGTTTTACAAGAAAAGTTTTGATAATGATGGAGGTAAAGATGCGATATATATTGTCGTTGTTGGCGATTGTGACGCTTGGAGCGGCTGTTTTGACAGCCTGTAATTCTGCCGCCCAGCAATCCAATCGGCAGCAAGCTCAGATCACGAATTCCACCGCCAGTGCGAATCAAGCGGGAAATACCGCTGCCGCCGGACATTCCACGGACGACGGACACGGGCATTCCGAAGACAACACAGCCAGAATTTCAATCGCCGATGCGAAAAAGGCTTTTGACAGCGGCAACGCCGTTTTTGTTGACACGCGCGCCGCCGCTTCTTACGAAGCCAAACACATCAAAGGCGCTTTAAATATTCAGGCGGAACAATTTCAAACGCGCTATACGGAAGTTCCGAAGGATAAACAAATTATCGCGTATTGTTCCTGACCAAACGAGCATACCAGCGCCCGTGCGGTGCAAATCTTGAACGAAAAAGGAATCACGAATGCGGCGGCTCTCGTCGGCGGAACCCAGGCTTGGGAAAACGCCGGTTATCCGATGGAATCGAGCGGCAAGACAGATTCAAATCAAAATAAAAACTCAACAAACGCCAACGCGCAAACCAGTCCGGCGAAAAAAGAAACAAAACCGGGCAGCTATTAATTTGCTTGTTTTCCGGCAGCTATCAAAAAAAGTTTCTTTCGAGTCCTGCCTGTAAGCAGGACTCGAAAGAAACTTTTTTGCCATCCATTTTAATTATTGATTCAATTTGGCTTTAATTCAGCTTCGAGTTTCTTCACTACATCTTTCGCAGCTTTCGCATTCGGATAATTCGGATTTACCTCTAATGCTTTTTTATAAAATTTGAGCGCAAGCTCTTTTTCTCCAATTCTTAAATAAGTCTCTGCCAGACTGTCGTAAGCGTTTGCCGATGTCGGATGCGCTTCGATATTTAATCTGAAAACATTGACGGCTTGCGCCAATTGCCCGCTTCCGATTAAACCATAGCCCAAAAGGTTCAAAATGTTTTCGTTGATAATCCGCTGCTCGGGTTCTTGCGACTTGAATTTTCGGTACAACTCAATTGCTTTCGGCAAACCATCTCGGACAACGATTTCGGCAAATTCCCGTTCGGTCGGCGGAGGCTGCAAGCCTTTGCGAAATTCATATTTAACAACATTTGTCGGAATTCCGTTTGCTTCCGGTTGATTGCCGATAAATCTCAAACCGCTCGAATCTCGCTTGAGATAAGCGTTTAGAAAATTGAGCGCGTAACGGCAAACCGCTTCATAACCGCGAGCGGCGGTTTCCGCAGTTCGATCTTGAATATCGGTTGGAAACCGCAAAGCAATCATTGGAAAGGTGGTGAAATCTCCGTGAAAAATTCCGGGAAACCCGAGGAAATATCTGTCAGAATATCTGAATGCTTCAACCGCGCTTAAATTAACTTCGTCGCTTGGTCGTCGCATATCCAGGAAAGGAATTTGCATCTTTTCCGATTGATAATAAGGCGATTGAGTCAACGTATGTGTAAGTGATTTCGCCCCGTAAGAAGCGTCGAGACCGATGACCGCATCAACTTCCGTGTTTCGCATTTGCAGAATTAACGCAGCCACGCCGCCCATGCTGTGTCCTGCAACAGCTAATTTATTGCGGTCAACATTCGGAAAATCATGCATCGCGCCGAGCGCAAATTCCAAATCTCTTGTCTGAGTTTCAAGGTCAATCGGATTGATTCCGAGATTAACTATTTCCGAACTCGTCCCAAGCTGCGGAACTGTCACAACAACGTAACCCTTACTCGCTAGATATTCATACAAAACGACGTTTGATGATGAAATATCGTTAAGTCCGCTCGAATAAACGACGAGAGGGAAATTGCCTTTGGCGTGCAGGGCATTAAACGAAGCCGCCATCGGCGTCGCCATCAACTGATTAAAAACTTGCTCGGAGTTTTTTAGAATGTGGCGCAGACTGCTCTCATCTCGTTCTTCAAGCAATTTGTTGGCTTGCTTGAAATCCTCATTGGCAGTCTTGTAGAAAACGTAATCTCGATAAAAAACTTTTTGAGGAACGGATAGTTTCTGCGCCGGATACCAAACGCTGATGCGGACGGGTCTTGCGTTTGTGCTGAATCCCAATTGCCCGTCATTACCACTTTTCTGTTTCCAAGTTCTTGAGTAATCGTATTTGTAAATAACCTGAAAGCCTACAGAATATGCGCCGGCTTCAAGCTCATTCCAGAGAGGCGATTTTTGAGCATAAATTTCTCCGCCAATAGCCGACGCTGCTATCAGGAAAGCAATTGCTGATATAAGTTTTGCTTTGTATATAAACATTTTAGAACTCATTTCAAAAATGGATAACTATAAAAACCAGATATTTATACAGGAACGATGAACATCCGTTTTTTTTGGTAGAAGTCTTGGAAGATTAAGACCTCTTAGTCTCAGTTTTGATCATTTGACTCAATTGGGCTTTGAATCTGCTTCGAGTTTCTTCACGGCTTCAGCCGCAGCTTTCACATTCGGATAATTAGGCTCAACTTCCAATGCTTTTTTATAAAATTTGAGGGCAAGTTCTTTTTCACCGATTCCCAGATAAGTTTCAGCTAAACTGTCGTAGGTATTTCCCGAATTAGGGAAATCGGCGATGTTTAACTTAAAAACTTCGATTGCTTCCGCCGTTCTTTTTCTTTCCAGCAATGCGTAACCGAGCGCGTTTATCTGCACTTCGTTCAAACGCTTTGCTTCTTCTTTGGTTCTTTCTTCGAGATAACGCTTGAGCGGGGCTTCAATGCCTTCGGACAAAATAGTCCGCAATAAATTTTTAGCCGGAGAATTATACGGTTCGTAATTTATCCAAGCCGTGAGCGGTTGTTTTCTGCCCATCACTTGTTCGACAATCGCGGGAATTATTGAATGACCATTGCCGCTGTCGGTAAAGATTAAAACGCCAGACTTTTGTTTTTCCGAAGCAATGACGAAGCAATGCGTGTCGCCGTTATTGTCGCCCCAATGCCAAAACGATTTTCCGTCTGCGGTTTGCTGTAATCCCCAGCCGAGTCCCCAGAAAATCGAGTCGGACAGCTTTCCCGTCGGTTTTCTGGCGAGGCAATTGGAACAGCCTTCGTCAACCTTGGTTTGCTGATTGAGCATTTGCTTGAAAGTTTCCTTTTTGAGTCCCGCACCTTTCATCACGGCAATGACAAATTTGGCGTAATCGGCTGTCGTCGTATGAAGGCTTCCCGCAGCGATTGCTTCGGAGTATTTTCTGAGCGGTTTCGCCGCGCCAACAGAATTGTGTCCGGTCGCTTTCAGTGTTTCGTATTTATCCATCCAGACAAAACTGCTGTCCGGCATTCCAAGCGGCTCGAAAACTTCTTTTTGCATTACTGCGTTGAGCGGCTGCCCGGTCAAATGCTCAACGACCTTTTGCAAATAAACAAAGCCTTCGCCCGAATAGCTAAATCTTTCGCCGGGATTAAATTGCGTTTTGAGCGGTTGTCCCATCGCCCAATTCGGAAAACCCGTCGTGTGACTTAAAACCATCCGAGCCGTAATTAGATTGGCTCGCTCGTCCGTTTCGAGATAAGGTTTCGGAAGATATTTGACGAGCGGCACATCCAAATCGAGCTTGCCTTTTTCAACCAATTTCAAAACGGCATAAGCGAAAACCGGCTTGCTCAAGCTTGCGGCTTCAAAAACGGTGTTTTCAGCGACCGGCTGTTTTGTTGCGGAATTGGCGACTCCGAAACTTTGCTGCCAGAGGATTTTCGCATCTTTAATGATTGCTATCGAAAGTCCCGGAACCTCGCCGTCTTTCATTAATTGCGGAATGCTTTTTTCTAATTGAGCAATCAATTCCTTGCTTTTAGCGCGAGGCGTATCAATTTTTTGTCTGCCTTTTGATAAGCGCGGCTCTTTGGACGCGACGACTGCTGACATGGATTTCGTTTGGGAGAGCTGCCTGGTTTGTGCAAACGCTAAGCTCGGCAAAAAAACTATTAGTAATACCAATATATTTTTTGTGAGGGTCAAAACAGAAAGAATAAATAGCGGTCTTTTCATAATAAAATTACTTCTCCAATCAAGGTTTTTTCGTTTCGTCAGGATTATACGGCGGATCATCGGGATTGTAAGGCTTTGACGGATCAACTCTTTTTCCGTCAACAAAGCTTTTTTGGTCTCGAACGTTGTCAACCAATTTGAGCTTCCAGCCTTCCGGCGTTTTCGACCAGGTTTCACGCTGTACAACGCTGGTTTCCAGTTTCCGGCGTTTCCCCGCCAGCTCGCGGAATCTTGCGGCTTCCTGAAAAACTTCGACCACGGCTATGAGCTTGTTTTCCGAAACAATTAACTTTTGAATTGTGTTTCTGATATTGAAAGGAGGCAGGTTGTTTTCAATAAAACGTTTGGTGTGCTGCTCCATCGTTTTGACATCGCCGATTCTGCCATCGGTAAAAAATGCGTGAAAATCCGCCGTTTTTAAGCCGGTAATGGTTTTCAGGTCTTTTCTGTCGTGCGCTTCCGCTAGTTTTTTATATTGAGCGTCCAATTCATTGCGAATCGTTTCCTCATCCTGAGCGAAAGCCGCGAGCATATTCGCGCTTAAAAAAAACAAAGCAAAGATAACAGCGGGTAATTGTTTTTTCATTTTTATTTTCGCTAAAGATTTTGATAAACAGTCCATACTTATTTTAGCCGCCGCTTCAGAAACTCGAACATACGGCTTTTAGCGAGCGCAGCGGCTTCCGCATCGTAATTGCGCCGCGTGTAATCGCAAAATGCGTGTCTCGCCCCTTCGTAAAAAAAGATTTCAGCGGGTGTGCCTTGTTTTTGTAACGCTTGCTCGAATTTTTTAACGTCCGCGACGGGAACGGCTGTATCTGCGGTTCCGTAATGACCTTGAACCGGAACTTTTATTTTGCTTACCACATCCATCAAGTTCGGTTTTGGGTCTTCGGCAACTTGATATTGCTCGGCGATTATCGGCGGCGCGTAAAAAGCAACCACGGCTTTCACGTCTTTTGATTCGGTCGCCAGTAACAGGCTTTGATAACCGCCGCCGCAGAAACCGACCATCCCGATTTTGCCGCGTCTGACAAAAGATTGCGATTTGAGATAATCAATCGCCGCTTGCGCATCTGAGAGTTCCTGCCTGTTAAATTTTCCGCTCAAATAACGGCGGTCACTTCTGTCGGATTGATTTAGCTCTTCAATTGTGAGTTCCGGCGCGCGGGAAAACCGCTTGACCGCGAGCGCTGCGAAACCCGCTTGAGCAAGCTGTGCGGCAGTGTAGCGATGGTCTTCAGGGATGCCGAGATTCCCGTGAAGGACGACAACGGCGCCGCGTTTTCCAGCGGTCTTGGGACGAGCCTGATAACCTTGAATCATCTCCGCGCCGCTTTTGAAGGAAACAAACCCTTGAACGATATTCGGGTCTTCAAGCGCTTTTGTCGGAGGCTGAATCGTTTGCTGCGCAAGAATTTCTGAACCCATTACGACACCGACCAGAGCGGCGGTCGAGCCTGCAAGGAATGAACGACGGCTAAGTTCTTTATCGGTTTCCGGCGCGTCACATTTATCATCAATACACATAAATTTTCTTCAACGGCTTTTGCATACAAAACAAATTTCGCGTAACAAAAATCATCTCCGCTCGGAATCGGTCGGGAAGCGGCGAGTGACGGTTAAGACTTTAACAATAAATTGTCGCCGATTCTTGAAAGATTAGCGCTTTTTTGTAACGGAATTGCGGGCATAGTTTTTTTTGTATTCGGCGGGAGTTGTTTGCAGTTGTCGTTTGAATTCGTGAGTTAGATGGCTTTGATCGCTAAAGCCTGCCGCGACTGCGATGTCAGCGAGCGGCGAATCGGATTTAAGAATTTCTCGCGCGGCATATTCTACGCGAAGCCGGCGCACATATTCGCCAATCGAACAGTGATGGTATCGGCGAAACGTCCGCGCCAGATGTGACGGGTGAATCTCAACGGCGTCGGCAATTCCGTACAAGCTTAGTTTTTCGGCAAAATGCTGATGAATCAATTCCTGCGCCTGTTTTAACCAGTGCGGAGAAGCGGAAAAATCAGTTGTATTGTTTCGGCGGGCAGCCTGCCCCAGCATCTCAAGAATCAACCCTTCAATTATTAATTCAAATCCATTTGTGCGTTGATGAAATTCCCGGTAGATGCGTCTGGCAATGATAGAAAGACTCCCGCCTTTGATATGACTCGGAGCGTCGAAAAGATTGGTAAAGGAACAAATGCCGTCTAATCTCGGCGGCGATAATTCGATAATCAGGCAATGCGCTCCTTTGTCGCCGTATTTATTACCGTGAGATTCTCCTGCCGGTTTTATTAAAATACTATCAGGCTCGGATTCTTGCGGATGATTGCCGACAGTTTCTCGAAATGAGCCGTCGAGCGTTAGATTGATATTGGCGCGCTCGTGGTCGTGACGCGGCAGAACGAGATGAGGCGCGTGAAAAGTTTCGGTTAAGACGAAACCGTTTAAATCGAGGCTTCCGATTTGTCGTCCAAATGTTATCTGTCCCGGATTATTCTTCATCAGC
This sequence comes from Pyrinomonadaceae bacterium, assembly GCA_036400075.1. Classification (GTDB taxonomy): domain Bacteria; phylum Acidobacteriota; class Blastocatellia; order Pyrinomonadales; family Pyrinomonadaceae; genus JALZCH01. Next base: position 72,201 of record DASWLV010000002.1, read on the forward strand.
ACGAACCGAACTTTTGTATTGCAATGTTAAGAATACAAATATTCGTAATAAGTTACTTTTGCCTCTAAATAAAATACACCGCGCTCGCTTATTTTGTGTCACAAAGAATTATCCGATTTTTCTTAGCGTGCGGGTTTGAAAACAATTCGGCTTGTCAGCTTTTGCAGGCATCTTCTATACTGATGTGCGAGCGTTTTCGCGCCGCCGAAATTTAGAATCGAGAAACAAATTGCAGCCTAAAATTCATCAGGGAAAATTAAAAGCCGAAGGATTCCGCTACGCGATTATTGTCAGCCGCTGGAACGAATTTCTAACCGCGCGTCTTGTCGAAGGCGCGCTCGACACGCTCGAACGTCTCGGCGCGAGCGAAGACGCAACCGAGATTTTCAAAATACCGGGCGCGTTTGAATTTCCGCTGGCGGCAAAAAAAGTTGCGACAAGCGGGCGTTTTGACGCGGTGATTTGTGTCGGCGCCGTTCTGCGCGGGCAGACGCCGCATTTCGATTTCGTCGCGGGCGAAGCGACAAAGGGAATTACTAACGCCGCGCTCGAAAGCGGAATTCCCGTTGTTTACGGCGTGATTACCGCCGACACGCTCGAACAAGCGATTGACCGCGCCGGAGTTAAAGCCGGAAATAAGGGGAGCGAAGCGGCGATGGTCGCCGTCGAGATGGCAAATTTTTATCGTCTTTTGTCGGAAATCGGCGATAAATAAATTGCAGTCGGCGGCGGTTCTTTGCTAGTTTTGAGAACAAGGGTTATGGGAGCTAGACGTAAGGCGCGCGAAAGCGCCCTGCAAATGTTATTTGCTATTGATGTTTCGAGCGCAACGGTCGAAGAACAAATTCGCGTTTACTGGTCTAACCTCAACGATGCTGAGTTAGACGAAGCCAACCGCGAATTTGCTACAAATCTCGTTCGCGGAACGCGCTCTAAATTGAAAGCGATTGACGAAAAAATCACTTCGCGTGCGGAAAACTGGCGGATTTCCAGAATGGCTGTCGTTGACCGCAACGTGTTAAGGCTTGCCGTTTACGAATTTTTGTATGAAAAAACTCCGCGCACTGTTATTATAAACGAGGCGCTCGAAGTCGCCCGCCGATTTTCAACTTACGAAGCCACGCAATTTATCAACGGAATTTTGGACGCGATTAAACACGATCTCGAAAAACAAGATTCAAATCAAACAAACGACAAACCCGAAGACAATTCCGAAGACGAAAAAAGCCGCGCCTCAACGGTTCGTTAATTCGATAATCCAAATCAGCCGGTTTAGCCGCCGCGAGCGAAATCTCCCGCCCGTCATCCCTTCAATTATGCAAGAATTGCAAGCCGCATTTTTGGCAGACGCGCCGCGCCGAATTCAAAATCTGCGCAGGGATTTAATCAAGCTCCGCGCGGCAAATTCGATTGAGCAGCCGGAGCTTGTCAGAAAATTGTTTCGCCAGCTTCACACGCTCAAAGGCTCTGCCGCCGCTTTTGATTTTGCGGCGGTCAGCCGAATCGCTCACGAGCTGGAAAATTTTTTAGAAATCATCAATGCGGAAAATTTCGCCGAATCAATCGCTGTTTTAGAAGAAGGCATCCCCGAAATCGAAGCCGCATTTGCCGAAACCTCCGAAAATTCTTTGTCGTCAAATAGCCGCCAAAAACTCGAAAATTGGCGAGTGATTTACCAAAATGCCCGCCAAAACAAAGCCGAAAATCCCGAACAAATCGCTCTCCCGTTTGATTTGGAAAAACAATTAAAACCTGCGGAAATCGAACGTTTGCGGCAAGCCTTAAAATTAAATTCCACTCTCGCCTTAATTTCGGTTAAATTTGCCGCATCGAATTTCGCCGACGGTTTTTGCTCGGTGCAAAACAAGCTGAATCGTCACGGCGAAATCGTCGCCACGCTGCCGGATGCCGAGAAAACAATCAGCGCGGAAATCGCTTTGCGACTGATTTTCGCGTGCAATAAACGAGCGGAAAACGTCGGCGAAATCTTAGCGGATTCAAACGCAGAAATCCTGGGCGTTTTTGAAAATAAAAATCATCGCGGAAGCGATTTTTGCGATAAAGATTTTTCTGCCGAAATGCCGCAAGCTAAACTCTCTAATCTATGGGCGCAGGCTTCGCTTGCGGGACAGAAAACCGCTGCGGCGCAAAGCAAAAGAGTTGTTTTTCAAGAGCGCGGCGTTGCCGAGGTCGAAATCGCTGGACAGCTTGCCGAAGCCTGCGAAATCGCTTTGCTGCACATCACGCGAAACGCAGTCGCGCACGGAATTGAAACGCCCGATGAGCGAAGCGCGAATGGCAAAAACGAAAGCGGCTTGATTCGCCTTGAGGTTTGGCGGGAAAACGATTCGCTTTGCCTGCAAATTTCCGACGACGGGCGCGGAATTGATGCGGATAAAATCTGGCGGCTGGCGAAAGAGCGCGATCTGATTGCCGAAAATACGGCGTTCGACGAAAGAAAAGCCGGGCAAATTATCTTCTTATCTGGTTTTTCAACCGCCGCCACAGTGACCGAAGACGCCGGGCGCGGCGTCGGGCTTGACGCCGTTGAAACGGCGGTTCGAGCGGCTGGCGGCACAATCGAAGCGAGCAGCGAACGTGGGCGCGGAACGACATTTTTGATTCGTTTTCCCGCCGCAGACGAAATTTTCCAAATTAAAAATTAATGAAACGAGTTCAGGAAAAAATCAAAGACCTCGTTGACGCGAGACCGTACGAAGCGGTTAAAAACTACGCAGCGGACGCCGAGCAAACTGTTGCCGCTTACCGTTTTACCGATGCGACTGCCGATTTACTCGCCAAATGGTTTGATGAAATCGGGCGTCTGGCTCACGGCAATTCGACGGGAGCCGCGTTTGCGCTTGCGGGCAATCGCGGCGCGGGTAAAAGCCATCTGCTCGCGGTTTTGGCTGCCGTGACGGAAAACCCCGATCTGCGCGCTCGTCTCGCAGATTCGCACGTCGCCGCCAGTGCCCAGAGCTTGCCGCGCAGGCGGCTGAAAGTCGTGCGCGTCGAACGCGGAACCGCGCCGACGTTTTCCGAAGAATTTCGCAGCGCGCTCTCGAAAACTTTCGGCGCGGCAGTTGATAATTTCGGGGCAAATCCGGCGCAAATGCTAATTGCGGCGGCGCAGCAGCCCGAAGCTGAGCCGCTTGTTTTGATTGTTGATTCGGCGCAAACGCGCCTCGCCAGAGTCAAACGCGACGATGGCGCGGATTTAAGCGAGCTGGCGGAAATCGCCAAACAAGCGAGAATTTTTTTCGCTGTTGCTCTTGACGACGACATTTCGGGCGCTGACGGCGTAAACGCTTCAATCGCCCGCAGCTTTCAAATCAATTTTCTCGATCAGGAACATCTTTATCGAATTCTCGACGCGCATATTTTCCCGAAACGCCCGAACGCGCGCCCGATTTTGCGCGAGCTTTATCAAATGCTGCGTCAGGAAATGCCCGGTTTTAATTGGAGCGAGCCGCGTTTTACGGCGCTTTATCCGGTTCACCCGATTGTCGCCGAAGTCGTTCCGGCGGTTCGGCTCTACGCGCAAAATTTTGCGTTTCTGCCGTTTGCGGCGGAGAGCGGGCGGATGACTTTGAATCGTCCGGCGCATTCGTTAATTGCGCTTGACGAAATTTTCGACCGCGCCGAACCGGAGCTTCGCAAATCGGAAGAGTTAGCCGATAATTTCGCAGTTTACGATCATTTATCAATTGAAGCGATTGCCAAAATCTCGGTTTTACAGCGACTTCAGGCGAAATTGATTTTAAAAGCTCTGTTCATTTTATCGCTCGACGGACGCGGCGCTTCGGCTGGGGAAATCGCTTCGGCGATGCTGATTTACGACGAAAACGCGCCCGGCGAGGCGCTCGCCAGAGTTGGGGAAATGCTATCGGTCTTCGCTGCGACGAACGAGAATTTGCGCGTCCGCGAAGAAGGCGGCGAGCGGATTTATCGTTTCGGAAAAGACGCCGATTCGGATTTTGAAGCGAAACTGAATGAATTAGCCGCGCAGGTTTCGCCCGCCGAAATCAAAAGAATTTTGCGGCGCGCGGGCGAAGCGCGCTTTAATGATTGGATTTTCGGGAGCGAATCCGAAACACAGGCGGATTTTTCAATTCGCTGGCGCGGCACTCTGCGGCGCGGGCGCGTTTTGTGGGAAGAGGCGGAAGCAGAAGTTGAAAAACCCGAAAATCTCGATTGGGAAATCGTCGTTTCTTTTGATTCGGAACTGAAATCGGCGGCGAATGAAGAAGACGTGCCGCGATTGATTTGGCGACCGGCAACTTTGCGCGCTGAAGACGAGCAGATTTTGCGGCGGTTTGCAGTTTTGCACGGGCAAACCGGCATTAATGAAGAACTCGAAGAATCGGCAATCGCCGCCGCGCAAACTTATGCCGCGCTCATAGAGCGAGTTTGGACTCGCATTTTCGTTGACGACGGCGCGTTTTTGTCGGCGGGCGAAAAACATTCTTTCACGCCGGAAATGAGCCGCGCGGCGACGCTCGAAACTTTTCTCGAAGCCGCAATCACGCCGATTTTTGACCGCAAATTTGCCGCTCATCCGCATTTTCGGGAACTGTTAACCGCGTCGGAAGTCTCGACGCTGGTCAGCGAATTTTTCGGCACGTCGGGCGCAAATTCGCCGCAGGTGCAGAAATTGGCGAAAGATTTTGCCGTTCCGCTTGGTTTGGCGACCGAAAACGCGCCGCCAGCGCTCGAATCCGACGAACGACTTTTGCGCCAGCCGTTGATTCGGCGCGTTTGGAACGCGGTCGAGCAGGCAGGCGAACGAGTTGTACCGCTTGGGGAAATTTACGCCGAGCTAAGAAGCGAGCCTTACGGTTTGTCGCGCGAAGCGCAGCATCTCGTTTTATCGGCTCTCGTCGCGCGACGGCGAATCGAATTTGTAACCAGAGCGGGCGAGCGCATTACCCGGCGTTTTCTCGATTTAAAAATAATTTGGTCGGAAATCACCGGCATTGTGCGCTCTTCGGTTTTGCCGCGCAGCTCGGCTGAATTGGTCAATTGGGCGCGGCATTTGACCGGCGCGCAGATCGAAGCCGCTTCGCTTCACGACACATTGTCGGTGGCAAATCTGAATCAGGCTTTGAAGGATTGGCTGGCGAGCTGGCGAAACGAGCAAATTTTAAAACGCTTCGACGCTTTGCCCGACGACTCGCTTAACGTTCGCGCATGGAAATTGGCAACGCGAGCGACGAAAACTTTCGGTGTCGCCGCCGAAGCCGTCGCGGATGCACTGGATGGTAAAATTTTGCTCGAAGACGGTTTGGAGCGAATTGCCGAAGCGTTTAATGACGACGCCGCGCAAATCGACGCCGCGCAGCGCGAGCTTGAACGTCTCAAAACTTTTGTCGCCGCCGTTCCCCAAAGAGAAGCGATCTGGCGCTACGTTGCGCTCGCCGAAGCCACCGATGACGCGGAAATCGAATCTGTACGCGAGCGGATTTTAGATTTTCTGGAACGTCACGAAACAGCGTTCGACCGTGAAGCGGAAGAACAATTAAATCGGTTTTGGAAGGAATTTCAGGAGCGTTACGCCGCTTTTTACCAATCTCGCCACAATGCGGTCATTCATTCCGCCGACCGGCAGGCGCAACTTGAAAAGTTGTTTCAGAGCCGCGATTGGGCGGAATTTGTCGAGCTTTCCGAAGTCGAAATTTTTCACCCGCGTTTTCGCGGCGAAGCCGAAAAATTGCGCCGACGCGCAGAGCATTTGAAATGCGAATTCGATGTCCCGGCATTGCTCGGTGAACATCCGGCGTGCGCCTGTGGTTTTCGGATGATTGAATCCGATTGCCTCGAACGTCTGCCGGAAGATTTGCGGCAAATCGTTTCGGATGGTTTAGCGGCTTATCGCCAGACGCTCGCCGGACTCGGCGCGGCGTTTGCGGTCGCGCTCGAAGACGCGGCGCAAAACGCGGTCAACGCGGAAATCGCTCTCGGAGCGGCAAAACTCTCGGATTATTTTACGCGCGGCGAAGAGCTTCCGTCGCTTGAACGCGCCGAAATCGAAGCCATCAAACAAGCTCTCGCCGAAATGCAAACCACTACGCTCACCATAGTTGCGCCGGGTGCAAACAATGCTGTTCTGACACGCGAAGATTTACGCCTGCAATTTAACAACTGGCTCGACCGCTTGCCCGATGCGCCGTTTTTGGTCAAACTGACCGACGGTGAAAATTAAAAACAAATTTTCAATTTCAATCGTCGGCGCAGGCAGACTCGGCGGCGCATTGGCAATTGCGCTCGCCCGAAAAAATTACAGAATCGCGTCAGTCGTCGCGCGCAGATTTGAAAGTGCGGCGCGCGCTGCACATCAAATTTTGCCGCCGCCGGAAATCTTAACGGCGGAAAATCTCGCCGCGCTTCCTTCGTCCGACATCGTTTTTATCACGACGCCCGACCCGGAAATCGAGCCGACAGCCGCGCGTCTTGCGGCAAATCGTAATTTCAATTCGGAAACAATTTTTCTGCATACGAGCGGCTCGCTTTCGTCCGCTGTTTTAAGCAGATTAAAGAACGTCGGCGCAAACACGGGTTCGCTGCATCCACTGGTTTCGGTAAGCGATCCGGGCGCGGGCGCGGAACGATTTGCGGGCGCTTTTTTCTGCGTCGAAGGCGATGCGACGGCGGTTGCGGCGGCAAAACAAATTGTCGCGGATTTGGGCGGTGAATCGTTTGAGATAAATCCCGAATTCAAAACTTTGTATCACGCGGCGGCATTGATGACTGCCGGTCATCTGATCGCGCTGTTCGATGTCGCGGCGGAAACTTTGTCTCGATGCGGAGTCGAAGAATCCGAAGCACGCCGGATTTTATTGCCGCTGGCGCAGAGCGCGGTGGGAAATCTTGGCAGGCAAACACCCGCTGAGGCTTTAACCGGGACTTTTGCGCGCGCTGACGCGGAGACGATGCAGCGACATCTCGAATCGCTTTGTGAACACGAAACCGCGCTGCGCATTTATGTTGAGCTTGGAAAACGCTCGATTGAATTGGCGCGCGAGCAAGGCGCGGACGACGAAAAACTCGAAGAAATGCACCGGAAGTTAGTGAATAGTAAATAGTAAATTGTAAATCGTAATAAAAAATACGATTCACGATTTACTATTCACGATTTACTATTAGCGTGAGCGTGTTAAAATAATAGTTAAATGTTAATGGAAATGTCGGAGAACGAGACAAATAAAGAGATTTCAAAAGGCGATTCATTCGCCGAAGAAAAAGAAATTTTCTTAAATCACGTCCAAAAATATGGATTGCGGCGCACGGCGCAGCGCGATTTGATTCTGGAAGTGTTTTTGCGGACGAGCGAGCATCTGTCGAGCGAAGATTTGTACGATCTGGTCAAAAAAGAAGACCCGACCGTCGGGCAGACCACCGTTTATCGTACGCTCAAGCTGCTCAGCGAAGCCGGGCTTGCGCGCGAAGTGCGTTTCGGCGACGGACGAACGCATTACGAGCATCATTACAATCGCGAGCATCACGACCATATGATTTGCACCGAGTGCGGGAAAGTGGTCGAATTTTTCTCGTCCGAACTGGAAGCGATGCAGGACGAAATCGCGGCAAAACATAATTTTATTTTGACGCAGCATTCGATGCGCCTTCTTGGGCTTTGCGAAGATTGTCAAACGGGGGCAAAAGCGGGCGGCGCTTCCGGCATCCAACCCCGCATTCGCGTGATGAAAGCGGACAGTTAATATGATTGAAATTAAATTTGAAGTAGAGAATCAACCCGAACGCAGCGGCGTCGTGCCGGAAGGCACTTATTTGTGGGACGCGGCAAAACGTCTCGGCGTGCATCTGAAAGCCGAATGCGATGGGCGCGGCGCTTGCGACACGTGCGCCGTGACGATTTTAAAAGGGCGTGAAATGCTGTCAACCGCGACTAGCGCCGAAATGCAGCATTTAACCGACGAACGGCGAGCAAACGGCGAACGCCTTGCCTGCCAAACGCGCATCGAAAGAAACGGAGAATTAACCGTTATGGTCAAAAAACAGGAAGTCGAAGAAGAAGAAGAATCGAAACAATCAAGCGAGCCGCGCGATTTTCGCAAAGATTTTCAGGAATTGCCGTTTGAAAAGAAATTTGCCACGCTCGTCCAGCTCGAAGCCGTCGCATTGAGCGAAACTTTGAATTACGTCTCGAATCTGCCGTCGTTTGTCGCCGGCAAAATAATGGACGTGATTGGCGCGTTCGGCAAGCAGATGGATGAACAAAAACGCGCCGAAAAGCGCCCGGATGAGCATAAAACAAGCGAATCAAACGGTTCGACGGCGACGGCAGAGTAATAAAATTGAAAAATGCGCTCGAAAAACCGAAATTTAAAGAAGACGACGCGGATTTAGCGCCGAAGGTTTTCGGTTTTGCGGCTGTTGGAGTAGTGGCGGGAACGCTCGCTTTGATGGGTTTTCCAATGACGATAATAATTTTCCTCGCACTTGTCGGTTATTTCGTTTATCGGGCGATTTCGCGCACCGAATTGGGCGAAGTGCGCGGCATTTTTGAATTTTATCTCGAAGCAAACGAGATTTTACGCGATGACGAGCGCCGCTGGTACGGTTACGAAATTCAGGAAAAAATCAATCGAGGCGAGCGAATTCTGCAAATGATGCCCGACCCGCCTCCGCTCGTCCATTTCGCGCTCGGCGCGCTTTACCGCGAGGTCGGAAATTATCGCCTCGCCGACGAGCATCTTTCGTTTCTTGCGGAGAGCGAAGGAGCGGATGAAAAAAAACGTTTTTCGGCTAGCTCGGAGCTTCGCTCTTATGTGCGAATCTTGAGAAAGCTCGAACGCGAGCCGCAGGAAGCGCCGCAGACAATGGCTGCAATCCGCGCTCTGGAACGCGCGCGTCGTAATCGAAGCGCCCCGATGCTGGAAGATACGCGCAAAAAATTAAAAGAATTAGCGGCTGCCGCGCCAAAAGAATTGCCGAAACCGGAGCAAGCGCCGCAAACGAAACCGCTCGAACCGATTAAGCCGCTGCTCGAACGGCTGTCGGAAATCGTCGAAGAACAAACCGCGCCGCCGGAAACAATCGCTCCGCCCGCAATGCGCGCTAACGGAAAATTTCCTTCCGCGCCGCAAAACGGAAACGGCACAACCAATGCGGAAAAGGAAGAAAAGAAACGACGCGCGGCAAAAGCCAAACGAGACAAAGAACACCGACCAATTTCGGAAGTCTTACGCGACATTTATGATTAGGTTCAAAGTTCAAGGTTCAAGGTTCAAAGTTTTTATTTCTAACCTTGAACCTTGAACTTTGAACTTTGAACCTATGTTATCCGCTGAAATCATCGCCGTCGGTTCGGAGCTTTTGACGCCCGAACGCTCGGACACCAACAGTCTTTGGCTGACTGAAAAACTCAATGAAATTGGAATCGAAGTTCGTTTGAAAACCGTCGTTGGCGACGATGCCGAAAGGTTGGAAGAAGCTATCAAAGACGCTTTCCGTCGCTCAAACGTGGTGATTACGACCGGCGGTTTGGGTCCGACCGAAGATGACATTACACGCGCCGTCGCCGCTAAAGCTATCGGCAGGGAATTGATTTTCAAACAAGAGCTTTTAGACGAATTGAGCCGGAAATTCGAGCGTTTCGGGCGAAAAATGCCGGAAACCAATCGGCGGCAGGCTTTTGTGATTGAAGGCGCAGAAGTTTTGCCGAATCCGAATGGAAGTGCGCCCGGAATTTTATTTGCGGAAAATGATAAATTCTTAATAATTTTGCCCGGTCCGCCGCGCGAGATGCAGCCGATGTTTGAAATCGGCGCGCTGCCTCGTTTGAAGGAAAAAGCTGGCGGCAGAGTTGTCAGACGCAGAATTTTGCGCGTCGCCGGATTGGGCGAATCCGCTTTGGACGAGCAGATTGCGCCGATTTACAAAGAATACGAGAATCCACAGACTTCGATTTTATTTAATAAAACCGAAATCGAAATTCATTTGACCGCACAAGCCAGGTCGCTAACGGAAGCCGCCAATTTGCTCGATGAACTGTCCGACAAAATTTGCGAAAAATTGGGTGATGCTTGTTTCGCGCGTAACGGCGAATTGATGGAAGAAATCGTCGCCAATCTTTTAAAGAAGCAAAAGAAAACCGTAGCGACGGCTGAAAGCTGCACCGGCGGCTTAATCGCGCAGCGCCTTACCGAATTGGCTGGCTCGTCCGACTATTTTATGGAAGGCATAGTTTCGTATTCAAACGAAGCGAAAATGCATTCTTTAAATGTTCCGAAAGAAATGCTCGACCAACACGGCGCGGTCAGCTCGCAAGTCGCCGAAGCGATGGCGACCGGAGCGCGCGAGCGTGCGAAAACCGATTTTGCGATTTCCGTTACGGGCGTCGCCGGACCGGGCGGCGGAAGCGAGGAAAAGCCGGTCGGATTGGTTTATTTCGGAATCGCCGACGAATCGGGCGTCGAGCATCGCAAATTTATTTTCCCGGGCGACCGTTATCTGATACGCTGGCGTTCGAGTCAAGCCGCGCTTGATTTGCTGCGGAGAAAATTGCTGCAAAACAAATAGCCCGCGCGCGTTCTTAACGCGGGTTTTTACCCTAGTTTATTCAAGAAGGAATATCGAAAATGTTTAAAAGCCGAATTTATTTGTCTTTTGTGCTTTTAGCCGTACTTTCTTGTTTTGCCTGCGCTTTTAACGCGCGACGCGGACAAGCGAAATCGGAAGAAAATCAGCAGCCGAAAATCGAGCAAAACGCAGGAGACAACGACGTTTCAAATCTACCAATCGTCGCGGCGCAGCAAACGGGCGGCACGCGGTTTAAAGGCACAATCGCCGAAAGCCGTTTTGAAATGACTTTGCGGCGAGACCGGGAGCGCGTTGAAGGCTCATATTTTTATCTCAAAAGCGGCAGCACAAATTCTTTGAAATTAAGCGGAAAAATTGACCAAAGCGGAAAATTCACTTTACAGGAATTTGACGCGGCGGGAAAACAAACCGGCGAGTTTTCCGGCGTTTGGAAAAACGAGCTGAACGAGGCAGGCGCGACGCTCGAAGGCGAATGGCGAAAACCAAAAGCCGCCGAAGGCACAATGTTTTGGGCTAACGAGCAAATGATTTCGTTCTCGTCGCCCGCGGCGCAAATCAACACGAAAACCGTCAGCGAATCTAACAAGCCAAAACGTTTTAACGTTAATGTGGAATATCCCGAACTAACGGGCGTGCCGAACGCCGCCGGATTTAATGCTCTGGCGCGAAAAGTGGCAACGCAGCCGATTGCCAGTTTTAAAAAAGATATGCTCGCGCAGACAGCCGAAGATTTAAAATATTTGCCCGAAGGGATGAGCAATTATATGGAAATCGGTTATTCGGTCGAATATGCCGATGAGGATTTAATCAGCGTCAATTTTATCAACTCGTTATACACGGGCGGCGCGCATCCCAATCATTATTATTCAACGCTGACTTATGATTTAAAAAACGGCAAAGAAATCAAGCTCGCCGAATTGTTCAAACCCGGCGCGAAATATCTCGACAAAATCGCCGAATATTCTGTTGCTGATTTGCGCAGCCGCAATGACGAGAGCGGAGAAAGTCTGGGTTTGGCGACCGATATGTGGGAGGAGGGCGCAGCACCGACGGCGGAAAATTACGAGGCTTGGAACATCACCAAAAAAGGTTTGATGATAATGTTTGATCCATATCAAGTCGGACCTTACGCCGCCGGACCGCAAACCGTGATTGTGCCTTACGCAAAATTAAAAGACTTGGCGCGAACGGATGGCGCGCTGGCAAGAATGGCGAAATAAAGAGTAAATTAAAATCAAATTTGAAACGGGGCGAGGCTTTTTTCCAAGTCTCGCCCGATTTGTTGGTGAAAAAGATGAAATGTCCGATTTGCGGTGACGCGGCGGAAAAAGAATTTTTGTGCAAAGCCGCTTTGATTATGGGCGCGGAACACGATGTAGTTGAATGCGCGTCGTGCAGCGCGATTTATTTCGAGCCGATGCCAACGCTTGCGGAATTGGAGCAGTTTTATTCAGCGTCTTATTACGATTTCGAGCGACACCGCAACGAAGGTCGCGGAATGGCGTTTGCCAAAAAATATTTGCGCGATTTAAAACCGGGAAAATTTCTCGATGTCGGCTGCGCCAACGGTTTTTTTATCAACGGAATCAGGCAAAATACGGATTGGGAAGTTTACGGCGTAGATTTCGGCTCGGCTGCCGTCCGGTTTGCGCGCGAAGAACTAAAGCTCAATGTTTTCCCCGGCGATTTGACCGAAACCGATTTCGCGGACGCTTATTTTGATTTCGTTCACATCAACAATGTCCTCGAACACGTTTTAGACCCGCTTGCTGTTTTAAAAGAATGCCGCCGGATTATTAAATCTGACGGAACGATGTATTTGTCCGTCCCGAACGGTCTGGTTGACAGCCGCGATTTGATTCGTTATTACAAAACCGAAAATCGCACGCCGCGCAGTAAAAATGGGCATATTTTCTTTCTCCAAGCCGAAACCGTCCGGCGAGTTCTTGCCGAAGCGGGTTTTAAAATCATCCGCTCGCACACTTACGGAATCCGGCGCGGAATGCGAAGTCTCGGCTGGCTGCCGCAGAAAGGAAACTGGAAAGCGCCTTACGTTTTAAAAGAAAAATCAGCGGCGAGCGACACGTTTACAGTCAACGAAAAAAAGAAAAAGCCCGATTTTTATTACCAATATCGTTTCGCGCAACTCAACGCCAAAATGCTGCCCGGTTTGCACAAATTCGGGCTTGATTATCAATTGTTTTTAAAGCCTATTTAACCTGCTAAAATTTGCCGGTAAACTTCCGAATCAACGTTTCCGCCGCTGACGACGAGACAAATTGATTTTCCGGCGAAAATTTCCGGCTTTTCCAAAATCGCGCCCAAAGATAAAGCTCCGGTCGGCTCGGATTTTAAATTAGCGAGCGAAAAATAAAGCCGAACCGCTTCTTTTATTTTTTCGTCCGCGACTTCGACAATTCCAGCCAGACCGTTTTGCAGAATTCGCCAGTTGTTTTCGCCCAAACTGATCGTCCGTGCGCCATCGGCGATGGTCGTCGGCTCGCTTTCGTTCTGAACGATTTTGCCTGCTCGCAAAGAACGCGCGGCGTCGTTGCCGAGCAAAGGCTCTGCGCCCCAAACTTCGGTTTGTTTTCCCTGATTGCAAAATGTCTGCACAATTCCCGACGAAAGACCGCCGCCGCCGACCGGAGAAATTACAGCGTCGAAATTTTTTCGATAATTCGCAATTTCTTCGCCCAAACTCGCATTGCCTTCGATGACAAGCAAATCGTCGTAAGCGCTCGCGCGATATGCGTCCGGGTAATCGTTCATAATTTCCATTACGCGCTCGGTTCGACCTGTTTTTCTTGTGTCAATCAAATCGAGCGTCGCGCCATAACTGCGAACGGCTTCGATTTTTACCTGCGCCGAAGTTTCCGGCATCACGACGACGCAGCGTTTGCCTAAAATCTGGCAGGCGCGCGCCAATGCCTGACCGAAATTGCCCGAAGAAGCCGTGACAATTGTTTCTTCCCGAACATTTAAAGCGAGATTCATCCCGGCGCGAAATTTAAAACTGCCGGTGTGTTGAAAAGTTTCGCTGGCGATTGTGACATCAGCGTTTAAATGACGGGCGAGCGGTTCGGATTCGATAAATGTTGTCGGGCGGATAAAATCGTGCAAATTTTTCATTTGTTTAGAATCGGTCAGAGCGGTTAAACTCGTCAAGACGCAAAATGAACGACGAACTATTCGCCCGACTGCCGGAAAGATTCAGGCAAAATATTCTCGGATTGCACGGCGCAAAAGGTGCTGAATGGCTCGAAGATTTGCCCGTTTTAATCAAGAAAATCGCCGAAAATTGGTCGCTCGTCGTCGAAGAATTTTTTCCGAATTTGTCTTTTCATTTTGTCGCGCCGTGCCTTTGCACCGACGGGACGAAAGCCGTTTTAAAAGTCGGTTTTAACGAACCGGATTCGATTGTTTTCAGCGAAGCGAAAATGCTTGAGCTTTTGCAGGGAAACGGCGCGGTTAAGCTGCTGCGATTTGACAAAAACCGCTGCGCGCTGCTTTTGGAGAGATTGATGCCCGGCGAAGATTTAACCGCGCTGTGCCGGAAAAACGATGAACAAGCGACCGCGATTGCGATTGATGTGATGAGAAAAATGTCGCTTGCTCCATTTAAAACAAACGAATTTCCCGATCTCAAAAAATGGACGGCGAGCTTTCGCCAAGCTGAAAATACCGATTTCAGCCAAAGTCATTTTCAAAAAGCGCAAAGAATTTTCGATGAATTAACGGGAGCGTCCGAAGCGCGGCTTCTGCACGGAGATTTGCATCACCAAAACATTTTGTCGGCGGAGCGCGAATCATATCTGGCGATTGATCCGAAAGGAATCATCGGCGACATCGGTTTTGAAATCGCGGTTTTTTTGAACAATCCGCGCAGTTGGATTTTAACCAATCCAAATCGCCAAGAGATTTTGGATAAACGTATCCGGCAATTTGCAAGCGATTTTGAAATTGAACCGCTTGAATTGCGAAAATGGGCTTATGCCGAAGCTGTTCTTTCAGCCTGGTGGACGTTTGAAGACAACGGCGCGGGTTGGGAAAAATGGCTTTCTTGCGCCGATGTTTGGGAGACGGTCAGGCTTTAATTTTGAGGAGCATAAAATGGAAAAAGCACAGTTTGGAATGATCGGTTTGGGCGTGATGGGTAGAAATTTTCTGCTCAATGTCGCCGATCACGGTTTTTCTTGCGTAGGCTACGATTTGGACATCGCGAAACGCGCCGCGCTTTTGACCGAAGGCGCGGGAAAATCTGTTTCGGCGGCTGAAAACGTCGCTGATTTTGTCGGTCAATTAGCCGCGCCGCGCCGAATTATGCTGCTCGTTCCGGCAGGCGGGATTGTTGATTCGGTGATTAACGATCTGCTGCCGCATCTTTACGCTGGAGATTTAATCATTGACGGCGGCAATTCGCATTTTACCGATACCGAACGCCGCGAAGCGTTTTTGATTGAAAAGGGAATTGATTTTATGGGCGTCGGCGTTTCCGGCGGCGAAGAAGGCGCGCGACACGGCGCCAGCATTATGCCGGGCGGAAAAGAGGCGTCTTTCGAAAGTGTCCGACCAATTCTCGAAACCGTCGCAGCAAAAGTAAACGGCGAGCCGTGCGTCGCGTATATGGGCGCAGGCTCGGCGGGGCATTTCGTCAAAATGGCTCACAACGGAATCGAGTACGGTTTGATGCAGCTTTTGGCGGAAACTTACGACTTGATGAAACGCGGCTTGTCGTTTGATTATGACGAAATGAGCCGGATTTTCGCCGAATGGAACGCGGGCGAATTGAATTCGTTTCTGGTCGAAATCACGTCGGAAGTTTTGCGGAAACGAGATGACAAAACGGGCGCTTTTCTGGTCGAAATGATTCTCGACACAGCGGGGCAAAAAGGCACGGGCAAATGGACTTCGCAAGCGGCTCTCGATTTCGGGATTCCGATTCCGACGATTGACACGGCTGTTACGATGCGGCAAATTTCTGCTCTTAAAACCGAACGAGTCGAAACGAGCGCGAAATATTTTCAGCAAAACACATCGGTCGCGCAGCCTTCGGCGCAAATGTCGGCGCGGATTTTGGATGGTCTGAAAAACGCTCTGCACGCTGCTTTTATCGTCACTTACGCACAGGGATTTTCGCTTCTGCAAGCGGCATCGAAAGAGAAAGGCTACAATCTAAATCTGTCTCGAATTGCCGGCATCTGGCGCGGCGGTTGCATTATTCGTTCGAGCTTGCTTGAACAATTCCGGCAGGCTTTTGACCAAAACCCGGCGCTTGAAAATTTGCTGCAAAACGAAATTGAAGCGGACATTTTAAATCGAAACATCGGCTATTTGCGCGAAATCGTAATGCTCGGAATGTCGCATGGAATTCCGGTCGCCGCATTTGCATCCGCGCTCTCGTATTTCGACGCTTACACGACGCGCCGCCTGCCCGCAAATCTAATTCAGGCGCAGCGCGATTATTTCGGCGCGCACACTTACCGACGAGTTGACGAAGAAGGAACTTTCCACACTGACTGGAGTGAGCAGTAAGCGGTGAGCAGTGAGCAGAGTAAGAATCTCTTTCTGCTCACTGCTCACCGCTTACTGCTCACTGTTTCTACAATTTCCCAAGCCGAGCGGGTTTTTAAGAGTTTTGACATCAAAGCGGCATGGACGGCGTGCCCGCTTCTTTCGGCTTTGATTTTTCCTAAGAACGGCATTCCAAGCAGCGCGAAATCGCCGATGATGTCGAGTATTTTGTGACGGACGAATTCGTTTTGAAATCGGAGCGGCGTTTCGTTGAGCATTCCGTTTTCGCTGAGAACAATTGCGTTGTCGAGCGAGCCGCCGAGCGCGAGATTGGCTTTTCTGAGCATTTCGATTTCGTGCGTAAAACCGAACGTCCGCGCGCGAGAAATTTCGCGGCTGAACGAGCCGTTCGAGAGAACAAAATCGTAGGTCTGCGTCTCGATAAACGGGTGCGGAAAATCAATCAAACATTCGATTTCGTATCGGTCTGAAGGCTCGATGCTCATTCGCCTCGCGCCTTGTTCGACTTCGACTCGTTCACGAATCTGCAAAAAACGGCGCGGCGCTTCTTGTTCTGCGAATCCGGCTTTTTCGAGCAATTCGATAAAATTTTCCGACGAGCCGTCCATAATCGGCATTTCGATGTTGTCGAATTCGATAAAGCAGTTGTCAACGCCAGCGCCGCGCAGAGCCGCGAGCAGGTGTTCGGTCGTCGAAATGACGACGCCGTTTCGCATCAAGGTCGTTGCGTAAGAGCAGTGCGAAATGTATTCGACCGACGCCGGAATCTCGAAATTGTCCAAATCAGTGCGAACGAAAACGTAGCCGGTGTTGGGCGGCGCGGGTTTTAAAGCTAAATTTACCGAGACTGCCGTGTGTAATCCGATTCCGGCGGCTTCGACGGTTCTGGCAAGCGTTTTTTGTTTGAACATATTCAAGCGCAAAATTTGAATTACAAAAAACGTGCCTTTAATCTTAAAAACGTTAAACCAATAAAATAAAAGCATTTTTGCACATTCCCGATTGTCAAAGAATCAGAAATTGTTGCTCGACTGCTACAAAAGTGTTGTTGATTTGCAACTTAAAATCGAAAAAAATGTGAGAAATTATTAATTCTGATTTATTAGCACAAAAATTGGCTAAAATTTGGATGATGCTAAACACACTTCAGACTTTAATAAAAGACAGGCAGAAACCGTGACCTGGAACAATCACGAGCAATACACAAGTTTACCGATGGCAATTTTCAGGTCGCTATTGGCTTTCCTGCTCCTGTAACATAAGAAAGCCCGTTAATTTGCCTGGCGCATTTTCCGGCTCAGCTCTGCTTGATCTACGGTTTCTTCTAACGGTACAGCCTCCAGCTCCGCAGATGCTCTTCCATCACCGTCAAGAAAATCATATAGTAATTTGCGTTCCGCCTGGGTCATGTCTTGCGTCACCGGCATAAAACGATACGATTCAAAATTAGCCGGGTCTGTCAGGCGCTTGAGTATGGAACCATAAGCCTTAACTTGTGCTTCATTTTTGAGATCGAGCCAATTATCCATACATGGCGCCATCGCATTCCAATTGGACAAGCAGTATTTATAAACGTTTTCCCATGTTGGTTCTAACGGCTTTGGTCTTGAAAGCACCGGACTATCCTGCAAGGTGCGGATATGCATATAGTTCGTATCGCACAAGAGGTGGAATCAACTCAAACGATAATAGGATATTTTTACAAAACAATTCTACCGAACTGTTTGTTCAGGATGACTGGAAAATACGCGACGACCTGACGCTTAACCTTGGTATGCGTTGGGATTATGACTCGGCGTTTTCGTCATCGGGCGATTTCTCGCCGCGCCTTGGGGTTGTTTGGAAAGTCGCGCCGAAAACCGTAGTGCGCGCGAGCTGGGGAGTTTTTTACGACCAAATCCGATTGGGACAAGTACGGGACATCCCGGCTTTTGGGGCGCAAACATCACGAACGTCCAGCCGGTTTCTTATCCGAGACTTTTTTACGGCGTTCCGACCATCGCCCCGATTGTCTTTGGATTGTGTCTTTCGCCGAATCTGACGGATGCTCAGATTGCTGCGATGGGAGCAAGCTGCCCTTTAGGTCCGCTGCCGTTTATCGGAGTTGACTGGCTCAGCCGCGTGGTCGCGCCGGGACATTTGCCGATTCCGGCTAATTCGATCTTAACGATTGAAAATGTGCAGGCATTATCCGGTTTAACGCCTCTACAGTTTGTTGACCGGGCAAGCGCCGCAGTTCAGCGTCCGGCGGGTTTCTTTTTCTGGGGACCGTTCGGGACGCTTTCGCACATCGGTTCTACGACTACCGCATTTCCCGTTACTTTAGACCCGAATTTCCGAACACCGCATACGCTGGGTTTTAATATCGGAGCGGAAAGAGAAATTTACCGGAGTTTATTGATTAAGGTCGAATATTTTCATAAAGACATCCGGGATATTGCCGGAGTGCGGTTGACCAACATCGCGTTTGACGCGCGTTTGCCGGGAAATGACCGGCATTTTGAAGAACCCAGCCCGCTGCAGGAGATCAGAGGATTCGGTCCGTGGTTTAAAGGCACTTACGACGCCGCCAGCATTACTTTCAAAATGCGCCGGGCGCAGCGCCTAAGCTTAGACGGCAGCTATACCTTTACCAGGGCGACAGATAATCTTCGATGTCCGAATTTGAAGACCGGTCTCAGTCTTTGCGTTCCATCCGATAGTTTTATCGGAATTCCTCCGGTCGTCACCAACCAAACGACCGGACAAAGCAACGCTCAGGGAGCTTTTACTGCGAGCAACGGCAATCCCGTCCCGCAAGCCGGTGTTTTCTATAACGGCGCTGACCTCGACCGCGGACCTTCCGATTTAGCTCCGAATCATACGTTTACCATTTTTGGAATTGCAGAGCTTCCACGACAATTTTCAATCAGCGGAATTTTCCGCGCGCAAAGCGGATTTCGCTTCAGCCGTCAGGCACAAATCCCTATTGACGTTGACGGCGATCTGAATTTCAATTCGACGGATCATTCAGCGGGGCGAAATGCTTTTACCGCGCCGCCCTTCGTAAATCTCGACATCCGCTTTACCAAGCGATGGCAAATTAAAGATCGTTTGAATTTAACGGGTTTGTTTGAAGTTTTTAATTTATTCAACAGCAGAAACCCGGCTGCGGTAGAAACCGGCGTGGGAAAACCGACGCCTTTCGGCAGACCTCTACAAGTATTGCCGGGACGCGAGGGGCAAATCGGATTACGAATTGAATTTTAGGAAGGCAGGTTGTGAAAATTGTTTTATTTATGCCTTTTGAATGATTCGCGCAATACATTTGACGGCATTCCTGTTTTTTTGCCAAATACAATCGGTTTTTAAAGCATATTGTTATGAGGATTCTGATTCCACTGATTATTACCGCAGTTCTGATCATCCTTTCTTTTTTCCTTTTCGAGGAATTAGAACCTTTTTCAATTGGATTATTAACCCAATTTCAGAACAATCCGCTGCATTACGCATTATTAAGCTTTATTATTCTTGTTTCCGATATTTTTCTGCCCGTCCCGTCGAGTATTGTTATGTATTTGAACGGCGTCTTTCTCGGATTTCCGGGCGGCTTTGCAGTTTCTCTGATTTCCGTGATGGCTTTTTCTGCTATCGGATATTTTGTCGGGAAATACTCGTCAATAGCATTAAAAAGCAAGTCGGATGATCTGAGCGAAAAAATCCTGAAAGAATACGGACATTTTGCAATTATAATTACACGCGGCATTCCGGTGCTGTCTGAAAGCATCTGCTTTGTCTGTGGTTACAATTTATATAATCTCAAAATATATTTGCTTCTGAATTTTATCGGCTATCTTCCCGTATGTTTAATTTATGCATATTTCGGCAGCATTGCAGTAAATCAAAACCTGTTTTTTATCTCCCTCGGCATTTCGTTGTTAGTATCTTTTCTATTGTGGGCGTTTGGTAAAAAACTGATTGGCA
The DNA here is from genome assembly GCA_036400075.1 of Pyrinomonadaceae bacterium. GTDB lineage: Bacteria > Acidobacteriota > Blastocatellia > Pyrinomonadales > Pyrinomonadaceae > JALZCH01. The sequence continues at coordinate 92,262 of DASWLV010000002.1, forward strand.
GATTGAGCCAAAATTAAACTTATATGAGATTTGCGACTAATCATTTCTCATTTTGAAATTGGAAAGGACGTTGAAATCAAAAAAATCTCAATTCACGAGTACGGGATTTTTGCCCGGCGTATATTTAAAGCGGGTGACATCGTTTTACCCGATCATGGTATCCACATTGACGGCAACGTAAATTTGGTTGAAACGCTTTAACTCCAGAATTATGCTTGGCGAAGCATCGCCGGTTCGGGTTTGCCAAATTCGTTTATCTCAAAAGCATAAGCCTCTTTCATATCCTCAAGCGCGCTGTTTGTGTAAACGAGCAATCGCTTCCCGTCTGTTCGCACCATCACCAATCCGAAAGCGGCACGGCTGAAAGCGTAAAAGTCATGCTTGCGAGGATCAACAACATCTTTATCGTCAGCGACTGCAGCGCTTCCTTTATCTGTTAATTGATGAAATTGTTTGCGCATCCAGCCTTCTGTTTGAAAGAAAGCTACCAGCTCAGTGATAAAAATGATGGGTTCATCAACCCTAGAAAAACGACCGAGCGCGCCGAGTATCGTCGCCCGCGGGTGAATATATTCTTTGCGAGCGCTTTCGTCTCCTGAAGAAATCAAAGAGATGATGGGCGCTACAGCCTGGACAAAAGCGCCGGAAAAATCGTGCGAACCGTGATGCGGAACTTTAAACACATCCGCCTGCAAATTGATTTCATTGCGATTATGCGCTTTGGTCAGAATCCGCTCGGCTTCATCGTTTAGGTCGCCGCTAAATAGAAAAGTAAAATCTCCGTATCGTAATTGGAAGACAATTGAATGCCCATTGATGGTGTGCGATGCGGATAAACTTTTACTAAATTCCTTATCTTCAATGCTCATAAACTCTTCGGAAGTACGGGGACCTTTCGGCGGATTGCGCAGAAACCGAAGCCCCCGCGTCCCATTAGCCTCAGTTAAAATCGGAGCCAGAACTTCAACCTTAATCTTTTTATCTTCATCGTCCTCCGAGAGAAAATTGAACGCATCTTTATCGCCAAACTCCAAGCGGCGAAATTCTATGTCTTTTTGCTCTGTGGCTTGCAAGCGTTGATTATAAGCTTGCAAATCCTTTTTCCACCGTTTAAACGGCTCGTTCATTTTGGCGTCATTCACAGTGGTTAAATTCGTTTCAAACTCTGTGATTAACAAAATATTCTTGCCCGTCTCTGGATCGCGCACAGTTTTGGTCGCGCCGAGCATCTCTTTGTCTGGAACGTCACGCCCATTTTTTTTCCCCGGACGTTTGACTAAACCGTTGTGATAAACGCGTCTCGGACAGAGGAAAAGTCTTTTACGAGGGGTATCGGAAGATTCCGAATCGCGAATTTTTGCTAAACCTGCGAAATGATCCGCATCGCCGTGCGTAACGAGCATACAATCAATTTTACAGGGATTGGCAGCGCTCGAATTACGGAAACGATTTGCCAAATAGCGGGCGAAAAGCTGATTATCACCGCCATCAATCAAAACAATCTTTCCAGCCGGCGTTTCGATGACCGCCCCGTCGCCCTGCTGTACGTCAACAAAATCAACTTTAAGAATTTGGCTCTCCGATTTTTTGATGACAACGTCTCTAGGTTTAATCTTGCTGCCCTTACTCGGTATAATTTTGCCGACGATGGGAACGGGTTCGACGCTGCCGTCGGGCAGTGAGTGAAAGGCAGTCCATTTGATATTAACTTCGGTATCAGTAATGTCTTGATCGGGATTATTGATTTCAACCACGTCACCCCAACCGAGAGTTCGAGTTTCGGTTTTAGTCTCATCACCCGGTTTGGAAAATCTGACTTTGGCTAGATCAACATTAATCACATATTTTTCTGGCATTGCGCGCGGCTCCTTTTGATATACAGCAAATGATGATTGATAGAAACTTTTGTTAACAACATAGCGAGTTGGCTTTGCCTAGTGTTCCAAGCTATTGAATACCAGAGGAACTGCGATAAACCCCAGACAAGTATTGATGAACAACGCTAATACTAAAAATTTGCCGGTTAAGACTTGTAAGTTTTTAATTTTCAATTGATTTATTCCTTGAAATCTGATTTTCGGTTTTTCTCCGAGCTGGAATTTTTGGGAATATCTGCCTTTTAATCCGATATGACATTTTGCGGAAAAACATTACACCTTCTCTTACCGGAGCGAGCGATTTTACCGAAGATGCGGATTAACCCGTAAAAATGCTTGACTTGCTGTGCTGTTAATGCCTAAGATGCGTCCACTGTTTTAAAGGCGAAAACTGACAAATTGATTTTATGAAATGTCTTTGAATAAGCGGGTCGGACTTTAAGCGTGGAAATATCAACGTCAATTTCTCTAATTAGAAAATAAAGATGTGACAAGCTGATTTTTCACGTTTGACTATTGAGGATTCTTCGGAATAAGTAAACCCGGTTATTTTATGGTAAGAGATTCCCTCGTTTTACATGGCAAAACCCCTCGTCTTAACTCAAGAATCGTTTGAGACCTTGCTCGGCTGGCTCGATTCAGACAGAGACCGAGCCGGTCAAAAATATGAAACGATTCGCCGCCGATTAATCAGGATTTTTTACGGGCGAGGGCTAACCGACGCAGAAACCCTGGCTGACGAAACCATTAATCGCGTTGCGGATAAGGTCAAAGAGATAGCTCAAAATTACCGGGGAGATCAGGCACTCTATTTCTACGGAATTGCCCAAAAAGTTTGTCTTGAAGCTCGCCGGAAAAAGCCTGAAGTAGCAATCAGTACAGATCCGGTTTATGAGCCTATTTTTGATGAGCAGACCGACCAGTATCATCTAAGGCGTAATTGCCTCAACCGGTGTCTGGTCAAACTATCGGACGATGATCGCCGGATAGTAATTCAATATTATGCTTCCGAGGATCGAACCAATATTGATCATCGCCATCATCTTGCCGAACAGTTCCGATTAACCGCAAACGCTCTGCGCGTCCGCGCGCACCGCATCAAGCAGCGGCTGCAAAAATGCGTCTGGGAGTGCGCGGAGGAGAATCAAGCTTCGTAGTGAAATGTTTTTTATGTTTTCGGCATATATATTTGTAGCGCCGGGTTTCAAACGCAAATGAAAGAAAACGGGGAACGAGAAAATATCAAAAGATACTTGCTGGGCAGTCTCAAGGATGAAGAGGCTTGGCAAGAAATTGAGAGGCGTCTGATGACGGACGATGCGTTTGCCGAAGAAATCTCGATTTGCGAGGAAGAGCTGATTGATGATTATCTTGACGACAGATTAACTCCGCAGGAGCGAATCAAATTTGAAAATCATTTTTTGCCTTCTCCCGAGATGCGGGAAAGGTTTCTCTTTGCTCGCGTCTTTAAAGCTCATCTCGCCGAACAACAGCCTACTGCCAAAAAGCAAAAAGATAAAAAGAGTTTTTTCAGCAGGCTGCGGAAGCTCTTGCCCGCACCGGCAATAGCAGCGTTAGCCGTACTTTTAATTGTCGGAATGAGCTTTGCGGTCTGGCATTTCGTTTTTCGGGAGTCTCATTTTGATCAAGGATTAGCTGCCCTCAAACAAGTTTACGGCGAAACACGCTTTATCGAGCCGCGCATAGTGGGATTCGGCTATGCGCCGTTAAATCAAACCCGAGCACCGGCTGAAGATTCCGGCAACGTTCTTGAGCGCGAAAGAGCGAAATACCTGTTGCTCCAGGCGGTCGGCGAAAACAAAAATGCCGAATCGCTGCACGCTTTAGGAATGCTTTATTTGCTTGAAAAAGATTTTGACAAAGCCATTGAACAGCTTGAGCAAGCCGTCAAGCTCGCGCCAAACGACGCGAAAATGCATGCTGATCTTGGGGCGGCATATCTTGAAATTGCCACAAGATCGTCAAACAATGGGTCAAAACGATTGGAATCACTTGATAAAAGCTACAAACATCTGGAAGAGGCAATCAAACTTGATCCTCGATTGCTCGAACCGCGCTTTAACCGCGCTTTGAATTTAAAGGATCTTTACTCCCCCGAACAAGCACGACAGGCGTGGCGCGAATATCTGGAATTGGACCCGAATTCAAAATGGGCGGAGGAAGCGAGAAGAAATCTGGAAAGTTTAGAATCACAGAAATCTCAAAACCGCTCGGCGGCAGAGCTTGAACGCGATTTCCTGATTGCCTTTCGGCAAAATAACAGCGAAGAAGCCTGGCGGCTGCTGAGTCGAAACAGGGAACTGATTGCCGGAAAATATTTGCCGCAACGCCTCGCGATGTCTTTTCTGGAAGCGCCGGAGGGCGAAAAAGACAATCTCTACAGGGCTTTGTCTTATGCCGGCGAGCTTGAAGAGGGGCGCACCGGAGATCCGCTGGCGAGCGAAATTGCCGAATTTTATTCTGCCTTATCGCAAGATCAGACGTCTTTGCTCAAACAGGCTCAGCAAGCTGTTCGCAACGGTAACAAATTATGTTTGGAGTTAAGGTACCGGGAGGCATTAGCGGAATTTAACAGCGCGCGCAATTTTTTTTCCGAAGCCGGAGACGTTTGGGAAACAAAGCTTAGCGAATATTTTATCGCTTATTGTTTAAGAAATGATAATCGAATCGCTGAAAGTATAATCCTGTTTGATGAGATCGCAGAGTATTGCCGGATCAGAAAATATAAATGGCTTGCAGCCACGTCGCTTCACTGGCTGGCGGGAAGTCTTAAAAATTCAAAGCAAATCACTCGATCAAAAAAAAACTACGAGAAAGCTCTGGCTCTGGCTGAAGAAATCAAAGATTCTTATGCATTGCAGAGAAATCTCCTGGAACTGGCTAAACTGAACTCATTCTTCGGGCAAAAGCAGGGAGCACTCCGTTATCTATGGCGGGTTCTGGAAGAATCAAATTTGCCCGAGGTCAGCCCTCGCCAGAAATATCGTAATTACGCGGAGGCTCTGCAAATATTAAGCGGTGCGAAGCTTTACAATGCGGCAAAGCTCACGGCGCTCGAAGCCGTCCATTTAGCGGATCAACTCAAAGACCCGATGTTTATCGTGATTTCGCGAAATCACGCGGGAATTTCCTACGTTCAAACCGGAGATCTCGCCCGTGCGCGGGAATGGCTAAACGAAGGGCGGGAAAAGGCTGAAACGATAGAGGACGAATCTTCCCGGAAAAAGATGATTGCCTATTCTTTCCTTAAACTCGGCTATTTGGAAAAACAAGCAAACAATTACGAGAGTTCACTCCGGTTTTATGATGAGGCTCTCAAACAATACGAGACTCTGGAAGTTCCGCTCAGCCGGTACGAGGCGCATAAAGGCAGATTGCTGGTGCAGTTAAGTTTAGGCAACGACGCGGAAGTCGGGAGGGAAATACCGGCAATTTTAGAGGAAACCGAGAAGTACCGCGAACAGATTTTAGAAGAGCAGGCGCGGACGGGGTTTTTCGACGCGGAGCAAAGCGTTTACGATCTTGCCGCGGATTACGAATTCAGACGCGGAAATTACGAGCGGGCTTATGATTACGGCGAAATCTCGGCTTCCCGTTCCTTGCTCGACTGGCTGCACAAGGGCGCGGAGATTTCGGGCGAGAGGAACAGGCTGGAGATTTTATTAAAAGACAGCGCCGCACCGCTCCCGCTTTCTGAAATCCGCCGGCGAATGCTCGAGCGAGTCCAGTTGCTGCAATACACGGTTTTGGAAAACCGCGTCCTTGTCTGGCTTGTTTCGCGAGAAAAGTTCGCAGTTGTACCGGTCGAAATAAGCGCCGAAAAATTGCGCGAAAAGGCTGAAAATTATCTTCGGGTTTTACCTCTCCGAACCGGAGCGGCAGAGCGAGATGCCGAAGTACTGGCGCGCGAGCTTTACAACTTATTGATTAGCCCCGTCCGGCGCGAGCTTGACCCCACGCTTGAAATCCGTTTGATCCCAAGCAATATCCTGTTTTATCTTCCTTTCTCGGCGCTTTTATCCCCGGGCGGAAAGCCGTTTATAACGGAGTTTGACGTTTCTTACGCGCCGAGCGCCAATGTTTTCTTATTGTGCACCGAAAATGCGGCGAAAAAAAACGGAACCGGCGATGAAAGCCTGTTAAGCATTGGGAATCCCGCTTTTGATCGAGAGGCTTTTGATGATTTAGCGGATTTGCCGGATGCAAAACGGGAGGCTGAAGAAATCGCCGGTCTTTACGACCGTCGGCAAGTCCTGGTCGGCAGGGAAGCGACCAAATCCGCTTTCCGAAATTCGTTGAAAAATGCGGATGTTATCCATTTTGCCGGTCATTACGTGGTCACGGACGGCGCTCCCCTGCTGTCGAGTCTGGCGCTGGCAGCGGACGCCAGCCGACAGGATGACGGCACTTTGACCGGCTCCGAATTGATCAGGGAAAAACTGCCTCGTGCAAAGCTCGTCATCCTCTCCGCGTGTCAAACGGGCGGAGAGCATTATTACAACGGAGAAGGCTTAATCGGTTTATCGCGAACGTTTTTAGCCGCCGGAGTTCCATTGGTGGTCGCGAGTCAATGGAAAGTGGATTCGGAAGCGACGGCTGAGCTGATGAAGAAGTTTCATTTTTATCGCCGGAAGGGAAAACTTTCGACCGCCGCCGCTCTGCGCCAGGCGCAGCTTGAAATGCTTAACGCCCCGGAGCTTGAGCGTTTCCGCAAGCCGTATTACTGGGCAGGTTTCGCCGCCTTCGGCGGTTATGCCACATTTTAGTTTTACCGAAACAAATTAGAAAAGGAGAGAAAAATATATGCCAATGACAGTCGAAATCTTGATTACGGGACTTGCCGTTTGTTTCAGAGAAGGCAATTTCTGGAGAGTTGTTTTTATTTGCGACGGGCTTCATCCCGTTAATTTCCTGCATAACGGGGCGGCGCACGCGGAATCGCCCTTGCAGCGTAAATTCACTGACCGGGATATTTCTTTCGAGGGGGCACCCGTTTCATCGCCGTCACATGGACCTGCATTTAACAATATTTTTAACATGGCAGCCAATTATGCTCATGGAACTGATAAGCTGAAATTGTTAAGAACCGGAAGGACTAAATTTATCTCGATGCTGATTCCTTCGGCGAGCCTTGATACAAAATGTTTGACGCGAAGAAAATATTTTGTGCAAGAGGATCGTTACGGAGCGCCTGTTCTAATTATTGATCGCGTGGCAAGAATCATCAGTGCAAAATTTGAAGTCCCGGGACCGGCAGGATTAACCATGATAATCAAAGAGGTGGGGGTACCCGACATTCGCGTTCCTTTCCCGTTCCAAAACGGGACAACCCTAACTCTCACCTTTAACAATGATTGCGGAGTGTTATGCCACGAGAATGATTTTTATTTGTACTATGATCTCGTCAAAGATAAAGGATGGAAGAAATACGTCGCCGGAGAGATAATAAACAGCGATCTGCTTCACTTTACCGACCCGGCGAAAATTGAAAACCTTGTGACCGATACGACAATTCCCATTTGTAATCTGGCAAAGTCAGCCGATCTGGGAAACTGCGATCCGGTCATGATTGAACCGCCGCCTGACCCTTTTGGTTGAAACTCCTTACTTTAGATTTAACCGGAGTTTTCCCCTATCAGGTGAAAATTCAAATCTGAACCGAAAACAGGCGAGAAGGCTTAAAACTTCCCGCCTGTTTTATTGCTTGCTGAAGGTTTAAGAATCAGGCTAATGATCGCTCTTCATCCGGCTAACGTGAATATTAATCCGGTTGCCGTCTCAAATTACTAACGATAAGAACTGGTAAACAACTGAATGAGGTAGAAAAAGTTGATGCAATTTTTTCTACCTCATTCTCTCCGGGCTACTTTTTTCTTTTCTTGTTTTCAGTTTTAACTTTTAATCCCCAAGTGACCCTGCCGACTTCAAAATTTTCATAGACTTGTCTAATCGCAATTTGATGAAGTCCGTTTTCATATCCTTTGCCTCCTTTAACAACAAATCTACATTTATACCTGGCAGACTTCGGCAAATTGAGATGGCAAATGCCGAATCTTCGCAAGCGGGGCAATAAAAAGGAAACAAAGTTTCCTTTTCGGTCAATGTTGGGTTCGATACCTTTGATCCCCGTAAAAGCAAAAAGGTTAAAAGGCATTTCCAACCAGAGACTCGCTTCTTCAGGCAAAGCCCTGATTATCTCGAAATCGAATTTTCTTGCCTTGTCCGGTGCCCCGACTATATTAAACGGCAGCACTGCGCTCGGGTCGATTGGGTCAACATCATCAACCACATTAAAATTTTTCCAAGTTATGTTGTTATGGTTTCTGATAAAGGCAATAAAATCATTCAAGTCGAAATTATACGCGCCCGGAACCAGCGGATCATCGTCTTGCGCGTGCCACAATATTCCGACAAAGCATTGATGCGTGTCAGGCGGTAAAGAGGCTGCATCCCACGTGAGCGCGGGCGCGACCACCAGCGTATCGCCGACGCTGTGAAAAGGCGGAAACTCCGACCAGTCGGCATTTTCTTCCAACTCCTTCAATTTTTCTACGGAAACGCTCTTGACGCTGCTTCTGATATTTTGAGGTTTGTGAGTTTCCAGAATTGATAAAAGCCGCGTCAATTGATGCTTCTCGGCTAGCTCTTGCAACTTATCACTATCGAAAAAGAATGTTTCTCGGACAAGCGAATTATAATAAATCCGCTAAACGGTTTGACATTTTCCTCGCGATTGAATCTTCGCCTTTCGTCTTTTTCGATTTTTTGACAAAGATTATTTTCATTAACCGGCTGGTTCATATCTTCCTCCTTCACCTTCAAAGCGTTGGGTTTGAAACCTTAAATTCCTCGCTTAACATGCAGCCATTTAAGAAGCTCCAGCGATGCTTAAATGGCAGTCATATAATACTAATTCCAAAAACACAGCAGATTTGCAGCATAAAACTCAAATTAGACGTGTGATCTCTTTTTTAAAACTAAAAAAGGGCATTAATATAGTTGTCTCAGATGATTGTTTATTAACAGTTTATTTCTCTTCATCTGGAGAAAATGATTTGAATTCCGTCTGAACGAATCTTCTTGCCTCATTCTGTCCCAATCGGATCAACTGTATTTTGCCGTTTGCATTTTTACTTCTCATGAAATAACACACCAAAACGAAATGAAAACTATCATCACTTGCATACTTATTTTAGGATGTTTTATGCGTTCTGAGATAGAGTAAAGATAGCAGATTCGGCTGGCAATCGCAGGTAGTTTCTTCCAATCCTTTTTGAGCAGTCGATTATGAATTCGTCCAAATAAAAACGGCAACTCCAAAGAGTCACCGTAATTTATTGATAAATATTGGTGGCGGGGGGGAGGATCGAACTCCCGACCTTGGGGTTATGAATCCCACGCTCTAACCATCTGAGCTACCCAGCCGTAGGAAATACTTATTATAAAGTCTTTAGGTTAAAGGTCAAGTCTGGTTTTTTATGCATAAATCAGGCTTAATGTGTCCCTCAATGTGTCCCTTAATTAAAGAGACACGATGAAACAAAGTAGCGGATATGTTTTTGAAAACAAAGGGAAATGGATTGCGAGAGTAACTTTTACTGATTCAAAAGGGAAACGTAGAAACATTAAACGAGTTGCGCCATCGAAGGCAACAGCAAACAAAGTTCTAAAAGAAATTGTTGTTCAACTCGAAAATGAAGGGGAAAAGTCAGTTGATTTCCAGAAACTAACTTTCAACGATTTAGCCGACTTTTACGAAACTCATTATGCTAAGCCAGCTAAATTTATTGGTGAATGCAAAATAGAAGGCTTGAGAGAATTGAAGCACGTTAAAGCCTTTCTTGTTATTTACTGAAATTACTTTGGCAGAACAAAGTTAAGAGAAACCACTTACTCAAACTTGCTGAACTTCAAACTTGAAAGACTTCAATCCCCAACCCGGAGAAACGAAAATAAGTCTATTACTACGAAGGCGTCTCGGATGCGATTATCAGGAATTCGATTTAGTTACCTTATTTATGCGGGATTGTCCGGCACTTTTGGGGTACATTTTGGGGTACATACCCTACGTGAGTGCTCACAATTTCGTTGTGAGGATTAAGATTCGCACAGGTTGAGCTTTCATCAATTAGTCTTAAAAACGATCCTATTTGAGACAATCATAAGCGTTATTATTTAGTCTCATAAAGGACGTTTTTGAGACCATTAACTTCACAGATTCAATTCAATATAATTCAAAGTTCGGCTTTCGCGCGCTGGCTGACAAAAAACTGCTGAGGAACAAATATTAGTTACAATTTATGCGAAAACTAAGAGCATCATTCGTATTGACTGAAGTCTAAAATCTCCTTTGACCGGATCGGAGAAAAGAAACAAATTCCTCTTCGTTACGTGTTAATCCTGCGAAAGTAGCCAGTTCATCACCATTTGCATTTACAATTGCATAGAACGGAAGAGCGACGGTTTTAAATTTTTCCTGTTGCATTTGCTGAAAGCTTTCGTAAAGAGAGCCTTCTCCATCAGTGTATAACTGGACCCGAACATATTTGTCCAATTCCCGCCTGACCGGTTCTTTGGTAAACATATTCGCTTCCATCCAGCGGCAGTTGGTGCAGGTATAGCCGGTAAAATCTATAAAAAGCGGTTTATTCTCTTGTTTAGCCCGATTAAGCGCAGCATTATAATCATTGGTAATCCAGTTCAACTCTTTATTGCTTTCACTGATTGCTCCGCCTTTTCTCTTCGAGACCAGGGAATCTTCTATTACGGGGGGTAGAAATGACTCTAGCTCACCTAATCGTGATCCAAAAAGCCCTGTGATTAAATAAAAGCTAATTGCCAGGCTTAAAACTGCTGAGACCAGCCGGAATGCCCCGATTCTTTCAGGTTTCGAGTCATGCGAAAGCTGGAATTTTCCCAACAAATAAAACGATAAAATGATGCCGAGGGCAATCCAGATGGCGAGCACGACGGGGCGTGTAAAAATCCCCCATTGCCAAACCAAATCGACGTTGGAAAGGAATTTCAGAGCGGCAGCAACTTCCAAGAAACCCATTGCGACTTTGATGGAATTCATCCAGCCGCCCGCTCTCGGAAGCTGTGAAACCAGTTGTGGCGCAAGCGCCAAAACGAAAAAAGGCAAAGCGAAAACCGTGGAAAAGGCGAGCATTCCGACAAGAGGCATTTGCCAGCTTCCCTGCGAAGCCGAAACGAGAATCGTTCCGACAAACGGAGATGTGCAGGTGAAGGAAGTGAGTGTAAAAGTCAGTCCCATCAAAAGCGCCCCGACGATGCCGCTGCCGTCGCCTTCGCTGCTTCTGGTCAAATTATCAAGTTTGGTTAAAACCTTTGTCGGGATTGTAATTTCATAAGACCCGAAAAGGTTAAAGGCGAAGAACAGAAAAATGCCGGCGATTAGTAAATTTATATAAGGGCTGGCGGCGAAAAGATTGATGCCCGCTGCGCCGACGAAAATCGCCAGGAGCATTCCTAACAGCGTAAAAGTGGCAACGATTCCCAGTGAATAAACCGCAGCAAGCTTGACGGCTTTAGCGCGGCTATGGCTCGAATGATTCGTAAAATACGAAACCGTGATCGGAATCATCGGAAAGACGCACGGAGTCAGCAGCGACAAAGCGCCCAGGGAAATCGCAATCCAGATGAACGACCACAAATCACTTTCCGTGCTTCCTGAAAAAGCCGAGTTAACAGCAGCTTTTTTGTCAGTTTCACCTGAAGTCGTTGCGGTTGATGATGTTATTGAGTGATTCTGCTCGTTTATGTTTGCTGCCTCGCTTTCAATAACTTGAGCGTTTGAATTCGTAGTTGCATTGGTGTTCGAATCGACGTTTGTATTAACATTCGCGCTGACGGTTGGCGAAGTTGTTGGCGTCGGTGTTGCTAAAGGAGAAACTGAGGGAGAAGGACTCGGCAAAGCCGCAGCGGCAGTGGTCGCGGCTAAAACTTCTACGCCGGCAGATACTTTAACTGTTTTAGGCGGAAGACAAGTCGTTTCATTGCAAACCTGAAAGCGGACGTTAATATCAATCGTCTGTTTTCCCGGCTGAGCCTCAGCTGCAACTTGCAAAGGAATCGTGAAAGTTACATTTCCGGCAAAGGTTTCCGTGTTGATGCCGAAATTTTCATCGAACTTCACTTTTGGAGAAGGAGCCTTGATGGCTCCCGCCAATTTAAACGTGGATTCTGAGCCAACCGTAATGCGAGTGGCATTGGGACCGCCAGATGGTTGTGTCAAAGAGTAAATATACCAGCCCGAACCGATGTTGCCTGACAAACGCATTTCGAGTTTGGAACCGGCTTTAACGGCTTTGGCAGATCCTGGATTAAGTGTCCACGCCACTGGTCCCTGCCCATAGATTCCCGCAACTAACGACAGGCAAAAAATTACTGAAAACGAGAGCTTACAATACTTTATGAACTGGTTAAACAATTTAGCTTTGTTTCTCATACCTATTAACCCTCGCGCTGCTTAATTCTCCTTCAACAGTTCTTCAATCACGATTTCAAGTTCGCGTTCGGCGTTTTTAAGATCAAGTCCGGAATTTTGGTAACGGATGTTTCCTTGTTTATTAATAAAAAACGTCGTCGGATATGAATTAACACCGTACAGCTTGGCTACACTTTCATCGTAGAGAATTGGGAAATTGATTTTGTGCGCTCCCGCAAAGGAAACAACGCTGGGGCGGTCTTCAATTTCGTCTACTGAGACTGCCAGAATTTCAAAGCCCTGTTTTTTATATGTGTCGTAGGTTTTAACGAACAGCGGCATCTCCTTGAGGCACGGTTTGCACCAAGTCGCCCAAAAATTGACCATCACGACTTTGCCCTTTAAATCGGATAGTTTTACCTTGCGACCATCGATCGTAGATAGCTCGAAATCTTCGGCTGGCTCGCTCTTGAATTTACGTTTGATACTTGCCGTATATTCATTCTTAGCTTCAAGGGCAATCCGTTCGGCTTCTTCTACACGGTTAAGCGCGCGTAAAATCTCAGATAATCGCGACAGTTTCTCTCCGGAGCGAGCAAGATCTACCGATTCTCTCAGCTTGATTTCGGCTTCAGCGAGTTTCCCTAATTTGAACAACACCATTCCATATGAATAAAGAACACTGGAACGAAGCGCTTTATACCTTTCCGCCTGCTTCTGTTCAGAATCATGTATGTTTTTTAATGGGCGAAACTCTTTCGTTAATTCTTCTGCCCGCAAAGCATAAGCAAGCGCCTTTTCGAGGTTTTTCATTTGGTTTGCAAGGGATGCGGCTAGGATTGCTAAAGTAGAAGAGTCTTTTGGATTCATTGCCAGAAGCGCTTCTCCATATTTCACAACACCCGCATCGTTGCCGCTCTTTTGCGACAGATCCAAAAGTCTTGAATAGATACTCTGCTTCAACGTCGCATTAGGATCGAGTGACAACAACTGTTCCAGAAGGGACATTTGCTCTTGATTTTCAAGATAAAAATCAATCGCTTGAAGTTTGTTATGAATTGAAAGCTGCCGACCGGCATAAACAATAGTTTGCGGACCGCCTTCGCCGGATGACATATAACTAATTATCGCGCCACGCTCCGGGTACCAAGTGGGATCAATTCGTCTGATCTTCTGTTCAATGGCATTTGCCGCTTCTTTATCTTTTAGTAAATCATTGTAGGCTGCCCTTACGGCTGCCAGCTGGGAAATATCATTAGAGGAAGCAGACAGTCTTAATAATTCCTGCCGAAGATCCTCTTTAGCTTTTTCCGTCGTCCCCGCTTTCGCAAGCCGCAAGCGCCAGAGACTGCTCAGTCCCGAAACTCGAAGATCGGGTTGATTCGACATTTTTTCAGCGGTCGCGAGAGCATCGTCAATCTTTTTTAACTTCACGTTTTGAAGAAAGATCATTTGATTATAAGGATGCGGGGCATAAGGCGCTTTCTGGATCATCTCAGAATAATCTGCAATTGCCTTCTCCGGCTCTTTGTCCTGTAAGAGCTGGGCTTTAGCGTATTTCCCCCAAGCCCAATCTGGCGCCAGCCTCATAACCGACTCAAACCACTTGTTTCTCACCGATTGCGGCTCTGTAAAAAAGCCGAGTGCAAGGGCAGCCGGGTAGATGGGATTGGAAGGATTCTTTACCGATAAGGCTTCATATTCGGACTTTGTTTCATTGAACTGTCCGATGAAATAAGCTTTAACATGAATATATTTTATGTGCGCCTGAAGAAAATGCGGAGCTGTTGCAATTACCTTCTTCAATTCAACTAATGATTGAGCGAAATTTTCTCTTTCGGCGAGAGCATTTGCCCGCTTAAACGTCCGCCAGGCAGTTTGAGGAACAGGTTTGTTTAATTCTTCACCTTTTTGAGCATAAATTATCGACACATTTGCGAATAAAATAAGCAAGCCAGCTTTTAAGAAAATATTGAGTACCATAAAAATCTCCTTGTTTGTAAAACTAAAAATCTAAAATTTTGAAGCTTTTTTAGCGCTTCCGAAGGTAAATTGACGCAAGTTTCCCTAATACCGACCAGCTTTGGCTTAATCGATTGCAGCTTATCTGTTATAGGCAGTAATAAAATTCACGATGCTTTCCGGGCAAATTCGATTCAAATATTACTGTTGGACTGATGTATTTAAATTACATTTTTTGAATAAACCGAGGTCATTTAAGGACTTCCTGCAGAAACTTTATTGCTTCCGGATCGTTGATACCGTTGAGAGCATTTATTGCGTTAATTTTTATTTGGGAAGACTGGTCATTGCGAGCCACATCAATCAACTTTCGTATCGCCCGCTTATCTCTTGAAAATCCGAGCGCTGACAGAATCTCGATTTTTATTACCGGGTTGCTTTCCGCATCGTAGAGCTGCAAAAAAGTATTAACTGCCTGCGCCCCGCCAACACGGCTCAGCCGGAAAATGGCAATTCTACGAAATCTTATGTCTACATCTCCACGGGCGACCTCCGTCAGTTTGGACACCGCGCGCGGGTGCCCATAAAGGGAAAGAAGCAGCTTCTCTTTAATTTCTTTGTTGTTCTCCGAATCATACCTCTGTACAAGGAATTCAGTACCCTCTTCGCTATTTATTCTTACAAGTGCGTTAATTGCAGCTTTGAGAATTTTCAGATTTGTTTCCCGTTTTGCCGCCTCGATAATTAAAGGAGCCACAGATTTCCCACCGGAGCGTCCCATTAGACTAATAACCTGCTGTTTCAAAAGTTCACTAGCTTTGGAATCAATATGCAGGATTTCTCCAGCTGCCTTCAACCCATTTTGGGGGTCCACAGAAAACAAGCTACGTAGAGCCGCGAGCTTTATTTCACTATTAGCATCCAGAGTCCCGTTATTAACGTAATCTGAATAATCAATCAAATCGCCCGGAGTAAGCGGTTCTAAAGTCGTCGGTTCAGATTGACCGGATTTGTTAGGAGTCGGTGTTGCTGCGAAAGACCGGCTTGGAAGTTGGGCTGAAATTTCAACCATCATTACCCTGGCATCATCCAGCCAGGGGGAAGAAGGAAATTCCCGAATCAGACGCGCAAGCGCTTCATCTGTTTCAGAAAATTTATTTTGCTTCTTATAAGTAAAGGCAAGCCAATACAACACGGCGTCCGAAAGATTATGCCTGGGGTATTCTTTAATAATCTTGTTGAATTTCTCGCTCGCCCTGATCCATTCTTCCTTCGCGATAAGGTCTCGTGCTGCTTCATACTCTTTTAGAAAATCATCTGAATTCACTATCCGGGCTGAATTGTTCAATACATCCGAACTACGGCGCACTCCGTAAACATAATTGCTTCCACCTAGAATTAGAAACGAAAAGCAAAACATAAAAATTCCCAATATCCATTTCAACCTCTTGTTATGCGATCTTTTTTCACTGGGTATCGTTTTTCGTGACATAACTCTCCTTAAATGCAAAGTGCTTCCAAAGTAAAAACCCTACGGCTGGTAAATCTGTAGTGAAGCGACGATTTCCTCTGACTTGATGCGACCTTTAATTGCGCGAATTTGAGCTGCCGGACTATAGTCAGTCAAATTAGCTATATCCATCAAGTAAGGCTCAAGCTCGGCTAAAACGCCTTCAATTTCAATATTACCCTGCGTTTCAGCCTTGTTTCTGAGTACAATATTATTTTGGAGTAATTTTTGGGCTTCACGCTTATCGTAGGAAACGTCATAAGCCTGGACATTATCTAAAAGCGGCGTATTTCTAAATGACCGCAATAGCAACTGAGCTCTTTCCACTTGCTTTGAAGTTTCTCTCTCTAAATCATCTGTTTGGTTAGCTGTACTGCTAACTACCACCTTCAATTTTCTTTCTGCATTCACTTTCGTGCCTGCTTCCCCTTCCGATTGTCGGTGGGTGGACTTAGTTGTTTGTCTTGAGGACATTAAAATATGTCGCTCATGGAAAGACGGCGGACTAATTTTATTTGAGTTATTGACTCTGGTTTCAGATTTTCCTGAAGTGTTTTTGTTCTCACCTGTACGGGACTTACTTGGATAATCCACTGCCTGATTCGGTCTAACCATGTTAATAATTTCCCCTGGCAACTGTTCCGTGTCCATTCGTTGAGCGAGACTAATCGAATCTCTTGAGCTTTGGGTGGTTTTATCCGAAAGAGAACTCATTAAAAACCCTGCCCCACCAATCATAAGCAAGATGGCTAAAGAGCCAACCAGCGCATAATCAAAGCGTAAAGATTGAAATATGGAAAATACTCTGCTATGTAAACTCTTTAGTTGAGTCGCATTTGCAAGTGTCTGCTCTCTTCTAATCTCCCTTATCAATCGCGTCCGGATTACTGGAGAGGATTCAACCTCAAACATATAGTTAGAAAAGGCTTTTCGTTCCTGCTGCAAATATTCATAAGCCTGACAACACTCGCTGCATTCGGCAATGTGAGAGAAAGCCGGTTCAGCAAATTGAAGGTCAAGCTCTTCTTCCAAGTACTCTTCGGCAACAATTAAACATTCCTCACAATTCATTTTTTTACCTCCAGATAGGGATGGATAAGGCGACGAACTTCAGCCCTCGCACGATGGAGATCCGTTTTAAGCTTCGGGAGAGGTGATCCTGTAATTTCAGATATTTCCGAATAGCTAAGTTGCTGAAAAATCTTTAGAACAAAAACGAGACGGCGATCTTCGTCTAATCGTAAAAGAGCATTTTGTATGACCTGATTCAGCTCCTCATTGAGCAGTTGTTTATCGGGTGAAATCAACGGGCTTTTCGACTCAATCACTGATTCGTCTATTTCGGTTTTGATATAATTTTCATGTCGGCGGCGCGCCCTAAAAAAATTACTAACGACATTTTTGGCAATTCCGCAAAGCCATGTGCCAAGCTTGGCTTCCCCTCGAAGAGATTGTCTGTTCCTGTATGCTCCCATGAATGTTTCCTGAGTAAGTTCCTGGGTTATTTCATGATCTCCGACCATACCGTAAATAAACCGCGCAATAAATTGCTGATATTGGTCAAACAACTGTCCGAAAGCCTCCTCTTCACCCTCACGGATTTTCGTTGACAAGTCTTCCGAGTTTTCTTTCGAAAGCAGCACTCCATTGTGGGAGTAATAGTTCATCTCGGAGTAAATTGTCGACACTTCCATAATCGCTCTAGACAATTAGTAACCACTTGGAGAGAAAGGTTACAACTTTTTGGTAAGCAATGTTGTTGAAAGAAAAGGAGCCGCGATTGATTTACAAATCAAGGAGAGTATTGCAAATCAAACTCAGAGACTGCTCAAAACCTGAAAGAGCAGAGATTTTGGAGTTCATTTTTTCAAAAACAGTAAATTTGAAAATCGGCATCGCTGACAATGTTTTTCCGATGTCTTACCGTTAAATGGATTGCGTCATCCGCAGGAAAATGACACCTGTGGAGGCTTCTGAGACACTTTTTCTGTGTTCTTCTGTGTTTCAAAAAGGGGCGTTTTCGAGACAGTCAAAAAAGTTCAATTCTAATATGCGGATTTACTGTTAAGCGGACTCCGAAAGGAATGACATGCGCTCCGGCACACGATGCTTTTACTCGCCTGCTTTCCCGGCTCGAACCAGACGCCGAGACTTTTTGGCAAGAAGCCGCGACACAAATTAACAAAGAAGCAGGCATTCTTGTTCTCGATGATTCAACTCTTGATAAACCGTTTTCCAAGCATAACGCTCTTGCTTCAAGACATTGGTCTGGAAAACACAAGTCGGTTGTTTACGGAATTAATTTGATTACTTTGCTCTGGAGTTCGGGCGAGCGAGCCGTTCCTACAGATTACCGAATCTTTGATAAAGACACGGATCGCAAAAGCAAAAACGATCATTTCTCGGAAATGCTTCTGGAAGCGCACGATCGCGGATTTGAACCGCACTTGGTTTGTTTTGATAGTTGGTATTCTGCTCTTGAAAATCTGAAACTGTGTCGCGCATTGGGCTGGCATTTTCTGACTCGTTTAAAATCTAATCGGCGGGTTAATCCAGACCAAGAAGCATTGCAGCCAATCAGCAAGATCTTCATTTCTGTATTTTCGACGCGGTAGCGATTTAGCCGGAATAACGGAAATTTGCGGATACACGACCTGCGGCATTTCGCGACGACAATGCTTTTCATTAAAGGGATTTCGGACGCGATTATCAGAAAGATGACCGGATACCGAAGCGAAGAGCTTGAACGTTACAAACATTTATCGCCGGAATTCTCCCGGCAAACCACGGAATTGATCGCCGGAAAGCTGATGGATGAACTGGATAGCGGTGAATTTGGCACAAAACGGGCTACATCCCCCGAAAACGAAAAGAGCCGCCAAAATGACGGCTCAGAAAGCATTGATAATAAAGAGATTAATGGCGGGACCGACGGGGCTCGAACCCGCGACCTCCAACGTGACAGGCTGGCGTTCTAACCAAACTGAACTACGATCCCGCAGCGTAAGATTTCAAATCTCAATTTTGAAATCTCAAATTTTCAAACTGGTGGGCACAGGGGACTCGAACCCCTAACCTCTTCTTTCGTAAGGGCATAATTTAGCCTTTACAAGATGCCCAATTCTTAAAAAATCAGTGCAAGTCGGTAAAACACGACCTACTGCGAATGTTTAAGATAGCGATTCTACATTTTGATTGTCAAGTAAGCTTCAAATTTCCTTATCCGCCAAACCGGAAGGTAGATAAAAAGGTAGACAAAAATGGCAGGATTTTCTTAATGTATCTTGCAGATTGCTGAAGAGGCAAACTACCGTAGTTTTTAGTTTAAATTAACAAAAAGATTTCTCAAAACTTCCAATTATCTTCGCCCTGCTTAAGTTTACTGCCATTCGTTTTTCAAAAGTCCGTAAAACAGAGAATCTTGAACTCCTCCGCCGACTAACCATCTTTCTCGCAGATAACCTTCTTTTAGGAAACCAAGCCGCTCCAATGTTTTGATTGATGAAATATTTTTCGGGTCAACATCCGCCTCCAATCTGTGCAAGTTTAAACTGCCAAAACAAAAATTGATTAGCAATGTCAAAGCCTCTTGCATATAACCGTTTCCCCAATACCGGCTTCCAAGCGCATAACCTATTTCAGCGCGACGATTATCCTTATCAATGTGATAAAGCGTACAAGTTCCAATAATCCGGTTGTCAGAGCGTTTAGCAATTCCCCATTGAAAAAGAGTTCGTTTATGAAAGCTGTCGTGGATGTGAGCAAGCAGCTTTTCAGCAGCATCTCTGTTATCAAGCGGCAACGAACTCCAATATTGCATTACTTGTGGGTCTGAGAAAATAGAAAAAAGAGAATCAACATCGTCGTTAATAAGCCATCGCAGACAAAGTCTATTACCCTCAATAGTAGGAAGAGTTTCTGAATCAATCATAATTTAAAGTAGAAATATGCCATTTGGAATGAGCAATCCGATTGTTCACTTCGTTTAATTCTTGAACATTTGAACATTCCGAACAAAATTGAACACTAATATCAAACCGCTTTTCGATGTATTTGATTCTAAATTTTTACGTCCGCCTATGGGGCTTCAACGGAAATTAAAACCGGTCTGAGCGCTCCGGGAAAATGGCGGATATTTAATATTTAGTTATGGAAAAAATAGATTAGAACTCTCAGGCTGCTAAAAGCACAGTTTTACTTCTCGATGCGAATTACCCTCATCGAAATTTCATTAAGAAATAAAGCAATCAAAAGACCGATGTCTAGTAAATGATTACGTCCATTACACTTCCTTTAGCTTCTGTTTTATTGATTTCCCTTTAGGCTTACGGCAACTTTTTGCGGTTGGAGATTAGCAAATTTTGGGTTTCGCTAATAAGAAATTTTATACGCCGATTATTGAAGAAGGTCAATGTCAGAAGATTGAATTAGCAATTATTTTATTAGTTGTAGCCTTTTCAGTTGCTATGAATTGACACTCAATTTGCGATGGATAAAATACAATAAACTAAAAAGAGCCTTCCAGGTTGGAGGCTCTAAAACTAAACACAAATTAAAAAAGAAAGGAATTATCTACAAAAGGTAGATAGGGAATTAAAAATCTATAAAAACTGGTGGGCACGAAGGGACTCGAACCCCTAACTTCTTCCTTGTAAGGGAAGCTGTCTACCAATTGACGTACATGCCCGTACTTTCGAGTGCGTTGCGTGTGTGCCGTTGAAGCAAACCGGCGACGCGAACCCGACGCGCAAACTTTTGTGAGCAAGAATTCATCCTGCCGATTAATTTTTGTGCGCGAGCAAGATTATTACTTGCTTAAAATGTTCGATTGTCAAACTTGCATTTTGCCGTGAGCGCCCCTGTGCGAATTTGCCTCAACGACGAACCTTAATCCTAGAAAACGGAGGCACAATCTGTCAAGCCGCTTGTCGGCGACTTTAATTTGCTCGGCGTTTGCGGTTATTATCTGAACCGAAGCGGCTCAAAATAAAGAAACCGAATCTAATTTTGCAGCGTGTATTACTCAAAGCAAATGATTCCCAAACGAATAAAAATCTGGCGAGCGACGGCAATTTTCGTTTTATGTTTCGTGTTTTGCGCTGAAATCTCAGCGCAAATCGGCAAACCGAAAGCAACGCCAATACCGCCGCCAACAAAAAGCGAAACAATCGAAGACGAGGAAGTTTTGCGCGTCGAAACCGAGCTGGTTAATGTCCCGGCGATTGTCACAGACCGCACCGGAAAGCCGTTGGCGCGCCTTAAACCAAGCAATTTCGTGGTTCTCGAAAACGGAGTGCCGCAGCAAATTGAGAGTTTTGCGACGACCGAAGCGCCGTTTGAAATCGCTTTATTGCTCGATACGTCAGGCTCGACTCGTTCCGAGCTAAATCTGATTCAGCGTTCGGCGCAGGTGTTTATTGACGCCTTACGTCCGGGCGATAAAGTTGCGATTGCGGCTTTTAGATCGGCGGTTTTTGCGGGAAAGCGCGAGGCGGCGGTTGACGTTGTTTCGGAATTAACCGATGACCGCGAGGCTTTGAAATCTGCGCTCGCAAATGTGCAAACCAGCAATGGGACGCCTTTTTACGAAGCAATGGAACAAATCGCCGATAAGATTTTCAACGAAAATCCAAAACCCGAAATGCGCGGGCGGCGGGCGATTGTCGCTTTGACCGACGGAGTTGATTCGACGAGCGTGATTGAATTTCAAGATGCCGAAGAACGCATCAGAGAGCGCGGGTTGGCGACGTATTTTATTCAATTAAATACCGAAGATTTCGTCGAAGAGCGCGTGCTTGGCGATTGCGATGACGGAACGGCGCTCAGGTTTTCCAAAACCCAGCTTCGCCGCTATCGCAAATTGCTCGTTCCAAAAGCCAAAGGCTCGCTGCCGCCGCTCGAAGATTTTTGCAGTCTCGGTCAGTTTGAACGTATGGACATCAGCCGCAAGCTGTATCGAATGGCGCGCTCGGAAATGGAAAATCTGGCTCGCGCGACCGGCGGCAAAACGTTTCCGATTGACGGATTACGCGAAGCGCGTGCCGCATTTGCGCAGGTTGCAACCGAAATCGGCACACAATACAGTCTCGGTTACTACTCGAATAATCAAAAACGCGACGGCAGCTTCCGCCGCATTTCGGTTCAGCTCAAAGGCGTTCCCGCCGGTGCGCAGGTAAAGGCGCGCGAAGGTTACACGGCGGAAAAATAAACTGAAAATAAACTGAAAATAAATTGATACTTTTTCGCACGATTTTACGCTTTAAAGTGTGGCAGCAAAATTGCTATAACACGGCAAGTGGTTTGAAACTTTAGATTGCGGGAGAGTGAAAATATGTACTTCATTAACAGATTATTAGCAACGATGGTTTGGGAACTCGAATTTTACTTTGCGCGACGCGCTCGCTAACACCGAAGCTGCAAAGAACATCTCCTCATTCTTTGTATGCCGAACGGTTTAGCGTCTGAAAAACGTACTATCAATGAAACACAACTGTTTCATAACGGAACAGCGGCAACGCTAAAAACAAATAATTTAAAATCCAATAATAAGGAGAAAAGGGAATCGGCAGACCTTTTTCTCCTTTTTCTTTGTTTATTTTCGACGTGTTATGACATATTATCGAACAAACACGACGAAATATTAAAAATGAGCAGCGAACGTTTTAAACGAATTTTATTGATTGTTTTGGACAGCGTCGGAATCGGCGAGATGCCCGACGCTGAAAGCTGGGGCGATGCGGGCGCGGATACTTTGGGACACGTTCTCGCCGCGCGCCCGGTTTATTTGCCGAATTTACAGCGTTTGGGCTTGGGAAATATACGCCCGCTGCCGGATTTATCAGAGGTTGAGAATCCGCGCGGCTCTTTCGGCAAATGCGCCTTACGCTCGAACGGGAAGGACACGACGACCGGACACTGGGAAATCGCCGGAATCATTATGGAAAAAGCCTTTCCGACTTATCCGAAAGGCTTTCCGCCCGATGTTATCGAAACATTCGTTCGCCAAACTAAAGTTCCCGGAATTCTAGGAAACATTCCGGCTTCCGGCACCGAAGTTATCGCCGAGCTTGGTTCCGAACATATCGAAACCGGCAAACCGATTGTTTATACGTCCGCAGATTCGGTATTTCAAATCGCTGCGCACGAAGAAGTGATTCCGATCAAACGGCTGTATGAAATCTGTGAAACCGCCCGAAAAATTTTAGACGGCGAACACCGCGTCGGGCGCGTGATCGCGCGTCCATTCTTAGGCGAAGAAGGCAATTTCGTCCGCACCGAAAACCGCCACGATTACGCCGTGCCTCCGCCGCGCGAAAATTTGCTGGTCAATTTGCAGGAAAAAGGCTTGGATGTGATTTGCATCGGCAAAATCGCTTCGATTTACGATTCCGCAGGCGTGACCGAAGATTTGAAAGCCAAAAACAACGACCAGTCAATCAATCAAACCGTTGCGGCTTTGAACAAAAACTCGCGCGGCTTGATTTTCTCGAATCTGGTTGATTTCGATATGCTTTACGGACATCGGCGCGATGTCGAAGGCTACGCCCGCGCTCTGGAACACTTTGACGCGCGTCTGCCGGAAATCGAAACTGCGATGCGCGACGACGATTTACTAATCATCACCGCCGACCACGGCAACGATCCCGGTTTTCGCGGTTCGGATCATACGCGCGAATACGTCCCGCTGCTTGTTTTCGGCAAAAACACCAAAGCCGGTGTTGATTTGGGAATCCGCGAATCATTGGCGGACATCGGGCAAACAATTTGCGAAAATTTCGATTTGCAGTTGAAAGCCGGAAAAAGCTTTTTACAGGAAATTTCGATTTAAGCGAGTTTGAGAGACGGGAAACAAAAAACAGTGCTGGAAAAATAGCTTTTCCAGCACTGTTTTTTGTTTCCCGCCTCTTTTTATCGGTTATTCTTTTCTTTCGGCGGCAACGCAAATCCATTTGCAGTCTTCGCCTTTGACCCGCAAGTCACGATTTTTGATTGTAACTTCTACATTTATCAATCGTCGTTTTAATGGATTCAACCCACTTTACATTCGCGCGGCGAACTCTTTGCCAAATTAAGCGTTTTAGAGTATGAAAAAAGCAGCAAAAAACGCTCGCCCGAAAGTTTATGAAAAAAACGACGTTTCTTTACATACCGCTTTTAATTTTATTTATGCTGGCGATGTCGGTTTTGATTCTTCATTACGCATTCGCCGTCCAGCGCGCAAACATCATCTCGAAATTAGAGCAATTGCCTTTCACCTATTCTGCATCGGTGGTTGCAATGCGTCCCGAAGCCGAAAGCGCCGGATTAAAATTGGGCGACAAGCTCATTGCGATTAACGGCAGAACAATTGAGAGCGACGAGGTTTTTTTCGAAGAAGTTTCAAAATTAACGCAGGACGAGCCTGCCGTCTTTCTGGTTTCAAGAACAGACGGCGAACGCGCAGCCGAACAGCGCGAAATTCGGCTTAATTTGTCAACGCCGGCGAGAGATTTTGATTATTTCAGCAAGTTTGTCGTCGGTTTTCTTTACGCTTATTTTCTGCCGACGATTTGTATGCTGCTGGGCTTTTGGGTGGTTTTCGTGCGCCCGCGGGATTTTCTCGCGTGGCTGCTGCTGTTTATGCTGCTCGGCTTTAGCTCAATCGCTTTTGAAGGCTACCCGGACAAAACTTTGCCCGGTTTTTATCGCACCATTTTCTTTAGCACGTGGGCGTTGTCAATGTTTTTGTTCGGAGTTTATTTTCCCGAACGCTGGGAATTGGACAAACGCTTTCCGTGGGCGAAGTGGATTTTAATCGCGCCGCTCAGTTTACAGCTTGTTTTTATGGTTCTGGATTTGGCGAAAAGGTTTCTCGGTCTCAATGCGATTGATTATCTGGGGTTTTTAACCAAACCTTACGATCAAATCGGAATGGCTGTGAATATGACTGCAATCAGCTTGTTTTTCGCGGCGCTCGGAGTTAAATCAGGCACAATGCAAAACCCGGATGCCCGAAGGCGTCTGCGCGTAATGCTCGCCGGAACGATGGCGGCGATGCTGCCGTCGTTTTTGATTATTCTGTATCGCGTCGTTTCGGGCGGGCGCGGCTCGTTCTTTGATTTAGTGCCGTTTTGGATGGCGCTTTTGGCGCTTTTGGTGATGCCTTTGTTTCCGGCGACGCTCGCTTATGTAATCGTCGTGCAGCGCGCGATGGACGTGAGCGTCGTCGTGCGGCAAGGCTTGCAATACGCGCTGGCGAAAAATACGGCTGCGGTTTTGCAAATCCTGCTTCCGATTGTCGCGCTCGTCGCAATCGTGCCGTTTATCGGTCAGCTCAGTCTGCTGTGGCAGATTCCGATCTTTATCGCGCTCGTCGGATTAACATTTTTATTTACGAAAAGCTCCGAACGATTTAAGCTCTGGATTGACCGCCGATTTTTCCGCGAGGCTTACAATGCAGAGCAAATCCTTTCGGATTTGAGCGAAGACGTGCGGATGATGGTCGAAACAAAACCGCTTCTGGAAACTGTTTCGCACCGAATTTCCGAAAGTCTGCATGTTCCGCAAGTCGCGCTTTTACTCAAAAACGGCGATGGATTTCATCCCGCCTACGCGCTCGGCTTCGACGGCGTTCCGTCGGTTTCATTCTCGGAAAACGACGCGCTCATCGAGCGTTTAAAACGAAACGAGCCGCTCACGATCTACGCGGACGACCCGGAAAATTGGGTTAACCGGCAAGCGGCTGATGACGAGCGCCAAATCTTAAAAACTTTAAATTCGCAGCTTCTTCTGCCCGTCGGCGTCAAAGAAAAATTGTCGGGTTTTATCAGCTTGAGTCCGAAACGGTCGGACGCGCCTTATACGTCAAACGATTTACGTCTTCTGCGTTCGGTCGCCGCGCAAACCGGGCTGGCGCTCGAAAACAGCCACCTCACCGAAACAATCGCCGCCGAAGCCGTGCAGCGCGAACGTCTCAACCGCGAAGTCGAAATCGCTAAAGAAGTGCAGGAAAGATTGTTTCCGCAGGATTTACCGCACATTGAAGGCTTGGATTATTCGGGCGCGTGTCGCCCGGCTTTGGGCGTCGGCGGCGATTATTACGATTTTTTGGAATTGTCGGATGACAAATTCGGAATCGCCATCGGCGATGTGTCCGGCAAGGGAATCGCGGCGTCGCTTTTGATGGCGAGCTTGCAAGCCAGCCTGCGCGGACAGGCGATTCACTACGGCGACGATTTGGCGGCGCTGATGAGTCAGGTCAACAAACTCGTTTACGACGCTTCTACTTCAAATCGCTACGCCACGTTTTTCTACGGTCAATACGACAGGAAAACCGGCAAATTCGCTTATGTCAACGCCGGACACAATCCGCCGTTTTTGTTCAGAAAAGACGGCGAGCTGGTCCGGCTCGAAGAAGGCGGCGCGGTTGTCGGAATGCTGCCGCCCGCATTTATTTTTTATAAACAGGGCGAAATCGAGTTGCGCCCCGGTGATTTGCTCGTCGGTTTTACCGACGGAATTTCGGAAGCGATGAATCCGGCTGAGGAAGAATGGGGCGAAGAACAAATGATTGAAGCAATCCGCGAGCGAATTAATTTGTCTTCCGAGGAAATGCTCGAATATTTAATCGAAGAAGCCGACCGTTTTGCGGCGGGCGCAAAACAGCACGACGATATGACTTTAATTGTCGTTAAAATAATTGATTAAGGATATTGCCGGAGAAATTATGCGTGTTTTAGCAGCAATCGTTGTTTTCCTTCTTGTTCATTCCGCGTCGGCGCAGCAGCAAACGGCTGAAAAAACAAATCCGCCCGCCGACACCGAAGACGTTATTCGCGTTGACTCGAATCTGGTTTCCGTTCCGGTCAGCGTTGCCGACCGAGACGGAAAATTCGTCGCCAATTTGAAGGCTTCGGATTTTCAGCTTTTCGATAACGACCGCGAACGCAGAATAGAGTATTTTGAATCGAGCGAACAGTCTTTTTCAGTTCTGCTTCTACTCGATACCAGCGGCTCAACTGCCTCGCGTCTGGAAGACATTAAAAGCTCGGCTCTGGCTTTGATTGATCAACTCAAACCGAACGACCGCGTGCTGCCCATCGCTTTCGATGCACAGATAAAACCGCTTTTGCCGAATTGGACGAGCGACCAGGCCGTTTTGAGAAAAACAATTCAAAACGCCCGAATAGGAGTTGATCTAAAACAGGCTAAACAAACAGTCGAAATGATGCGAGGCAGGAAAATCGTTAAATATTATGTTAATACGCAACTCTATGATGCGGTTCAATACGCCGTCGAAGTTAGTCGTCAAATTCCCGGTCGCAAAGCCGTTATTTTGTTAAGCGACGGTCTCGACACGGGAAGCGAAAAGGCGAGCTATAAAAGCACGCTCCGCGCGGTTGCCGAACTGGACGCGCTTTTTTACACGGTCAAATATGACAAACAAAGAGCTTACCCGCGCGGGATTTTACCCGCACCCGAATGGAACGCTCTCGAATATATGAAATCGCTCGCGGAAAAAAGCGGCGCGTCTTTTCGACAAGCTAACGACGTTGAAAAAGTAAACGAAGCTCTCGCCGCAATCGCTCAAGAGCTGCGCCAAACCTATACGCTCGGTTTTTATGTTGATGCAAACGACGCAACGCCCGAAGACAGAAAATTGAAGGTCAAAACCAAACAGCCGAAATTAGTTGTTCGCGGGCGTAAAACCTACGTTTTCAAACCAAAAGAAACAAACAAATAAATCAACCACGTCGGCGTCTGCGGATTTGATGAAATTTGAAACGAATTAAATTATGCTTCCAACTGTTATTTACGAAATAACTGCGGTTAGCGCGCCGGAGCTAACCGAAAAATACGAGAAATATATGCGCGAGCAGCACATTCCCGATTTGCTCGCTACCGGATATTTTCGCGGCGCGAAGTTTACAAGCTCAACCAAAAACCGTTATCGCATTTTTTACGAAGCCCACAATCAGGAATCGCTTAATCAATATTTAAAAAACAATGCGATGCGACTACGTGCAGATTTTTTAGGGCATTTTCCAGCGGGAATCGAGTTGTCGCGCGAAATCTGGCATGTCGTTGAACATTGGCGGGAAAAATAAAAAAGAGCTTCCAATGATGGAAGCTATTTTTTATTTTTCTTCAAAACTTTTAGCTTTGTTTCGAGTAGCTGTTAAAAATCGTTTCAATCCAGCGGTCGGTTTTGATAAAGCCCGTTCCCCAGGATGCGTATTTCGCGGGCAAGCCTTCTTTTTTAAGCTGTTCCAGAGTTTTGCCGCCGGTTATTCCCTGACGCACGATGTCGGTTGTTTCGACGATTGTTTGACGATAGTTTTTTAAATCGTCAAGCGTCGAAACCGCACCGTGACCGGGAATCAATTTCGCGTCGGCGGGAATTTGGGCAATCAAATTTGTCAGATTTACAATTAAGCCCTGGACGCTGCCGCCGCTGCTCAAATCAACAAAGGGAAATCTTCCCGCAAAAAAGTCATCGCCGAGATGAACGACGTTTGATTTGGTAAAGAAAACAACGGTGTCGCCGTCTGTGTGTCCTTTCGGAAAATGAACCAGCCGGACTTCTTCGCCGTTCATATAAAGCGTAACGGATTGCTCAAACGTCAAAACCGGAAGCGCGAGCTTCGGCGCAGCCGGAATTGTTCGATCCATCAGCGTATTAGCGACGGACATTCGTTTGCGGACATTGACCTGGGCGATAATAAACGAATCTGCGCCGAATTCGGCGTTTCCGCCAGTATGATCGCCGTGCCAGTGCGTGTTTAAAACAAATTTCGGTTTTTCAGAACCGAGCGCTTTCAATGCGGCTTTGATTTTCGGCGCGAGCGGCGCAAACTGCGTGTCAATCATCACTAAACCGTCATCGCCCGAGGAAACGCCGATGTTTCCGCCCTGACCTTCGAGCATATAAACGCTGCCCGCCACTTTAATGGTTTTTATGTTGACTTCCTGCTGCATCTGCCGGACGCCTTTGATGTGGCGGATGTGCGCCGAAGCGGTCGTTGTAAAAATGAAAACTACAGCAGCGACGGCTGCAAAGATTTTTTTGTTCACTGATTTTCCCTTTAATCTTAGAGTATGTTTTGAAAAAGTTTATTCTTTTTTCGATTCCGGCTCAAGAAAATATTAATCAATTTAAAAGTTTTGGTACTCGAATTGCCGAAATGCCAATGACCGAAATTTGTGTACGACAAGGATTCAGAAAGGAAAAATATGGACGCATTTAAATTGCTTGAAGAACATCACCGGGAAATCGAAAAGATTTTTGAAGAACTCGAACCGACAACCGAACGCGCCGTAAAAACGCGCGAGGAACAGTTTCGTAAACTGCAAAAAGAATTGGAAATTCACACGCTGATTGAAGAAACGATTCTTTATCCCGTTTTGAAAAAGCATCGTGAAACGCGCGAAATCACGTTTGAAGGCTTTGAAGAACACGACGTGGCGAAACGTCTTCTGGAAGAAATGGCGATGATGGATGTGACGAGCGAAATCTGGACGGCAAAGCTCAA
The DNA here is from genome assembly GCA_036400075.1 of Pyrinomonadaceae bacterium. Classification (GTDB taxonomy): domain Bacteria; phylum Acidobacteriota; class Blastocatellia; order Pyrinomonadales; family Pyrinomonadaceae; genus JALZCH01. The sequence goes on from DASWLV010000002.1 coordinate 121,590, forward strand.
AGTTTTGCAGGAATCCATCGAACACCACGTTGAAGAAGAAGAAACCGAAATGTTTAAAGACGGGCGCGAAGCGTTGACCAAAGAAGAAATTGAGGATTTGGGCGCGCGGATGGAAGCGAAAAAGAAAGAACTGGGCGCATTTAAAACCGCCGGAGCTTAAAAATGCGATTCAACAGTAGAATTTGAAAAACAAGAATCGAATTCTCTCCGCGCCCTTTGCGTAAAATCTTTGCGCTCTTTGCGGTTTAATTCTGAAAAAATTTAACCGCAAAGGACGCGGAGATATTTTTATTCGCCGCTTTTCTGTGATTGCATTTTAAAATTTGCTTTGTTTTGGGACGACCGGGGTTTGAGCGGCTTTTTGATTCGCGGCGTAAACGCGATAACCGAGCAGCGCAGCAAGAATTGCGGCGAACGCGAGCGGCATTAAAATGTCGGATTTAACAATCAAATAATAATGAATCACGCCGCCGATTGCGCACAGATAAGTCAGTTTATGTAATTGCTGCCAGCGTTTTCCGCCCAGCCGTTTGATCATCCCGTTGGTGGAAGTTGCAACAAGTGGAATCATCAGAAAAAACGCCGTCATTCCAAAGGCGATAAACGGTCGTTGAACAATGTCGCCCACCGCGCTAGTCAAGCTCAAATTTCGGTCAATGATAAAATAAATCGAAAGATGCAGCGCGCCGTAAAAAAAAGCGAAAAGTCCGAGCATCCGGCGATATTTGATTAAATCATTGCGCCCGATTAGCTTTCTTAAAGGCGTGATTGACAATGTAATCAGCAGAAAAATCAGCGTCAGAAAACCGGTCGTGCGAATCGCAAACTCGGTCGGATTCGCACCCAATTGCCGCCAAACCGCATCCCACGCGAGAAGAGTGAGCGGAATTAGAGAGTTTACGAAAACAACGAATTTATTAAATTTTACGTCCTGCATTTTTAGAAATATTTTTTCAAATCCATTCCATCGTAAAGATGCGCCACTTCGTCCGAATAACCGTTAAACGGCAAAGTTTCGCGCGTGCCGAATTCGCCGATACGCTGTTCGCGCGCCTGACTCCAGCGTGGATGCTGAACTGCCGGGTTGACGTTTGAATAAAAACCGTATTCTTTGGGAGCGGAGAGATTCCAGGTTGTCGGCGGCTCGTTTTCAACCAGATTTATTTTGACGATGGATTTGATGCTTTTAAAACCATATTTCCAAGGCACGATGAGCCGAACGGGCGCGCCGTTTTGATTCGGCAGCAGTTTACCGTAAAGCCCGGTCGCCAAAATCGTCAGCGGATGCAGCGCTTCGTCGAGCCGCAAGCCCTCGACGTAAGGAAAGTCAATTCCGGCGGAAAAGCTCGACAACATCGTTTTCGGATTGTAAGCGGTTTCAAACGCTGCGTATTTCGCTTTTCCGAGCGGCTCGACCGCATCCAATAATTTTTTGAGCGGAAAACCGACCCACGGAATCACCATTGACCAGCCTTCGACGCAGCGAAAACGATAAATCCGCTCTTCCTGTTCAAATTTTAAAAGCTCTTCGATTCCGAAAGTTTTCGGTTTTTGCACCAGCCCGCCGACTTCAATCGTCCAGGGTCTGGTTTCGAGCTTTGCGGCGCGGCGCGCGGGCGAGTATTTATCGGTTCCGAACTCGTAGAAATTGTTGTAACCCGTGATTTTTTCGTAAGCCGTAATTTCGCTGTTCGGTTCGGCGGCGGTTTTCAGGTTTTCGATTTTGTCCAATTCCGCAACTGCGAGTGGCGGCTGGTTGAGCCAGCGATAAACTCCGGCTGTGGCAAAGGTTGTTCCCGCCAAAATCGCTGTTTTGATAAAATTCCGGCGATTTAAATAAGTCTGTTCCGACGTAATTTCACTCGATTTAATGCTGTCGGATTGCTTCGTCTGCATAAATTTAATTTCTTCTTCAGCAATTTGATGTCGCCGTTAATTTTATCGCTACAGAAAATTAATGGTAAACAGCTTTTCCGATAACTTTACGTTTGCAAAATCACTGACGGTTTGATTTTAAACACCAAATTAAAAAGATTTAAAAGAAAATCAAAAATGAAACTATTAATCAAAGGAAACGTGTTGAAAACCGATGCGAAAATTTTATTGAAAAATTTGGCTTTTTATCAAAACTGAACTAAAATCCGCTTGCATCCCGCTCTCAAGGAGAAACACAAATGAAATTCAGCCGCCTTGTTTTCGTCATCGCTTTGGTTTTAACTCTTTTCCCGCAAGCGTTTTCCCAAACGTCTGCGACAAACGCCGCCGAATCGAAAGAAGAAAAAGAAAAAGCGCGCCTTGAGCTGGTGAAAAAAGCCGTCGCGCTCGTTGACCGCGCGGCTGACGAGGCGGCGCTTTTAAAGCTCCCGGAAAACCGCGCACATATTAACGCCAATGTGGCTGATTTGCTCTGGAAACGCGACGAAAAACGCGCCCGCCGTTTGTTCCGCAGCGCCGCCGAAGAATTGATTCTGGCGCAAGCCGAATTTGAAAAAATACAAGGCGAAATGCCGTTTATGTCTATGCAAATGTCGCAGCCGCGCCATTTGATTTTGCAGATGGTCTCGCGGCGCGACCCTGATTTGGCGCTCGAATTATTGATCTTGACGCGGTCGGCGCAGCTCGCCGCCGAAATGCAAAAAGCCGCCGCCGAAGCCGCCGCTGCAAGCGGGCAGCAGCCCGCCCAGGCGCGAAACGAACCAGCGCAGATGCCCGGTTTTGAAAGCAAATTTTTGGTGCAAAACGAATTGCGGCTCGAACAATCCTTCGCCGCGATGGCGGCGCAAAACGATCCGCAGCGCGCAGTAAAATTGCTTCGAGAAAATCTGGCTAAAAACGGCGTTACCGGCGAAATTTGGAACTCTCTGCAAAGGCTTCATTTAAAAGACGAAGAAGCGGCGAAAACATTACTTGCCGACGCTGTTGCGAAACTGCTCGAATCCGATTTATCGAAAAAGGAAAACGAACGCCAAGCCGCCGCGCAGTTTCTGATGCGGTTTTCCGTTGTCAGACCTCCGTCAATCGTTCCGCCGAGAACGGTAACGGAAACTACGGCGACAACAGCCAAAAAGACTCCGTTCCAGCCCGACGATAAAATGCTGCGCGACGTTGCCGGAAAAATAATTGACGCTTTTCTCCAAGCCAAAAATTTTACGTCGTTGAATGAAATAAATCGTTTGCTCCCGACGCTTGAAAAACTCGTCCCGGAACGCGCCGCCGCGCTACGTCAAAAACAAGCGTCGCTGAAAAAAACTATGACCGGCGAACAGACTCAGCAGATGGAAACGCAGAACGCGATTAGCAACCCGAACGCCGCGCCGGAAGAGCGAATAAAAAACGCGCTGAAAGCGATGCCCGGAATGCGTCAAATGATTTATCGGGGCGCGGTTACACAAATGGTTCAAAACGGCGAAGCCGAGCGCGCCCGTCAGCTTTTGGCGGAAGCTCCGGCGGGAGTCGAACGCGATAAAGCGCTCGAACTGCTCGATTCGCTCGTTGCTCAAAAAGCCGTTAAAGACGGTAAATTCGACGAAGCCAGAAAAGTTATTGGCAAAATAACGAACAAAAGCGCGCAAATCGAACAGCTCGTTTTACTGGCGCGTTCCTTTCACGCCAAAAACACAAAAGAAGACCGGGAAGCTGCCGCCGGATTGATGGACGAAGCCGCTCGTTTGATCGAAGACGTGCCGCAAAGCGAAGAAGAAACCAACGCGCTGCTCTCGCTCGTCGCCGCTTACGCCGTCGTCGAACCGAATCGAGCTTTTCTGCTGCTTGACCCGCTCGTTGAACAAGCCAATGAAGTGATGCAGGCGACTGCCGTTCTGAGCAAATATAACAAACGCGATATTCGTTTTCGCAGCGGCGAAATGTCTTATGTTTTCGGAGTCGGGCGCGCGCAATCGAGCCTCTGGCGTTTTCGTCGGGAATTAAACTTGCTCGCCGCCGCAGATTTTGAACGCACACGAAATTTGACCGACAGATTTACCCGCCAAGATATGCAAATTCTGGCTCGGTTGACGCTGGCGCAAAGCATTTTGCAGGAAAGAAACGAAATTGAAGGCGCGGGCATCGGAAGTTCGGGGGCGATGGTTACTCCCACATATTAACCGGAAATTAGCTATTTGAATCGGAATGTCACTGTTGACTTAATACGGGAAGAAATAATTTCCTCCTGTAAATCTCTTGACGGTTTTCAAACAAAGCTTGTATTAAGCAAAGAGCCGAGACAAATGAGCGGCAAGCCGTCGTCGGTGATTATCGAATGCAGCGCGCCGATGTCCTTGAGGGCGAAAATCTTTTCGGCTGTCGTTTCACAAAGCGCGGCTGCTTCTGCGGGTTCGACAAACTCAGAGTCTGCGCTGCACTCGGCGCAAAAAACCGAAACGCTGTGCAGGCGACAAGCGACGACCCGCGTACGCTCGATTTCAATCACGATTTCTCTCACTTTTTTCATCATTCATTTTTCGTTTCCCGTTCAGAGAAATTAGATTTTTAATTTTTGCCGTTTGGCGTTACAATCGGTGCGCGGTTTTCTCTTAAACGGCGGAAACTCAAACGTTTGCAACGTATTCATTGATAGCTGAACCAACCGTGCGGAATCTTTAGAAAGTTCTGATTTTTTTCTGAATAAGTTATGAACGGGAAAAAACTCTACGAATTCGGCAGATTTAAGCTCGACGCTGAAGAACGTCTGCTGTTCGACGGCGCAAACTCGATTCAGCTCCCGCCGAAAATCTTCGACACGCTTCTGATGCTGGTTGAAAACGCCGGGCGGTCGGTGGAAAAAGACGCGATGATGCGGCAAATCTGGTCCGACAGCTTTGTCGAAGAAAACAATCTGGCGCAAAACATTTCAATTTTGCGGAAAACTTTGGGCGATGTCGGTTTTATCGAAACCGTCCCGAAACGCGGTTATCGTTTTGCCGCGCAGGTTCGAATAATCGAAGACGCGCCCAATCGTTTCGTCGCCGAACGCACGAGCTTTCGCGTTCGAGAAACGAATAGTTTTGAAGAGGAGAAGAGGAGAAAAGGAGAAGAGGAAATAGAATCAATCAGTTCAAAAGATTCCTTTTCTCCCTTTTCCACTTCTCTGGAATTAGCGCCCGCCAAACCTGAAACCCGCTACGCGCAAAACGGCGATGTAAACATTGCTTATCAGGTCGTTGGAGACGGCGATTTGGATGTCGTTTTCGTGATGGGCTGGGTTTCGCATCTCGAATATTTTTGGGAAGAACCGTATTTTGCCGCATTTTTAAACCGTCTCGCATCATTTTCGCGTTTGATTCTGTTCGATAAACGTGGAACCGGATTGTCAGACCGCGTTCCGGTTAATGAGCTGCCCACGCTCGAACAAAGAATGGAAGACGTTCACGCCGTAATGGACGCGGTCGGCTCGGAACGAGCGGCGTTAATCGGCGTTTCCGAAGGCGGACCGATGTGCAGTCTTTTTGCCGCAACTTACCCCGAAAGAACGCTCGCTTTGACGATGATCGGAACTTACGCCAAACGAATTTGGGCTGAAGATTATCCGTGGGCGCCGACTGCGGAACAACGCGAGCGATTTTACGAATTGATGCGCCGCGATTGGGGAAAGCCGGTCGGAATCGAAGACCGCGCGCCTTCGTTGGCAAACGACGAACATTTTCGCAACTGGTGGGCGACTTATTTGAGAATGGGCGCAAGTCCCGGCGCGGCGCTGGCTCTGACGAAAATGAACGCCGACATTGACGTGCGCCACGTTTTGCCGACAATCCAAGTGCCGACTCTGGTGATTCACCGCAGCGGCGACGCTTGCTTAAAAGTCGAAGAAGGCAGATTTGTCGCCTCGCAGATTCCCGGCTGCAAATACGTCGAATTGCCCGGCGTTGACCATTTGCCGTTTGTCGGAAATCAGGAAGAAATTCTCGAAGAAATCGAAGAATTTTTAACCGGCGTTCGTCACGCGCCCGAATACGACAGCGTTCTGGCGACCGTGATGCAGCTCTGCATCGTCAACCCGGCGCAACAGGCTGAAATTTTCGGACGCGAGCGCTGGGAGAACATCGTTTCGCGTTCGGCAAATTTCGTCCGACATCAAATCCAGCTTTTCAAAGGACGCGAAGTTTCCTACAACGAACACGGCGTGCTGGCGACTTTTGACGGTCCGGCACGCGCCGTCCGCTGCGCTCAGGCGATTTCAAATTCTGCGCAGCGTTTGGGAATTCGCGTCAAAACAGGACTTCACACCGGCGAATGCGATTTAATCGGTGAAAAAGTCGGCGGCGTCGCCGTCCGCCTTGCAGAAGCCGTAGCCGAAGAAGCGGCAATCGGCGAAATTCTCGTTTCGCGAACGGTCAAAGATTTGGTCGCCGGTTCAGGTTTGCAGTTCGCCGAATACGGCGTTAAATCTTTTGCAAATTTGCCGGGCGAATGGCAGCTTTTCAAAGTAAAAGAAAATATTTAATTCTATTTTGCACCAACAACCGGGCTGCCGCGTTTGGAGGCAGGCGCAAAATTCGGTAAAACGCCAAAGGCAAAGCCGGAAGCAGCAGCCTCGAAATCGCGTGTTTGGAATGAAACTCTGTAAATCGCTTTTTTCTCATAATAGCCACAAAAGCTTTACGGTTTCTGCGTCAATTACCCCAATAAATCCCGAATTCTTTTATTATTTTTTCACGATAAACGACAAGTATCGAAATTGCAGCGTTTTTCTTTTTCAAAATGAAGGAAGATTCAAAAAACAGTTGACCTAACCGCTTTTTCGCTGTTTACTTGTTTCAAACCTAGATAAAAATGAATCCGATTGCCGTTACATTGATTTTGTTGCTGGTCGCCGTCATTCTCTTTGCGCTAGAGAAGATTCCGGTTGATATTGTCGCTATTTTGCTCGTCATCGGTTTGGTTATGACCGGCGTTTTGACGATTCAGGAAGGCGTTGCCGGTTTTGGCAACGACATTATCATCACGATTGCCGGGCTTTTTATTTTAACCGGCGGGCTGGTCAAAACCGGAATCGTTGATGAAGTCGGTCGCAGACTTCATCGAATTGCGGGAAGCAACGAGTTTTTGCTGACGATTTTGATTATGGTTGTCGCCGCGCTTTGCGCCTCGGTTTTAAAAAACACGACGACCACAGCGATGTTCGTTCCGGTCGTCATGGGACTTGCCGAACGTGCAAAGGTCGCGCCTTCAAAGCTGTTGATGCCGCTCGCTTTCGGCGCAATTCTTGGCGGAACCTGCACGCTTATCGGAACTTCAACGAATCTGGCGGTCTCTGGGGCAATGTCGCGTTACGGAATGCAGCCGCTTTCAATGTTCGAGTTAACGCCGGTCGGTCTGGCGATTGTCGGAATCGGGCTGTTTTATATGTTGTTTGTCGGGCGATTTCTAGTTCCCCGGACAACGAATGCAGAGTCAATCACCGAGCAATATCAAATCCGCGATTATATTTCCGAGCTTCTGGTTTTGCCCGAATCCAAAGTCGTCGGCAAAACGCTGACCGAAGCTAATTTTTACACCGAATACGTTTTAAACGTCATTGGAATTATTCGCGGCGGACATCAACGTCTTGCGCCGGGCGCGCAGGAGCGCATCGAATCCGGCGATTTGCTGATTGTCGAAGGCAAAATCAGCGATATTCTGCAAATCAAGGCGCAAGCCGGGCTTGAAATCAAACCGGATTTTAAGCTCAACGACAATTATCTTGAAGGCGGCGACATAGAGCTTTTCGAGGTAATGGTAATGCGCGGCTCGCAGTTTGTCGGGCGCACGCTCAAAAATCTGAATTTGCGGCAGCGATTCGGCTTGACGGTTTTAGCCGTCAGCCGCCATCGTTCGACATTCCTCGAAAAACTCAGCCAGATTCCGCTGCGTTTCGGCGACGTTTTGCTCGTGCAGGGAAAACGCGAAGTTATCGAGCCGCTTGTAGTTGACGGGCAGGTAATTTTGCTCGAAGAAGTCTCCAATCGCGAGCGGCGCACGGAAAAACGAAAATGGGCTTTGCTCGCTTTCGGCACGTTTTTGCTTCTCTCGCTTTCAAAATATTTTTTGAACGTCGAAATTCCGCTCGCCATCGCCGTTCTCATCGGCTCGCTGATTTTGCTGGCGACGCAAACCATACGTTACGAAGAGCTTTATTCGCTGATTGATTGGCGTTTGATTGTTCTTATCGCCTGTATGATTTCGTTTGGAACGGCGATGGAAAAAACCAGCGCGGACAAATATCTCGCCGGAATGATTAACGTCTATTTCGGTCAGTACGGTGCATTTGCTTTACTTGCCGGATTCTTTGCCCTGACCGTTGCGCTGACGCAGCCGATGTCAAATCAGGCAGCCGCGCTTGTCGTTTTGCCCGTAGCGGTGCAGTCGGCGGTCGCGCTCGGATTAAATCCGCGCACTTTCGCAGTTGCGGTCACTTACGCCGCTTCGTGTTCTTTTATCACACCGCTCGAACCCGCTTGCGTTCTTATCTACACGCCCGGGCGATACAGGTTTTTCGATTTCGTCAAAGTCGGCACAATTCTGACAATTGCGGTTTTCTTTATCGTAATGTGGCTCGTCCCGATTTTCTGGAGCTTTAATAAATAAAAAACACCGCAGAGACACGGAGACTTTATTGTTTTTCTCTGTGTCTCCGTGTCTCTGTGATAAAAAAAGTTGAAAATAAAGTTGACATACGAAGAACTTCGTATTAAGGTCTTCGTAGGTAATCCGAGTTATGCCAAGACAACACATTCAAAAACCGACTGAAGCCGAATTGGAGATTCTTACGATTCTCTGGCAGCGCGAAACTGCGACCGTCAGAGAAGTCCACGAAATCATCAGCGAGCGGCGACCGACCGCTTACACCACGGTTTTAAAAACGCTCCAAATTATGACCGAGAAAAGTTTGGTTGAGCGCGAAACCGAGCAAAAAGCGCACGTTTACCGTGCGAAAATCGAGCAGGCGGCGACCGAGCGCACTTTTGCCGAAGATTTGCTCGACCGTGTTTTCGGCGGTTCGGCGGCGCAGCTCGTGATGCGCGTTTTGGAAACCAAACCCGCGAGCGATGAAGAGTTGGCACAAATCAGGCAGATGCTGGACGAAGCGGAAGGACGGGAAAAATGAATTTTGAATTTTTAATTAATTCGTCGCTGATCGAAAATCTAGGCTGGACGCTGGCGCATTCGCTCTGGCAAATTTCGGCAATCGCCGCGCTCTGTTTTCTCGGATTAAAAGCGGCGCGAAACGCAACCGCGAATTTCCGTTATTTGCTCGCCTGCGCGGCTTTGTTTTTAACGCTCTGTTTGCCCGCCTTAACTTTCGTCTGGTTTGCAAACGCGCCGACAGAAACGACTGCAAACGCTTTTGCCGCAAAAACAAACGGCAAGAAGATTACGGTTAAAAAGCCGATACCAGACGGCAATTTGGCGGTGATTGAAAAAAACGAATCGGAAGTGATTGCTAATTCTTCGCCCATTTATTCTTTAGAAAATCTTCAAACGCATTTTGAAAATTACTTTGTCCCGAATTTGCCTGTTTTGGTCTGGTTCTGGCTGGCTGGAGTTTTGTTTTTTGCCGCGCGAACCGGCGGCGGTTTGTGGCATTTGCACAATTTGAAAACAAAAAAAATCGCCGAGCCAAGCTCGGAATGGCAGCGACAATTCGCGCGTTTGTGCGGTGAAATCGGAGTTTCGGCGAAAGCCAAGCTGCGCGAATCGGCGCAAGTCGCCGCGCCGGTCGTCGTCGGTTGGCTCAAACCCGTGGTTTTGATTCCGAGTGGCGCTTTTTTTGGAGTTACGCCCGCACAATTGGAAGCGATTATCGTTCACGAATTGATGCATGTTCGGCGCGCGGATTTTCTGGTTAATTTTCTGCAAACGCTCGTCGAGATTCTGCTTTTTTATCACCCGTGCGTGTGGTGGATTTCGCGTGAAATACGGCGTGAGCGCGAGTTTGTCTGCGACGATTTGGTCGTTCAATTTTACGGCGAGCCGCTTGCTTACGCCCGTGCGCTCGCAAACTTGGAACAGTTTCGCCAAACGGCGAAACAAAACGCGCCGCAGTTTTCACTGGCGGCAAACGGAGGAAATTTAATGAAAAGAATTCAAAGAATTTTACAAAAAGAAACCGAGACGAGCGCTCGTGCCAATTCGCTTTGGTCGGCTGGACTGGCTTTTGTGCTTATCTCGGCGTTTCTGTTAACTGCATTTTGGGGCAAAAACGAAGTCGCTGTCAATGCTCAAAGCAAAAAAGCCGACAAACGAATGGCAATCGGCTTTGTCTCGATTCCGCCTGTAGATCGTTCTGAAAACCCGCCGCACGACTCGTTTGCGACGGCGCAGCTTTTGATTGAGAAACTCAAAAAACACCGTGTTCCGGCAATCGGCTTTTTAACCGGGGCGGCAATTTCCGACGGCAGCAAGCTTTATCCGGTCCGAGCCGAAATCGTTCGCAACTGGCGCGACGCTGGTTTTGAAGTCGGTATCGGCGGTTACAAACACATCTGGTTTAACAACACGCCGTTTGACGATTACGCCGCTAATGTGGAGAAAAACGAAGCGATTGCGAAAAAGATTCTGGGCGAGAAAAACCAGCAGCTTCGCTATTTCAGTTATCCTTATTTGAACACTGGCAAAACGAACGAGGACAAAGAGCGTTTTGAAAACTGGCTTGCCGCGCGTGGTTTGCGGTCGGTGAAATACACTTTCGACAATCAGGAATGGATGTATTCTTTCGTTTATGACGCGGCGCGCAAAGACAACGATTTGAACACGATGAAGGAGATTCGCCGCGAATTTCTCGATTATATGGCGAAAATGCTCCGGCATTACGAAGCGTATTCGCAGGAAATGTTCAATCGCCAGATTCCGCAAACAATGGTTTTGACTCCGAGCCGACTCGTCGCCGACACGGCTGACGAATTGTTCGGAATGCTCGAAAATCAAGGTTACGCTTTTGTTTCGATGGACGACGCACAATCGGATGAAGCATATCTGTCGGCGGAAAGCTTCGCGGGCGTGAAATCCGGAATTTCGTGGTTTGAACGCTGGCAATTAGCGCAAGGCAAAAAACTGCGCGAGGAACCGGAAGTCAGCAAATCTATAACGGACGCCTGGGAACACGGAAATGTTAAAAATGTACCGCCTCCACCCAAGCCACCATCACCGCCACCGGCTCCACCGGCTCCGCCTGACGAAAAGCCTTAATGTCTAATGGCTAATTTAAAAAAGCCGCGCTGATTCCAGCGCAGGCTTTTTTATTGTTCCGTGAAAAAGTTTTATCTTCTTGCGGGGCTAGTTCCGGGACGCGCCGGCGATGTCATCGGAGACATCATCGGTGTAGCGACCGGCATCGCCGGAGTTGCAGGCGGGCGAATTTGAATGCTGTCTTTAACTTCCTTGACACCTTCACCTTTTGCCGCTGCCAGCGCAGCATCACGTTCGGCTTGCGTCGTCACTGTCCCGCTCAGAGTTACAACGCCGTCTTTAACGGTTGAAACCGTAACGCCCGGCGTTTTCACCCTTCCTTGAACTTCTTTTTGAACATCGGCGTCGGATTTGCCGCCGCACGCGATCAATAAAGCTGCAAACAAACTGATAACCATCAAAATACTTAATTTTTTCATCTTTTTTTCTCCTGAAATTTCGTCTTTTCGTTCGGCTCGTCTTAAAACAGCATCGGCGAGCGTTTTATTTCGTTATTTTGGAAACAATGAAAAAAAGATTTACCGATTCGTACGGTTTTGTCAATGAATTTTTTACTTATGGAAGGAAATAAAGAAACGGAAGCGGCTTTGGAAAGTGATTTCGTATGGGAATTAAATCAAAATTTGTCTCGCAGCTTCCGATAAGTCGTCGTTAAATCTTCGGGAATCACGCGGGTTTCGCCGACTGTGGTGGTAAAATTCGTATCGCCGAACCAGCGGGGCATAACGTGCAGATGAATGTGTCCGGCGATGCCCGCTCCGGCGGCTTTGCCGAGATTCATTCCGAGATTAAAGCCTTGCGGATTGTAAGTCGCGCGCAAAACAGTTTGACAGCGTTTGGTTAAATCCATCAACTCGTCCGTGGTTTCTTTATCGGCGCGATCTAAATCGGAAACGTGCGAGTAGGGAACTATCAACAGATGACCGGAGATGTACGGGAATTTATTGAGGACAATGTAATTGTGCCGGGCGCGGTGAACGATTAATTTTTCTGCGTCGCCGCGCTCATCTTCGGCTTGCAAATCGCAGAACACACAAAAAGATTCGGGCGATTTCTCGCCCGATGCTAAATACTCGTATCTCCATGGACTAAATAAAACGTCCATAAAAATCAATTACGAATTACGAATTACGAATGTCGGAATTTAATTTTAATCTTAGAAAATATTCCTCAATTCGTAATTCGTAATTTGAAATTCGTAATTTACTTCTCCGCCGCTTGTGCTGCTTCGTCAATATTTAAAAGCTGGCGCAGCTCTTTGCCGGGTTTGAAATAGGCGACGCGCTTTGCCGGGATGTCAACCGGCTCGCCGGTTTTCGGGTTGCGACCGCGGCGCGAATTGCGCTCGCGCAGTCGAAAGCTGCCGAAACCGCGCAATTCTATTTTTTCGCCTTCGTTTAAAGCCTCAATCAAACTGCGGAAAACGACTTCAACCAGACGTTCCGCGTCCTTTTTCGTTAAATCCGTGGCGCTGACCACTTCTTCGACCAAATCTGCTTTTGTCATCAAATAAACCTCGCTATAAAAACTTTATTAAAAATAGTGTCGGGAGCGAAAAGAGAGAATTCGGATAAATATAAAACATTCGCTCCCGCATTTTCTAAGAGAAAATCTTACTGCTCGCCGCCGGACGTTGCCGCATTCGGTGTTTCGTTTTCGACTTCGTTTCCAGCATCGCTTACACCTTCGCTTGCAGTTTCATTGCGAGCTTCGCTGTCGGCGTCGTTTACTACAACTTCATTTCCGGCTTCGCTTTGGACTTCACTTCCGGTGTCATTAGCAGCTTCGTTTCCAGTTTCGTCTGCGGTTGATTCGGCAACATTCGGTTCACCGGCGTTTGACTCGACAACCGATTCGCCGGTGTTTGTCTCAGCTACATCCGATTCAGCCTCGTTTGATTCCGCAACGGCTGGTTCGGCAGCGTTTATTTCAGCAGCGTTTGTCTCGGCAGCGACCGGCTCGGCAACCTTTGGCTCGGCAGCAGCGGGAGTAGATGACCCGCCGCCGAACATATTCCGCAAATTGGCAAGCTCGCCTAAGCTCGCCATGCCGCTTTTAGCTTCCGTCGAGTAAGATTTCGTGTCAATTATCGGCTCGTCTTCTTTGCCGACGGCGCGCGCCGAAAGCCCGATTTTCTGTGCGTCCGGCTCGATGCGAAGGATTTTGAATTCCATTTCCTGACCGATTTCAAAAACCTTTTCCGGTTTTTCAATTCGCTCGTCGGAAAGCTCCGAGATATGACACAGACCTTCAAGCTCTTCCGCCAATTCGACGAAAACGCCGAAATTGGCAAAGCGCGAGATTTTGCCCTTAACAACGTCGCCGGGTTTATGCTCGGAGACAAATTTATCCCACGTCGAAGGCTGCAAATCTTTCATCGAAAGCGACATCCGGCGTCCAGCCACGTCAATGTGCGTGATGACGGCTTCGACTTCCTGATTTTTCTTCAAAGCCTCGCTCGGATGCTTGATTTTCTTGTGCGAAATGTCCGTGACGTGAACCAGCCCGTCAACGCCTTCCTCCAATTCGACAAACGCGCCGAATTCGGTCAGATTGCGAACGCGACCTTTAATTTGCTGCCCGACGCGGAAACGCTCGTAAATCGTTTCCCACGGATTCGCCATCACCTGTTTCATTCCCAATGAAACGCGGCGGTCTTTCGGATCGAGGCGGAGAACCTGCACTTCTACTTCGTCGTCAACTTTGACAATGTTTTTCGGATGTTTCGCGCGTTTCGACCAGCTCATTTCCGAAACGTGAACGAGACCTTCGACGCCCGGTTCAAGCTCAATAAAAGCGCCGTAATCGGTTACGCTCGAAACTCTGCCGCGCAGCTTTGCGTTAATCGGATAGCGTTCTTCGATGCTCGTCCAGGGATCGGGCTGAAGCTGTTTTAATCCGAGAGAAACGCGCTCTTTTTCGCGGTCGAATTTCAAAACTTTGACCTGCACTTCGTCGCCCGGTTTGAACATATCCGAAGGTCGGTCGAGTTTTCCCCAAGTCATATCGGTGACGTGGAGCAGTCCGTCAATTCCGCCCAAATCAACAAAAGCGCCGTATTCGGTCAGGCTTTTAACCGTGCCTTCAATGATGTAGCCTTCGCCCAATTGCTCGAAGGTTTGCGCTTTTTGCGCTTCATTCACTTCGTCAATCAAAGCCTTGCGCGACAGCACGACATTGGCTCGCTTGCGATTAAATTTAATTACGCGCGCTTCGACTTCCTGATTTTTATAAACGTCGAGATTGCGCGGCGGGCGCGAGTCAACCAGCGAGCCGGGCAAGAAGGCTTCAATGCCTTTGATGTCAACGTTCAAACCGCCTTTGACGCGCTCGGTGACAAAGCCTTTAACGGGCGTGCCGTCATTGTAAGCCTTTTCGAGATCGTCCCAGGTGCGGCGTTTGACGGCTTCAAAGCGCGATAATTCAGCCGTGCCGTCGCCCGAATCCATTCGCCGGATAACGACTTCAAGGGTATCGCCCCGTTTAACGGTTACTTCGCCGTTTTCCGTCAGCTCTTCCGATTTGACGACGCCTTCGGATTTGTAGCCGAAATCAATCACCACGCCGCGGTCTGAGACGCTGATGACTTTGCCTTCGACTAAATCGCCTTCGCGATAGCGCGCCTGCTCCTGCTCAAACTGTTCCAGCATCGCGCCGAAATCCATTTCGCCGCCGGAATGTTCGTCCGCGCCTGTCGTCGCTGCGCTCGTTTCGGCTGCCGTTGTTTCGGTCGCTGCCGTTGCTTGAGCCGTCTGCTGTTCGTTCGCGGCAACTGTCGGCTGTTCAGCCATCGCGGGTGCCGAATCGGCTGTTTCCGGTGCTGCGGGCGCTGCATCGGTTGTTGCCGTTTCCTGCGATGCGGGCGCAGCAGGAGCTTCATTTGTCGGCGCATCCTGACCCGCTGTTTCAGCCGCTTCATTTGTCGCCGTGCTGGTTGTGTCTTCGGTTGAAGCAGCCGGGGTTTCGGCTGCCGTGTTGTTATCGTTCGTTTGTTCCGCGGCAGGAGCTTCCGCTTGTTCGGTCGCCGTTGCTTCTGCCGTTTGTTTTGTTTCTTCGCTCTGCATTCAAATTCGCGTCAAGTTGTTTCTCGACGTTCTCGCCTCTTTATAAAATTCCGTTTTCACGATTCTATCAAGTCTCGCCTCGATTAACCAATACCCGGCTCGCCGCGTTCAACATAAATAGCTGCGCGGATTTAAAATTGGCAAAATAAATGGAAAGCTCTTCACCGCGCGGTTTCGTTGCCGGTTGAGACGGTTCGTGCGCCAATCAAACTCGGTCTGAGTCAGGTATTAGGTTTCAAACAAACTCCGTTTGCGTGCTTTATTCACGCCAGGCAAGGTCGGTTGTGACCAGATAGAACTTCAAAAGTACACGCCAAGTCTAACGATGTCAAGGCAATGCCGCGTTTCCTTGACCGCCCGGCGATTTTCTCGTCATACTCAAATTTTTCATTATGCGAACTTTCAGCTTCTATCAACTCGACGTTTTTACCGACCAAAGGTTTGCGGGCAATCCGCTCGCCGTTTTTCCTGACGCCGCAGGCATTTCCGATATGGAAATGCAGCAAATTACGCGCGAAATGAATTTATCCGAGACGGTTTTCGTGCTGCCATCAAACGAGCCGGAGGCTTTGCGCCGACTGCGGATTTTCACGCCAACCAAAGAATTGCCGCTCGCGGGACATCCGGTTGTCGGAACCTGGAATCTGCTCGCCCGTCTCGGTTTTATAGAAAACGTTCCATCGGACGGTACAGTGGAAATCAAACATGAGCTTGGCGTCGGTGTCCTGCCGGTAGAAATCGAGTTTGAAAACGGCGAGCCGCGAAAAGTCACGATGACGCAGGACAAATTTTCGCCCGGCGAAATTGTCGTAGATGAAAACGTTAGAAAAACAATCGCCGAAGCGTTTAATCTTGCGCTCGAAGATTTTCAGCCGCACGCTCCGATTCAAGTCTGCGGAACGGGCGTTAATTTCACGGTCGTTCCGGTGCGCTCGCTCGCAGCATTAAAAAGCTCGCGCCCCAATGCCTCGAAATTAGAAGAATTACCGAAGATTTTGCCGGGCGAATTTTCCTTGTTTGCGTGGGAAACTCTGGAAGAAACGTCTTTGATTCACACCAGAATGTACGCGCCCGAATTCGGCATCACCGAAGACCCGGCGACCGGCGCAGCCGCAGGAGCGCTTGGCGGCTACATCGTGCATCACGGCTTGTTTGCGGAAGAATTGAAAAAGAACGATAACGTTTTGAGTTTTACGATTGAACAAGGCGATTTTATCGAACGACCGAGCCGCATTCACGTTGAAATAACGGGCGAAAAAGGAAACGTCGAACGAGTCCGCGTCGGCGGCTCGTCGGTTATCGTCGCCAAAGGCGAAATCTATCTTTAGTGAGCAGTGAGCAGAGAAATCTGTTTTAACTGCTCACTGCTCACCGCTCACTTATGTACCATTTGATTATCATCGGCGCTGGACCGGCGGGGATTTCGGCGGCTTACGAGGCGCAAAAGTTGGGTTTGGATTATCTCGTTTTGGAAAAAGGCTTGATCGGCGAAACGATTTATCATTACCCGGTCGGACTTGCTGTTTTTTCCACAGTTAACGAGCTTGAATTAGAGCCGGACACGCTCAAACCGGCGCGCGAGAAACCGACGCGCGAGGAATTGCTGTCGTATTACGTTCGTTTTGTTTTGGGCAACAATCTTAATGTGCAAACCGAAGAAGAAGTATTATCGGTCTTGTCAGAACAGGGAGCGTCAGCGACCGGCTTCTTCAACGTCAAAACAACAAAATCTCAATATCAAGCTCGAAAAGTTTTATTCACGACGGGCGCAATGGCGCACCCGCGACATTTAAATGTTCCGGGCGAAGATTTGCCAAAAGTGTCTCATCTTTTCCAGGAAACATATCCGTGGGTGCGAAAACACACGCTCGTCATCGGCGGCGGAAACTCGGCGGGCGAAGCCGCGCTGTTTCTCGCCGAAGAAGGCGCGATTTCGACGCTCGCCATTTTTCGCGCCGATTGGGAAAACTCAGACCCGAAACAGGGCTGCATTAAATACTGGGTCAAACAGCCGCTTGAAGAACAACTCGAACGCAATTGTCTGCAAGTCTTTTTTCTCGGTCGCGTCGTTGAAATCCACGAAAAGGAAGTTATTTTGGAAGACGAGAACGGCGATGTGAAGATTTTGCCGAATGACGCGGTTTTTGTGTTAATCGGCGCGGACGCGGATTTGACTCTTTTGGAGAATCTCGGCGTCGAGTTTCGAGAAACGAAATACGGAATTGTTCCGGTTTACGACGAGGAAACCTTTGAAACCAATATTTCGGGGATTTACGTCGCCGGGCATTTCACCCTCGAACGCCACATCAAAGGCGCGATTGAAGTGCCGAAAAGAATTTTGCCGAAAATCGCGGCGCGGCTCGGAAAATGAATTTTGAACCGAACGTAAATTGGCGCGAAACGATTTTTGTTCTTCTCGCGGTCGTTTGTTTGCTGCCGTTTGTTGCGCCGCCCGTTGCTTTGGCGCTCGGAATCGCGGCGGCTTTTACAATCGGCAATCCTTTTCCAGCCAAAATTGCGAAAATTACCAAGCTCCTGCTGCAAATTTCAGTCGTCGGACTCGGATTCGGAATGAATATCGAAACCGTTTGTGAAGCGGGGAAAGACGGCATTTTGTTTGCCGCCGCGACAATTTTCGGAACGCTTGCGCTCGGTTATTTGATCGGTCGGCTGCTCAGGATTGACCGAAAAATCTCGCATCTGATTTCGTGCGGTACTGCGATTTGCGGCGGCAGCGCGATTGCGGCGGTCGCGCCGGTCATCGAAGCCGACGATAAGGAGATTTCCGTTTCGCTCGGCACGATTTTCGTTTTAAATTCTGTTGCGCTGTTTGTTTTTCCCGCCGTCGGGCATTGGTTAAATTTAAGCGAACAGCAGTTCGGAATTTGGGCTGCGATAGCAATTCAAGATACGAGCAGCGTCGTCGGCGCGGCGGCGCGTTTCGGCGACGAGGCTTTGCAGATTGCCACGACCGTTAAATTGACTCGCGCTCTCTGGATTGCGCCGCTCGCGCTCGTCACCGCAATCGTCTTTAAAAGCAAGAATGCGCGTGTCACAGTTCCGATTTTCATTTTTCTTTTTTTGGCAGCCTCAGTCGTCAAAACTTATGCGCCTCTGCCGGAAAATCTTTTCAATTCCTTTGTTGGCGTCGCTCGCCAGGGCTTGACGCTGACGCTTTTCCTGATCGGCGCGGCGCTTTCGCGCAAAACTCTCGCCGAAGTCGGCATCAAACCGTTGCTGCAAGGAGTTATTTTATGGATTGTGATTTCGCTCTGTTCGCTTTGGGCGGTGATGACGATTCTTTAACTTCGATTTGCGGCAAGCGAACTTGTTATGAATAAAAAGGTACTTTTTCTTTGCACCGGAAATTATTATCGCAGCCGTTTCGCCGAAATTTTGTTTAATCAATTAGCCGCCGAACGCCGACTCGATTGGCGTGCCGATTCGCGCGGTCTGGCAATCGAGTTTAACAAAGCCAATGCCGGAGCGATTTCGCATTTTGCGGTCGAAAAATTAAACGCCCTCGGCATTGACGTTTCCGAGCCGCGTTTTCCGCAAAGGGTAAGCGTTGATGACTTGGAAGCGGCGGATTTGACGATTGCGATGTACGACGCCGAGCATCGTCCGATGGTTTTGGAAAGAATTCCCGATTGGGTTGATCGCATTGAATTTTGGAAAGTCCCGGATATTGATTTTGTTCCGCCTTCGATTGCTCTCTCGGAAATCGAACAACAAGTCAAATCACTCGTCGCTCGTTTATCCGCCGCGTCTGCCGTTTCAACTTAAATTTCAATGGAGGAAACAACGCTGGAAAAATTTTATCGAGACGTTGAGCGGCAAACCACGCAGCTTGAAATTGTTCACGAAGCGCGTTTGAACTGTCGGCGCGGCTGTTCGGCGTGCTGCGTTGACGACATCACGGTTTTTGAGGTCGAGGCGGAAAACATTCGCCGAAAATATCCTGATTTGCTCGAAAACGATTTACCGCACGAAGCCGGAAAATGCGCTTTTTTAAATGAAGAAGGAGCGTGTCGAATCTACGATGCGCGACCGTACGTTTGCCGCACGCAAGGCTTGCCGCTGCGCTGGCTCGAAGAAATAGAAGATGAAATTTACGAATTGCGCGACATTTGCCCGCTCAACGATGCGGGCGAAGCGGTTGAAGAATTAAACGAAGACGATTGCTGGACAATCGGCGAAGCGGAAGCGGAGCTTTCGGAAATGCAGTTTAAAAAAGACGGCGGCGAAATGCGGCGCGTCCGATTGCGCGATTTGTTTATAAAAAATAAGCGAAAATCACAGTTGAAGTTATTTGAACGGCGGAGTTCACCGAGCGCGAAACCGACAACACACAAGCTAAGGATTAAGAAGCAGCGTTTTTAAGAAAGTCGCTGTTTCGCGCTTCAGTGCAATGACTTGTTCGGCAGCGCCGCGCAATAAACTATCTTGCAGCAGCAAGCGAGAGTTTTGATTTAACAAATGCCCCAACAAAACTGGCGAGCGTGAAACTGGTCGCTCCGCATATCAGTCCGTATCCAATATCCGGTTGATACGATAAAAGGACACCAAGCGGAGCGTCCGCCCAAAGCGGAACGGCTATTAGCAAAAAGAGGGTGAAAGCAATGCCACAGATTAGCGGGACAATCACTTTTGCCGTCATCAGCATTAATAACGGGTATCCGAGATTGCGCCACTTCCATAGCTGGCGGATGAGTTGAGCCAGTCCGAATAAAAGAGTGAATAACAAGAGAAATCGCTGGAGAAGCTCGTAGGGAATATAAAATTTCGTCGGCTGACTATGAAGCCGCCTGATGATCCCATCCATTAAATCGTGATGCTGCGTGAAACTATTTACGTTGGTAAGGATAATGATGCAGTATCCTTTTTCCGGTAAGATAGTCATGTTAGAGCTAAAGCCTTCGTTAAGCCCCGTGTGACCGATTGCTTCCAACCCGTTCAAACGCCCCGCCACCCATCCCATCCCATACCGAGAGCCGATGTCAGAACGTGCTGTGTGCATCAACGCGATATTAGTTGGCGTGATGATAGAACGATTGTTGTAAACACCATCCTGCAAGTGAGCGATGAGATAATGGCACATATCTTCGGCGCTCGAAGCGATATGACCGGCAGCCGCGCTCTGATAGGGCAACGTGGACACCGAAACCGGCAGACCGAAAAAATACTGATGACCTTCTATTAAGCCGTTCCTCACAGCATCATTGTAGGTTAGGTAAGTAGAACGCATCTCCAAAGGGACGAGTACGTGTTCTTGCATATAGACGGCATAGGTCTGCCCGGTGACGGCTTCGATGAGCATCCCTAAAATTTTATAATTGAGATTGCAATACTCATAGACCTGCCCGACCGGATGCGCCAACTCTGTTTGGCTCAACGAATCAGCATCAGGCGCGAAGAACCCGGCAGATGTTGGAAGACCGCTCGTTTGATTTAGCAAATGACGAACAGTTATAGTCCGTGACGCCTCAACATCTCTCAGTCGAAACCATGATAGATATTGATAGACCGGGGTATCTAAGTTCAATTTTTCAGCTTCGGCGAGTTGCATCACGGCGAGCGCGGTGAACGATTTGCTCAAAGAGCCGATGAGGAATGGGGTTCGCGGGCTGATTTGCTGACCTGCCGTTGTTCCGAAACCTCTTAGATACACAATTTTGTCACGCCGGACAATGCCGACAGCAAGGTTGGGAATCCGGGAAAGCCTCATTTGAGACGCAATAAATGTCGTGAGTTCCGCTTCGTCAAAATCTATCTCTTGGGCATGGCAAAAGGTGTATGCCCCTGTCAAAATAGCGATAAGGATAAGCTGCTTGAAACTGTAAGACATAACATGCAACTACATCTAATTCCCAGATGTTATCCGCATAATACAATAGCTGCCGAACGGTTGAGATGACGTGGGGCGAAACGGGCAAAACGCAACTATACAGCAAGTGAAGTTTAAAAGCGAAATGCGGCGCGTCCGACTACGGGATTTGTTTGTAAAAAGATAAGGAATAGGATTTGCAGACACTCATTCAAACACACACAAGCGTATTGATTCGCTTCGGACATTTTTGATTTTTTTGGAGGTAAAGAGATGAAAGTTAGAGAAATTATGACTAAAAATCCGGCGTGCTGTACGCCTGATTCGAGTCTTCGAGAGATTGCGCAAATGATGGTCGAACACGATTGCGGCTGCATTCCGGTCGTTGACAATAATTCGACAAAGAAACCGGTCGGAACAATTACAGACCGCGACATCACGGTTCGCGCTTTCGCAGGCAGCGGTCAAAACCCGCTCGATTTGAAGGCTTCAGATGTAATGACGAGCGATATTGTCAGCGTCCGCCCCGGCACGAGCATTGAGCAGTGCTGCGACGTAATGGAAAACAAACAAATTCGCCGCGTTCTCGTGGTTGATGAAAGCGGCAAACTGGCGGGCATCGTCGCACAGGCTGATGTTGCCGAATTTAACACGCCGCGTTCGGGCGAGCTGGTTCGCGAGATTTCGGAAGCCGATGGTTCGGATGACGTTCGCAGATTCAGCAAACAACAACGCAATTTTTCAACCGATTATAATCAGCAACAGCGTCAATTTCCACCCCGCTATAATCAACAAAATCGCCGAAATGAACAGCATATGCGGGGCGGCAACAAGCAACAGAACAGCGGAGGCAAAGCCGCTTTTATGACCGGCACGATTCTGCCGCTTCTCGTCGGAGTCGGCGCAGTTATGGCAATCAGCTATTATCTCAATCAGGAAGAGGAATCTTCGCGTCTGGTTTTGAGACAACGAACTCCAAGCACTCCGCTCAATACCGGAAGAACGGACGACAGAATTTCGAGCGATTTCATAGCACCGTCGCCCGCAGTTTCAACCGGAACGAGCGAAAGCACAACAACCAGAACAACTTCTTCGACAGACCTTGGTGATGATACCGGAAGCGGTATGAGCTATGGCACCGCCGGCGGGCGTCGTTAAATTTCTGTAGTCTTTGTAATAAAAAAAAGGGGCGATTTATTTGAATCGTCCCTTTTTTATTGACGCTATTTCAAATAGAAATTTGAGTCGGCTTTCGATTGTCGTAAGTCCAGCCAAGTTTCGTATCTGGAAAATCATGCAGTAGAATGCCGTTAGTATGTTTTCTCAGACTACGAATAGAGCCGTCAGGTCGTGCCATACAGGTTTTTGAAAACGAGTATCGAGCCGATGAAGTTGAACCCGAAATCCATATTTGATTGTCTGCCGCGCGGGTGCGGATTTGGGCTAATGTCAATTCCTGAAAAAGCGGTTTGGGTGATCTCGAAACATTATGACAGGAATGAAAAATCAATTGCACATCCCTTTTTCGGTATGCCTCAAATAAATCGGGAAAGCACAATTCGTAACAAATCAGAAATCCGCATTTTATACCGTTGATTGTGACGAATAGAAACCCATTTCCGGGCATGTACCAGGCAAATTCACTCGGCGTAAGCATCTGCTTGTCATACGTGCCTACAATTTGTCCTGTGTCTGAAATAACGTGAATACAATTGGCAGGTTTTTCCATGCCCGTAATTTTTCGGCATGATCCTAACGCGACCCACAAACCAAGCTTTCCAGCCAGATTAGCAATCTCTTGCGTCTGCTCTTCAAGACGCTGCCAATTGTCATGGCTTGAAGGCGTGAAATCAGTGCGCTCATAGCCTGACAGAGCCGTTTCCGGGAAATGTATTATGTCAGCTTCCGATTCGGCGGCTTTCTTCATAAACCGACGAATAAACTTGGCATTGCTTGAAATGTCACGAGAGACGGGAAATTGGCAGCTAGCAATTCTAAGTTTCCGAGTCATGGCAATCAATCGGAATCTAATGGCTATCAGACGGCTAATACATACTTCGCAAGCGGACTGATACGGGCGAGAGTTTCGGGGCGCATCCGCTCAGGCAGGTTAACGCCGGATGGTGCTTCGCGCCGGATATAAGCGCCTTGTATTGAGCGGCGAGGCTCATCGGATGAGTTTGCCGTATGTCCGTGCCAGACAGACCCATTATAAACGATCATAGAACCCGCCGGACCGCACGCCAAAATTTGGTTTTCGTCGTCTGCCTGAGCATCGTTCCTCAACTTGTCTGGAACAGTTGACCGGTTGTGTGAGCCAGGAATAAATCCGGTAGCGCCGTTGTCGCTTCTAAACTCATCAACCATAAAGATAAAACCTACCATCGTCCACCCATTCGTGTCGCGCTCGAAGTCAACGTGAAAAGCCTGTGGCTGCGAGTGCGGTCGCAAAGTCCTCGCGAGCATCGAACCGAGTTTGAACGGCTGCTCGATGATGCGGCAACACGCCTCTAAGATGGGCTGATAAACATACAGCTCATCGAACTCCGAACCTCGATTGACGAAATCGTGGACTCTGGTTGTCGTACTGCCAATGCCAACGTCGTCGGAACTTGCGGAGGCTACGGCAGAATCATAAGCCGCCGCCAATTTCGCCAATTTATCGGGAGCCACCGGACCGGGAATAACGATGAAACCAACATCACGCAGGTCTTGAATAGCATCAGCCGAAAGTTCGCCGCCTGCACTAATTATGCTAAACCAGTCTTGCATACGATTGATTTTTTAGATATCTGAGGGTGGAGATGAAGCGGCGGCAAACCGGCTACACGCAAGCCGAAAGAAACTACGCGGCGTTTTAAGAGAAAGTTGCTTTTGCCGCTCACGCTCATTGACTTGTTCAGCAGCGCGTTATTTAGAAGCCTCTTCAGTTTTCCTGTCAACAACACCTTTTGCCAGAATCGGAACAATCAAAGCAAAGGGAAGCAGGTAAATAAGATAACTGAAATCGTCCAGCATTTTGTCAGCTAAATCAAAAGCGCTCGCCGTTGCTTTGATAATCGCTCCGATGACCGTGCCCGTAACTATTAATGAGGCTGGAATGGCAAAATGTTTTCTGTTTTTTATATCTCCCAATCCAAACCAGGTCATCAAAGTTCCTAAAAAAATTATCAAGCCAATCAAAGCAAACTGAAACGGAAAGTCATCCGGCAGCGTTTCAAAGACTCGGCGATAGACAACGATTTCCATAAAGATAATCGCCGCCCCGAAACTCATAAAAAATAAGAGAAATGTTCCCGGCAAAAATAAAAAGACTTGTTTCAAAAGGGTTATGAAAGATTTATGCTCGCCCGTAAAACTGTTTTGTTTTTTTAAGTTCTAATATCTTTGCGCTATGTGCGGAACTCAAAGCCGCATTTTGGTCGGAATTCTCATTGCCGGAAAAAGCGTTGGCAGATTTTTCGGATTTCGTATCGAGCTTAACTTTTCTCATAACTTTCACCCGTCATTATATTAACAACATTGCTATAAATGTGAAGTCATCGAACGGTTGTGCTGACGTGGGGCAAAACGGCTGCATGCAAGCCGAAAGAAGCCAAAGACCGTTTTAAAGAGTCGCTGTTTCGTCATCACGTCCATTGAATTGTTATATGCGGCATTATTTTTAACGATTTCCAAACGCAGAATCCTGACCTTCAGGATTCTTCAAAATATCGTCCAACAAATTATATTTATCGGTGGCAAAAACAAAGCACATATCGCTGGCTTCGATAGTTCGACGACCTTTTGGACGCGCTTTGTCCAGCGAATATTTGAAAATTTCCATTGTATCGGGAGCGATGCGAAAACCTTTGCCTATATGCCGGTAACTATTTTCAAGTCGTTTTTCAACGGCAAGTCGAACGTCCTGCGGGTCGAATGAAAGATTGCGCATTGTTGCATCAAATAAATCGGTTTCTTCTTTCATCAGCATATACAAAATATGTTCGGGTGAAATATGATTCTGCTCGCGGTGGCGTGTTTCGTCGAGCGCACCTTCTAATATACGCCTACCGCTTTCACTAAATTTATCCAAAAAAGCGTCTAGGTTTTCCATGAAGTTTCCTTTTTATTTTGAAACGAATTAAGTATCACGCTCATTTTTACCACGAAGCATATAACGATTGAATTGACGCGAGCGCAAGTCCGGTAGAGTTTAAGAAGGTTCGTGTTTGCGCCTCGCGTCCAATGATTTGTCGGGCGGCGGGTTAGATTTAACGATGCATTGTTAATGCTATTATTTCAACCATTTTTGCGTGTTAGCTTAATCATTTGTTTTAAACTTGATGACACAATTGTTCGGAGATTTTCGGTTGAGGAATAATACTGCACTCGTAGCGGAGCAATATCAAAGTGCAATATAGTGCCTTCCTTTGCAAGCAACAAAATATCTGAAGCCTCGTTGCCAACACCGTGAGCATATCCGAGCTCATAATATACATTTGGACGTTCATTTGTAAGATCGCAAATAATAAATTCAGCTTTCTCAATAAGGTCAACAATCTCGCGGATAACAAAACCTGAGCCTACATTTTCATCCACTCGTTTAGCTGTTAATTTGAGCTTTTTGCACTCATCTTTGATAGCGGTGTATGCATCAATCATTTCCTGTCCTTTGAAAGGCATAATTACAAAGACAAGTCCACGCTCAAAATCCCCTTCATCAGTTGGGTCATAGTTAACTCCCCTAAATTCACGATCCATAAACGTATGCTGTCTGCCCATTTGACTTTACTCCTGCTGTAAAATAATTACTGTGTTTAATAATTGTGAAAGCATCCCAACTTATGATTATCCCGAATGATTCGGGATAATACCGCAAATCAGTGTATTATCCCGAATCATTCCGTATAACACTCAAAATTGCTGTATTAGCAAGAATCTTTCGGGATAATAACCTTATATCTGGAACAAAAATAAATCATTTTCCGATGGCGCGGAGAATTAAAATCAAAATTGAAAGATTTTCTCCGCGCCTCGCTATTATTTTTAAAATCTGTATTGATAACGAACCGTCACGCTGCGTCCCGGTCCGTCAATTCCCCAGCCGGGCGAGCGGTGGCTTTTGTCGAAAATGTTTTCAAAGTCAGCCGTGATCGCCTGATTTTCATTGAACCGGAAACCCCCGCGCAGGTTGAACAAAGCGTAACCGGGATACGCGGTGTAAAGCGGAACGGCGGTGTCGTTATTGACAACGCGGACGCCGTTGATTGTCGCGCCGAGCGGCAGCACGCGGTTTAAAACCTGTGTGATTGTTTCGCCTGTTGCCTGCAAAATGTAATTCGGATTTCCCGTTGTCGTGCCGCAGCCTGTTCCGCTCGTGTTAACGGTCAAACCGCGTACGCACGCGCCGCGCCGCAGAAAGTTTTGAATTTGCGAGCGGGAACGAGCCGCGCCCGTCCGGCGGTCTGAAAGATCGAGACTCGAAAAACGGTTTTGGCGGGCGACGACAGTCGAATAACCTTCAATCCAATATTTTTTGTTTGGCGGTTGATAGCGCAGACGCAAAAAGCCGTAAGGCGGCGGGAAACCTGCTCCGCCGAGATTTGGCGGCTCGCCGTTAATCGTGTTTTCGGCGCGCAGAACCGTGAAATTTCCGCCGACAATCCACGAATCGGTCAAACGATAATCAAGCTCGCCCTCGATGCCCTTGACGCGGGCGAGGTCTAAATTAGCCTGAACCAAAACCGGAGCGGTCGAAACGGGAACGAAGACCGCTCCGCTCGGAAGTTGGTTGGTAATAATTTGACTGCCTAAGCTCCGCCCGACTGCGCCTGACGGCAAAATCAGCGTTTGTCTGGCGATTGCGTCTTTTAAATCGAGAACGAATCCGGTCACATTCGCTTCGAGGCGTTTGTTGATATAACGCAGGCTCAACTCGTAGTTGTCGCTGATTTCCGATCTCAGAGTCGTCACCGGAACGCCTGTATCAAGTGCGTTGGCGTCGGCAGTCGAACCGATTGTCGCGCCTAAACCGGCAATATCAGCATTTGAAACTTGATAGCCCACGCCGACGAGACCGAGCGAACCGAGAGCCGTGATATTCGGCGCGCGAAAACCGCGGCTGTAATTAAAAGCGACATTTAACCCTTTGGTGATAGTGAAAGTCGCGCCAATGCGCCCCGAAAAATCAGCGGAACGTAAACTGTCATCGGGAAACAGCGGCTGATTATTGACCAAAGGGCTGTTTGCGGCGCGCGAACGATAATTTGCGACGTTGTAACGGAGCGCGCCGCTCAAGCGCAGCCGATTCGGGAAGATTTCGTAAACATCCTGAATGTATAATCCGGCTAAAAGATAAGTCGCGCCGTTCGGAACGCGCGGGCGCGTTATTGTGACGGCTCGTGTCGCCGGCTCGAACGTATAGGACGGCGCGACTACATTGTCGCGGTAAACATCGCCGCCGAAGAGAAAATTGTTTCGCTTAAATTGTTTGTCGAGATAAAAGCTCGCGCCCCAGGTCGTCGTGCGCTCTTTGTCGTGAGTAATGGCGGCGAGCGGATTTCCTTGCCCGCCCTGATTAACTCGCTCTTCGCGTTGGCTGTTGTAAGAAACGGTTGTGGAAAAATTGTCGAAAAATCCGGCGCCCTGTTTGTAATAACGCAGATAACCGAAATCGAGCATTAAATTGCGTAAATCCGCAATTAAATTTCCGTCGCCGCCGAGCAGTTGGTCGTAACGCTTGCCGCCGTCCTGCTGCGAGCGTTGATAACGAAAACTGAATTGCTGGTCGTCGGTCGGCGCAAAATTTAAATGAAGCGTGCCGCCGTATTGCGTAAAAGCAGTGTCGGGAAGTCTGTCCGAACCCGTGATGTTTGAAGGCAAACCCAAAAATCTGGTAATTGCCGAATGGCTGTCAATTCCTCCGCCCGGTCGCAAAGTGTTGACTCGACGACCTACAATGTTTCCCAGAATTCCAAACCGGCGCGTGCCGTAAGTCACGAGTGCGTTGCTCCCGAAGGAAAGATCTGCGCTCGTGAAAAAAGTGTTAAATTCGCCGTGCCATTCGGGTTTTGCAAAACCGTAATCGGGCTGGCGCGAAACGAGCTGAACGTTTCCGCCTAGTCCGTCCGAACCGTATTGAGCCGTATTCGGGCTGCGCTGAACTTCAAAAGAACGCAGCGCCGTCGGTTCGTTGAGATTGAAAAAAGTGTTGATTCCGCCGCGCTGAGTTGAATTTGTGTAACGCACGCCGTCAACATAAACGCCGACTTCGGTCAAACCGCGCACGGAAACCGCGCCGATTGTCGGGCTGGTGCGCTGCTGCGTGACGCCGACTTCTTCGTTGGCAACCTGCGATAAAACGGCGGTTGTGCGCTGGCGCACGGCGTTTTCGGAGACGACATTGATTTGCTGCGGAATGTTGTGACGGTTTCCTGCCGAACCGGTTTCCGCCGTGACCGTGACCTGCTCGTTCAGTTGATTGACTTCCAAAATCAGATTTACCCGCGCCGCCGCGCCTCCGTTGATTTGCACGGCTTCGCGTTGCGGACTGAAATCGCGGCGTTCCGCCATGACGACATACGAACCCGGTTTGACGTTTTCAAATTTAAACAGTCCTTCGGCATCGGTTTTAGTTGCGCTCAGGATTAGCTGCTGCGAGCTTAAAAGCCTGACATCGGCATTGGCGACGACCGCGCCTGCCGCGTCTCGAACGCTGCCCGACACGCTGCCGGATGAATTTTGTTGAGCCTGAATGCGGCTCGGCGGAGAAATAAAAAATAGTGCGGCGAGTAACGCGATAATAGAAAACAATCTGCTCATTTTAGTTTGT
Source organism: Pyrinomonadaceae bacterium (assembly GCA_036400075.1). GTDB lineage: Bacteria > Acidobacteriota > Blastocatellia > Pyrinomonadales > Pyrinomonadaceae > JALZCH01. The sequence continues at coordinate 150,457 of DASWLV010000002.1, forward strand.
CTTAAGGCTTAAGTTTTTGGGGAAGCTGAATTTGAATATAATTTATTCGTAAGCTGCAATCAACTTTTGGTTAATTAAATTTGTTCAGCGAATTTAAACGGCACAACTAACTTAGTTTAGCTCTCGTCGCACGCATTCGTTTCGGTCCGAACCAGAGCCAGAATCCGGTGATTGTAAAAGTCAGTAAAGCCAGACCGGCAACTGATGTATACACTAATTTAATTTGCCCGTCGCTTGTTCCGAGAGCGTTATCAAAATATGAGAAATCGTGAATATTTTCAATAAAATCCGAGCGTCGGCGTTCAAGATGCAGCAGCTCGCCCGTTGTGCAGTCAAGCTGAACGCCCCAATAATTCTGGATGAAAACGAATTTAACCATTCCTTTATCCGGTCGGAAATCAATTCGATCAAGCTCAAGCGAAAGATCGGGCGAAATTTGTTCGCGAGCGATTTTGCCGGCTTTTTCGCGCAGAACGTGAACCGGCAGCCAGTCTTTCGGGTCGGTTGATTTGCCTTTATAAGATTCCGACAAGATCAATCCGCCGCTGTGTTTTTTCCAACCGAGCAGCAAGCCAGTCACGGAAACAATCAAAAAGAGTACGAATAATAGCGCGCCGAGCGTTCGATGAACTTTGCGAAACGCCCGTAGAACTTTGGCTTGTCGCTTACGTTTTGAATCGGTCATACCAAATTTAAAAAAAACTTTACAAAAGGAATGAATTTTATGATTTCGTCGTTTTTTTGTATCAAACGGCGCGGTTTGAGTTTGCCGCGTTAATTTAAAAACAATAAGACGTTTTGCGTTCAAGCCAATAAAATTGCGGACTTTAAAATTAACAAAAGTTTCCTAACCCACTACAAAAACTTGTTTGTATTCATCAATTAGACTATTTGATAAACGAACGGCGGCAACAAGCTGAATAACAAAAAAAATAGACGCGAGCTAGTTAGCTCGCGTCTATTTTTTTGTTTGATTTTTGAATCACCTTACCGCTGATGCTTCTTGCCTGCGGGCGCGATGACATCGCCAACCGTAAACAATCCGTCGCTTGCTGCCGCTGCAATTTGCCTGCCCCCGGCGTCTTCAAACATCAACCGAGTCCGCGTTAAAGCTGTGCTGCTCGAAGCGCTGTTTGGCGTTCCGACAACCTTAAACCGCAGCTTAATGAGCGTATCCGAACCTTTAACAAGCGCTGCGCCCCCCGCAGCCGAGATACCAATCCGGTTGGCGGCGGTCGCGGCGTCGGCGGACACGGAAAAGCTGCTCGTCGTCAGCGTGTCGCTTGTGTCCACCGGATTTGCAAAATCCGGGCGCAAGACATTCGGATCGAACTCGACATCAACCGCATAACCGGAAATCCGCTTTTTTGCGTCGTTAGCAACCATAATCGGAATTAACACAGTGTCGCCGGGCGCTGCGGAAATATCGGTCGGGAGCGACACTTGCATTGGCGCGCCTTCCGTTTCCGCCTGAATGTCGGTTTTCACCCGGCGCGCAACGGCAATAGTTTCGCCTTGTTCCAAGCGAGCCAATTCCTCAGCTTCAGTCGGAGGGGAATTGGTTGGCGCCCAGTTCCCGTTAATATCGCCGAGCAGTATAGCGGTGTAGTTCTCGTTTAAGAACGAGCCGCTTAAATCCTGATACGGCTTAGATACCGGATCGAATTTCCAATTGCCGGTTTGTCCGGTATTGGCATTTGATCCGCTTGCCGCCACATAACGCAAAATGAGCGTCGCGTCGAACGGAGTAATGTTTCCGTCGGCGCTTGTGTCGGCTGCCTTTTGTTGATTTGCATTTAAAGCATTCGGTCCCGTTCCGTTAGCTGCGATGTGACGAAGAATCATAGTCGCGTCAAACGGAGAGATGCCGTTGGCGTCTCCGGTTTTTGTCGGAGTAACCGTGTAATCTTCGCCTGCCGTTAAGCCTGTTAGCAGGTAAGCTCCCGCCGCATTTGTCGTAGCGGAAACGGAAGGCGAGCCTGACGTAACAGCTACGGATACACCCGGAACAAGTTTTTGCGAATCCGTTCCATAACGGACAACACCGGCTATATCGAGGCTCGGATTGTAATTATTGACGACGAGATTATCAATATACCAACCGCTGCCTGCGCCCGGCGACGTTCCGAGGTCTGAAGTCATTCGGAATCGCAGATAAACCGACTGATTTGTCGGGTTTAGTTGTCCGCCCGGAGCAAAGTTGCCGAGCGCGGCGCGAACCCGTTTGGTGTCTCTCGTTCCGGTGAAGGCGTAACGACCTTGCAGCGTCGAGAGAATAACGGGACCCGCGAGCGTGCCGTCCAATTTCCCGAGATACCCGTTTTCAATAAGGAAATAATTCAGGTCGTAAGTCGTCGCGTTGTCGGGATAGACTTGCGAATTGAAGGCAGGCGCGCCGAGCGCGACTTCCATCACGCCGCCGTCAAACCCGAATTCGGTGACGAAACGCGAGTCGAATTCAACCACCGATGTCGGCGAAAGCGTCAGCGGTCCGATGACGGCTGAAAAATCGCTGTTTCCGCCGCCGGTTTCCGGCAAAACGTCAATGTTCGGCGCAAACATCACAGCCGTTTGCGCAAGCGATTGTTCAGCCAGCATTTGAGCGCAGGTTAATCGCTGCCAGATAGGCGTCGTGTTGTTCGCGGTCGCCTGATCTGTCAGCGGCGGAGCGAACCGAATATTGGCGGTCGCGTTTTCAAAATCTTCAATTGCAAACGGAGTTGCCGTAACCGCGTTCGATGTCGGCGCGCTGAATTTTGCAGCAGTATTGCCGGTGTTGAACGTGTCTTTTTTATTATTGTTTTTGTCGCGAGCCTGGACAATGTAGTAATACACTTGTCCGAGCGTTAGTCCGAGCGTTGAATTGGTGTCGGTGTACGAAGTTCCGGTGATGCCCGCTTCCGGGGTAATGCGGTTAGCGGCTGTCGGCGCGAACGTCGGAGCGGTGGTGCTGTCTGCTTGACCGCTTGCCGTCGTAATCGAGTTGACGCGATAAATGTCGTAAACAATGTCGGCGTTCGGATTGAGCGACGTTGCCGGCGACCAATTTATGATTAGTTTATTGTTTTGACGCGGATCAACGACCGTCGCCGCGCCTGAGAAAACCGGAGCCGGATTCGGCGGATTGCCGATGTTGATTGTTACAGAGTTAACGGACGCAACGCCGACGCAGAGCGAATTGCGCGCCGAGCGCACCTGATAATAATAAGTTTTATCTTTAACCAAAGTCAGGTTATCGCCGTTGTCAGTATCCGTGTAAGTCGTTTGATTACCCGGAATGGTCGCAATTGTCGTAAACGGTCCGTTTTGATTTGAGCTGCGTGCGATGACGTATTGCGCCGCGCCCGCTTGCGCTGTAATCGTGACGGTTACCGAATTTGCCGCGTTGTTTGCCAAAGCGAACGTCGGAGCCGGAAGCGGTCCAGCCGTTTCGCACTCTTCGACATCAACCGGAACGTCAAAGTTTTCAACAACTGTCGGCGCGCTTTGCGCTGCGCCGTTGGCGTCAGTGCCGCCGGTTCCGCCCGTCGAGCGAGCTTCCTCGCCGACGCCGTGGCTGGCGAATACGCGCCAGATAATCGCCTGGTTTTCGCCGCCCGTAATTTCGCGGTCAGCCGCCAGAATCGAGTCTCGCATTTCGACAAACGACGGATTGCACGGAGCAAGCTGCAAGCCGCGCAGAACAAGCCGGTCGGCAAGTCGTCCGGCATTGGCGACAGCCGTCGCCAGATCTCCGTTGCGATTTGGATTAGAGGCGTTTTCGGCAGCAATCAAACCGGGACGAACAAAATGTTCGGGCAGAATATTAGGAGCCGGCAGCGTGTTCGGCGGTGTCGCCGGAACAGTCGAATTAAATTCCGGGCGATAATTAATCGGGTGAAATGCGTCTTTCGATGTCACCTGGCGCTCGCCGATATAAAAGGTCGCGCCGCCGCCCAGACGACGATCTCCGTCAAAGAAAACGCCCGGAAAATCGCCGTTCACTTTTTGCTTCATAATCAGCAGCTCGCGCATATCCCAGAGCGTCGAAGACCACAGTTCGCCAATGGCGTGAACCGCGAATGGGTTAGCTTGAGAAGTTGGATTTTGCAAATCGGGTGTGGTTCCAATTGCCGGATTTGTGCGGCGCACGTCGAACGTTCGATTGTCAACCGCGCCGTAAGACCATCGGTAATTCGTCATTGGCAGACGACGGATTCCGATGTCCAATTGTCCGGTCACAAAATCGCCCGCAACGTCGTCGTCGGTCATCGAAGCGGCGATAAAATCACCCCAGCCTTCGCCCATTCCGCCCGCTTCGCCGACCAGCGTGATGCCCAGACAGCCCGTGCCGCCTTTGCCCGCAGAACGATTTGAAACGCCGTGATAAAGCTCGTGAGCGACCACGTCGAAATCAAACGATCCGTCAGAACGGCGGAAAGTGCTTTCGGTGAAAAGATACATTTGCATTTTAGACGCGGTGCCGTCTTCGGGCGTCGAGAAATTGGCATTATCCGTGCCGGAAGCGTCTTGCGCCTGCGTAACCACATAATCGCCGCCTGCACCGCCTTTGCCGAAATTATCCATCTGGAAATTCCAGAACTGCTCGGTAAAGCCGATCTCGTATAAATAATCGTGGAGAACGTTATTAAAGTAGAAAAGCGAAACCGTCCCGCCGAAAACGTCAGCGTCGGCGCTGCTCGGAATCGCATTTGTGGCGGCATTCGCGGTGCCGTATTCGTAACCGGCATGATAATCAAAATACCCTGCTGTAAATTGTCGGTTGGGCGAATAGCCTTTAATACCCTGCGTCGTTTCCTCGTCGTCCGCGCGGTCGTCCGTAGTTACAACGTTATTGCCTTCCGTGTATTTCGATTGATAGACCGAAGTCAGCGTGCGTCCGTCCGGCAATGTAACGCTCGGAACCGGCGTCAGATCAGCCGAAAACGGCTGAGTTCCGTTGCCAGCGGGCGAATTGGCGGAATTGACCTTGTTGCGCGTCTCAGCTTCCGCCGAAATTGTGTAACCAAGCGCACGCGTAGTCGTGCGGTTTGCATTCGACGTAGTGATTTCAGAATTAGCCTGAGAATTGTCGGTCGGAAGATAAAACCAGCCGAAAGGCGACGCACTGGTCGGATTGGCTGCATCGGGAAAACCGCGTGTGATTTGTCCGAGAAGTCCCGGCAGTTCAGCGTGCGTAAAAGTCGGGCGCGGCGTATTGTTATTCCACGGCAGCCCAAATTCGATGCGTCCCGCAGCTTGACCGTATCTGAAGCCCCGTCCGAGATTACGAGCTAAAACTCCCGTGTCGGCTCCATAAGTCGGCGCGGTGTAAACATAATTGCCCGCATTCGTCCCGGTGCGTGTCGAACGACCGAAGCCCAAATAACCGGAAAGCATCACCGGCACTGTATCAACGGTTTTGCCCTGCGCCGTTCCCGCGCTGTTAAAACCCTCGACCATATTTTGCACGTCGGGACGATAGGTTCCGCGCCGCCCGACGCCGTTGCCGCCTCCCGGAGGTCCGAAAGATTGAAAAGCCGTCAAGCTATGGCGGCGCAAGGTCGTGCCGGTCTGCGCGTCAACGAAATGCTGCCACACCATACCGTTGTATTGCGGCGTCGTGAGCGTGAATTTGTAAGCGTGACGAGCGGTTGCACCCATCGGAAAAAGCACTTGCGTAACGGTAATATCGTCGCCGAAGGAGCTGCCGCGGCTAAATTTTTCGCCCGCGACGTATTCCGGCGTCAAATTCCCATAAGTCACCAAAACCTGCGCGCTGCCGAGCGATTGCGGAGAAAAATTGCTGACGCCGAGCGCAGCCGCCGCGTTTTGAACGGCTTGCGATGCCGAAATTGTCGGCGAATTGGCAACGGTCAAATTCGGATAGTTTTCGCCGCCGACATTGATGATTTGTCCGTTTTTGGCGACGTTCACCATCACATCGCCGCGGTAAACCGTTTTGCCGTTAATCTGTTGATTGAAAACCAGAGTCGTCGTTCCGGTGTCGGAAACTGCGCGGCTGATTAATTTAAAACTGTTCAAATCGTTTTCGTTAAAACGGAAAAGCGCGCGGTTTTGACTAATAAAGTTGAGTGCAATCGTTTCCGCCGGCAAATTGCTCGGCTGCGATAAATAACCGTTGCGGTTGAAAATATGCCGCGGCGTCGCCGTCAAACCGTTATAGCTGATTCGCAGTTTGTCAGTGTCCACCACTAAGTCAGCCAGACTCACCTGTTTTAACAAGCCCAATACGTTTCCCAAACGCTTAAGAGCGCGCAGTTGAACCGCCGTCGGCTGCGGCAGCGCCGTTGCGTTCGGGGTGTCAGTTAAATTAGTTTCGCGCGGAGTTCCGTGAAAGGCGCGAACGTCGAATTCTTTAGGAAAATTCGGGTCGTCAATCGGCGACAAGCTGTTCTGCGAATTAACCTCGCCTTTTTCGCCCGCCCTGGTAATTCCGGTAATGCTCAAACCAACAACCACCAAACAGGGAACAAGCAGCCCGACGAGCAATGAGCGCCATCGTTTATCAAACAACAAAGGAAAACTGGTTTTCATCTTTTTTATTCTTTCCTCAAAAACTGTTTATTATTTAAATTAAATCGGCTTTACGTCGAGCCGCCAAATCATTGTCACTGTTGTCTTCAACCGCGTTTATAAATTCTCGCCTGCATTTACCAAATGCAAAAAACAATCAGCGACAAACGCTCTTCAGGTCGGCAATTAAGAACACTTCCGGCAACAATACGAACATCATCTCAAAGCACGCTTGCGAATTACTTGAGAAAAACTTAAGTCCGATAATTGCTCGATTCGTATCGCAGACAAACCTATAGCGCAACGTATTAACGGCGACTCAAAAGTTAGTCGTATCTGGATTTTGGGGGATTTGTTTAAGTGAAGAAACTATAACACAGGATGAATCTTAACTCAAGAGAAATTTGTCACAAGCGAGTTTTTTAACAATTTAGAGTTTAATTGGTTTGATAAGTAGCGACACTGGTCGGAGTCTCGTAGCAGCGCACTTTGTAAACCTGCACGCGGTCGTCATTAATGCGCGAAGCGATGTATTCGAGGATGTAGCGGGCGAGATTTTCCGCCGAAGGATTCAATTCTTCGTCAAACGGCGGCAAATCGTTGAGATTTCTGTGATCCAAATATTTAACAATTTCGTCCGCCGCCTGTTTCAAATCGCCGAAATCAACGAGCAAACCGATATTGTTCAATTCCGCGCCACGCGCGTAAATCTCGATTTTATAATTGTGTCCGTGAAGGTTTTCGCATTTTCCCTTGTAACCGCGCAACTGATGCGCGCTCGAAAAATTGCGCTCAATCATTACCTCAAAAATTCCTGTCATATTCAAAAAAGCGCCAACGGCGCATCGGTAATCCAGCTTAGGGCAACGCCCTAAGAAATAAACGCCCTAAGAAAAATGAAACAACGTAATTTAGCCCTGAAAGGGCGGAGTAATACGAGTTTCAATCCCAGACGTAGTTTTCATCATAATCAATTTCGTGTTTTTTCAAAAAAGCGCGAAACTCATCCTGATAAGTACGCCGACGATGAAGCTCTCTTTGATTGGCAATATATTTCTTAACAGTTTCTGCACCCGAAGGACTCACCGAAAATGCGCCGTAACCATTTTGCCATTGAAAGTTGTGAAATTCTTCGTCTTTGGTTTTTATCCATTTGGAGCTGCGTTTTTTGATAACTTCAACAATTTTGGCAATCGTCCAAATCCTCGATAACGCCAGAAGAATATGAATGTGATCTTTGTCGCCTCCGATGATTAAAGCGGGCGAATAGCACTCGTCATACAAAATTTTAGCGATGTAGGCGTGCAATTCAGGTTCGATTTTTTCAGTGATAAACGGTTGGCGATGTTTAGTCGAAAAAACGACGTGAATCAACATCTGTGACAATGATTGTGGCATAAATCATTTACTCCGCCGCGTTGCGGCTCAAATGTTTTGGGCTTTTTTTCTCAGGGCGTTTCTTTTTCTCAGGGTGTCGCCCTGAGCTATATTACGGCGCGCCTTTGGCGCTGGGAAAATTAAATCATTTCCTTTTGTTTGAAGGTTTCAAAACTCGCTTTCGTTAAATTTTCCAAATCGGCGAAAACCGTTTCGTTTGATTTCTTGAAATTGAAACACGCTTTTCCAGTCAAACGCTTTCTTAATTCGGGCGAAATGCCATCGAGCAATTCGGGAAAAAAGTAAAGCGGAACGAGGTGAAAACTGACGTAATTCTTTTTGATTTCCACGCCGCCGAACCAGATTTCCTGTTTCTTTTCGTTCAATTTTTTCGAGAGCAGATAATATTTCCCCAGCTCATCGAATTTGATCGCCAAATCTTTTTCGAGCGGTTTGAAAATTTCTCTTAATCGTTTAAACGTTTCTTCAAAATTTTGTGACATTTGTCATCTCCTGTTTTGTACCGAAAACTGCTTCGACTTCCGCCAAGTTTCGCGCGATTCGCATTCTCGGCAGGCTGTTTAAGAAAACTTTGCCATAACCTTTGGTCGTCAAACGCGGGTCTAGGATTGCAATCACGCCTTTGTCCGAAGCGCTGCGAATCAAACGCCCGACGCCTTGTTTGAGCGAAATCGCGGCTTGCGGCACGGAATATTCAAAAAACGAAGAGCCGCCTGTCGAATCAATAAATCGCTGGCGGGCGGCGACAATCGGGTCGGTCGGGACGGCAAAGGGCAGTTTGTCAATAATCACGCACGACAATTGCTCGCCGCGCACGTCAACGCCTTGCCAGAACGAAGAAGTCGCAAACAAAACCGCGTTTTGTGTGTTTCTGAATTTCTCCAAAAGTCCGGCTTTTGACATTGTGCCTTGCACGAAACAGGGAAAGTCAACGCGCGGCGCGATGCGTTCGTAAAGCGCGTTCATCGAAGCGTTGCTCGTCGCCAGAACGAAAGCGCGTCCGTCCGAGATTTCCAGAATTTTGATGATTTCGCCCGCCGCGACTTGCAGAAAATCCGGTGAACGCGGATCGGGCATTCTCGGCGGCAAATATAAAATCGCCTGTTTTTCGTAATCAAACGACGATGGAGCGATTAAATCGTCGGTGTTTTCGGCTTCGAGTCCGAGCCGTTCTTTGATGAAATTAAAGCTCCCGGCGGTGGAAAGTGTCGCGCTCGTTAAAACGGCGGCTTCGGTTTTCTCGAAAAGCTTGTCTTGCAGCAGACCGGAAACGTCAATCGGCGAAGCGCGCAGGAAAGTTCCGCGCCCGCGCCGTTCCTGCCAGTAAACGAATTTCGCGTCGTCGCCCGAACAAATAAAATCCAAATCGAAACGAATTTGTCTGGCGCGTCTGACCAGACTTTCGACTTCGGCGGGCGCGTCTTTGATGGCGTCCAAAGCGGTTTCCAACCTTTCGAGAGCTTTATCCAAGGCGACAAACGCTTCGCCCTGCGCGGTGACGAGAATTTCTTTCCCGCGCGTTTGTTTAAAAGTATCGGGCGCAATCGGAAAACGTCCGTCTTCGTCTCTGCCGCGACGGAAACCGGCGAAAAAGCGGTCGGCAAAATCCGTGATTTTGCGGGCAATTTTGACCAAATCGCGATTTGTTTCGACATCGGAGAACGCGAGATTTCCGATGTCTCTGATTAATTCGTCAATTTGATAATTTGAAACCTGAGCGCCGAAATAATCGGCGGCAATGTCTTCGATTAAATGAGCTTCGTCGAAAACGACTGCCGCGTAATCGGGCAGCACGCGCCCGAAATTTGAATCGCCTCGCAAAGCCAAATCCGCGAAGAAAAGATGATGATTGACAATGACAATATCGGCGTCGCAGGCTCGCTGGCGCATTCGGGTGATAAAACACGGCTCGAATTCGGGGCATTTTTGCCCCAGACAAGTTTCCGAACGCGCGTCAATATAACGCCAGAACGAGAGATTTTCGGGTAAATCCACAAGCTCGGCGCGGTCGCCGATTGCCGATTCGCGCGACCAATGGCTGACCGCTTCAAAATAATCAACGTCGTCCAAACCCGAAAGAATCGGCGTGAATTCAGCCTTTTTCGTTTTTTGCAGGCAGACGTAGTTGGCGCGTCCTTTCATATACGCGGCGGTGAATTTTTTCGGAAGAATTTTCTGCAAAAACGGAATGTCTTTTTCCATCAACTGCTCTTGCAGATTTTTCGTTCCGGTCGAGATAATCACGCGCTTTTTTTCGGCGAGCGCAAAGGCGATTGCCGGAACTAAATAAGCGAGAGTTTTACCCGTTCCCGTGCCTGCTTCGACGATCAGGTGACGGCGTTCTTCAAAGGCGCGCAAAACAGCTTCCGCCATTTTGATTTGACCTTCGCGGTATTCGTATTCCGTGTGATTTTTGGCGATGAGACCGTCGCGCCCGAAAATTTTTTCCATCTTAATTATAGCTGCGTTTATGATAAATCATTCGCATATAATCTTCACCATTCATTAAAGCAAATTCGCGGGGTTTGCCGAAAATCGAAATACTTTGTGTTTTATGCCTGCTTTTTCAAATTCATAAACAAGAAAATTGTTGACTTTAAGTGGTTTAAGGCATATTATCTTGGCATTTCCAACGAGGAACAGTTATTAATTTCCGTTGTTTTAACTGTTACTTTTTCTAAATTACACCCAAAGTTGGAAAGGGAAATCAGATGTCCAGCCAAAAAACTTCCGCTTATCATTTCTTCTCGATGTTGCTTGCAATTATTTTTCTATGTTTTTGTGCAGGCATAAAAGCTGTGGCTCAGGATGAGCCTGTTAAGCTTATCAATGAGCTTCCGAAACATCTTCCGCTTAAAATAGAAATAGAAAACGCCGACAAAGAAGATTTGTTGCGCGAGCTAAGGTTAAAAGTAACCAACGAAAGCAATAAACCGATTTATTACCTTGATTTTTTCCTTGAAGTGGCTGACGTAGAAAAAACCAGCGGATTAAACTTTATTGAATACTTTTGGTTTGGGGATCGGGAGTTTAGGCGGGGCAAATTTGCAAGTGAAAAAGATATTCCGCTTAAAAAAGGCGAAAGCGCAATTCTAAAAGTCCCTGAAGATCGTGTCAAAGGGTTTAACAGAATGTTAGAAAGATATAGTTTTACAAAGCCAAGAAGATTTATTTTACAATTCAGTCACCTTAGCTATGGCGACGGAACAGGTTATCACATGCTTAACGCGGTACCCTATCCTGAAAAAGACTCCGAAAATAAACCTCGAAAACCTGATAACGAAAAGCATTAAATTGAAAATCTTGTGTTTATCTTAAAAGAGCAGTAATGCCACATTCGTCAGCTATAACAAATCGGCAATTATTTTGAGTAATAAGCTAATAATTCCATTCACCGCTTAGAAAGGAAAATCAAATGTCCAGCCAAAAAACTTCCGCTAAATCTCGATTCTTAATTCTGTTTTCCCTATTAAGTTTGTGCATTACGGCTAAAGTAATCGCACAAGACGAAACTGCAAAACTAATTAACAAAATTCCCAAACATCTGCCGCTTAAGATTGAAATACAAAACGCGGACAAGGAAGATCTGATGCGTGAGCTAACGCTGAAAGTAACCAATGAAAGCGATAAACCTATCTATTATATAGACTTTTTTCTTGAAGTGGCTGACGTAGAAAAAACCAGCGGATTAAACTTTGCCGAACATTTTTGGTTTGGGGACCGAGAGTTTAAATGGGACAAAATTGCAAGTGGAGAAGACGCTTTTATTAAGAAAGGGGAAACTGTAACTCTCAAAGTTTCTGAAGATCGTATCAAAGGATTTACCAGGATGTTGGAAAGATACAGTTTCACTAAGCCAAGGAAATTTATTTTATGGTTTAGTTATCTTAGCTTTGGTGATGGAACGGGCTATCATACACTTGGCGCTGTACCATACCCCGAAAAAAACTGAAAAAAAATAGTTGATATTTGTATTATTAAGATGATAATATCACTCCGCTTTTCAATTTAAATGTCTTTTGTGGGAGAGAGATATGAAAACATTTTGTCACCGTCGTTTTCCACGTTTTTATTGGCTTAGTTTCCCCGCCTTTTCTGTTTTTCTTATCTTTTTACAGGTCGCTTATATATTAGGGCAAAATAATGATGAAGCTCCTAATCTTATCAATAAAATCCCTAAGCATCTGCCCATTAAAATAGAAATAGAAAATGCCGACAAAGAAGATTTGTTACGCGAGCTAAGAGTAAAAGTAACCAATGAAGGCGACAAGCCTATTTATTACCTCCGTTTCTTTCTTGAGGTTACTGACGTAGAAAAAACCGGAGGATTAAATTTTGTCGAAAATTTATGGTTTGGAAGGCGAGAACTTAGTAATTGGGATGAACTTGCAACCGAAAAAGACGTTCCGCTAAAAAAAGGCGAAAGTACAATTCTAAAAGTCCCCGGAGACCGTGTTAAGGGTTTCGACAGAATGTTAGAAAGGTATAATTTTACAAAACCAAGAAAATTTGATTTAGTGTTTGGCGACCTCAACTATGGAGATGGAACAGGTTATCACACGACAGGCGCACTTCCTTATCCCGAAAAAGACTCCGAAAATAAACCTCGAAAACCTAATAACGAAAAACAGAACAACTTTTTATCCGGTTATTCAAACTTTCCGCGAGGACAACCTTCTTGCGGAGAAAAACTTGACTTTTGGTGGCTCCTTCATAACGCATATCTAAAAACATATCCTTCCAATTACTTTCAATCTCTTGTTCAAAACACTTTTACTTCTAATTTTGCTCCGGGATGTTGTCAGGGAGATTGCAGAAAACTAAAACTTTATGATACAGGCGGTTGTCCTGTTCCAGATCCAAATCAGTATATTAAGGCTTGGATAGAGGCTTGGTATTGTACCGACCGTGGATTTTTTTGTTCAACTCCGAATTATAAGCCAATACATTGTAATAATGGTGGTTGGGTTTGGACTGCGGAACTTATTCCTTGCGGATCTAAAGTGGACTACGAATGTACTCCAAGCGGACACGAAGAAGGCGCGCCGGGCTTTGAGTATGAATGTTCCGACGGTTTGGATAACGATTGCGATAAAAAGCCGAACTGCCGCGATGATTCGTGCAAACAAACACAGTATTGTGACGACGAGTGCGACAAAGATGATGATGAATATATTGCGGCGAGCTGCGGCGGCAATGACTGCGATGATGAAACTGATTTCATCCCACTAAGAGACCCTGAGACAGGTCAACTACGACCCGAAGAACCCGGGCGTATTTGCCAGAATACACGTGATGATGATTGCGATGGTTTAACGGATGATGAAGACCCCGATTGCAGTGCGCCGCCAAGCCCGACACCGACGCCTTCGCCAACGCCCTGCGACGGTCCTCCCGGAGTGTGCGATGGCGGCGGTCTTCGCTGGGATAAGTGCCAGGAATGCTGCGTGCTTGTAGAAGGCGGACCATGCGTAGGCTCTTCCCCGATTGTCATAGACATTGCGGGTAATGGCTTTAATCTGACCGATGTCGCAAGCGGAGTTCGTTTTGACATCATAGGTAACGGCGGGGAAAAACAAATCGCCTGGACTCGTGCTGATTCCGACGATGTTTGGCTGGCGCTCGACCGCAACGGAAACGGTTTGATTGACGACGGCAAAGAATTGTTCGGCAACTACACGCCGCAGCCTGCTCCGCCCGCAGGCGAGAAGAAGAACGGTTTTCTCGCTTTGGCTGAATACGACAAACCTTTCAGCGGCGGTAATTCGGATGGTGTGATTGACAATCGGGACGCGATTTTCAGCAATTTGCGTTTGTGGCAAGATACAAATCACAACGGCATCAGTGAAGCAAGCGAGCTGCACAGCTTGCCGGATTTGGGAATAGCTAAATTGGAATTGCGTTATCGTGAATCTAAACGCACGGACGAGTTCGGTAATCAATTCAGGTATCGAGCAAAAGTTTGGGATGCGCGCGGCGCGCAAGCCGGACGCTGGGCGTGGGATGTGTTTCTTGTCACACGACATTAAGCCTTTTTCCGAAACTAAAATTTTAAGCCGCCTTTAGTCGGGCGGCTTATTTTATCTGCTATAACTTAAATTCTAAGTAATGCATTTTAAAAAACCGGCATTAGAAAATTACTTATTTTTCTTTCCGACGGAGGCTTGTTTCAAGAACAACAAAAGAGCCGCCTTGTTTTACCGCAGAATTTGTTGCGAAAACAATGCGGAAAACGCTTTTTTTGAATTGAACAAGCGGCGTCCGGTGTGCTAATATTTTTATCACTTGCCTAACCTGACCAAAATGACAAATTGGAAACTTAAGGCTGTTCTCAGTATTGTCATTTTAGATGCCGGAAATTATTCGGCAGCGTTCATTTTCGTTTGAACCAGCATCTGACTTACGCGGCAAGTAACTTTTTAGAACCGTTCGGTTCAAAATCATCAATAAAAGCGCATTGTTTTAACTTTATAAAAAACCGCGCTGCAAAATAATTCCCAAGTGAATAAGTTGTGAGGTAACAGCAATAATGAAGACAGGCTTACGAGAAGAGCGCAAAGGACTTCTGCTTTCGTTTTTAACGCTCGGATTGATCGGCGCGCTCGCCGTGCTTCCGTCGCAGTTTCGTTCAACGGCGAACGAAGATACTCAAGAACCCGGCGGACATACCAAAATCGAAAATTACGATATTCGCAAGGATAAATCGGCTGCCGCCCTCAACGCGCGCGCCGAATTTCGCGCCGCGTCCGGCAAGCCCGAAATGGCGGCGGCAGAGGACCGGGAAAAGATTGCCGCGAACGAAAAAGCTTTGCTCGAACGCTTTCCGACGTTGGAAATCAAATACAACGAAGAGCTTAATAATGCCGAACTGATAGCTCCAAGAGTCGGTTTAAGGCGCGCTGCGAAGTTGACCGCTCCTTCGACCGCCAAACGCCCGGACAATCTGCGCTCGTTCGCCAAGGCAAATAACGATTTGCTGGCTGTGACCGATTCGCAGGTTGACAATTTAAAAGTCGCGGCGGATTACACAAACCCGAACGGCGAGCTTTCATTCGTTCATCTTGAGCAGGAAATAAACGGCATTCCGGTTTTCCAGGGCGAGCTGAAAGCCGGTTTTACCAAACGCGGCGAAATCGTCCGCGTCATTAATAATCTCGCTCCCGGCTTGGAATATAATTCAGTTTCCTCCGATTTCGGTTCGCCGGAAGAGGCTGTTCGCGCGGCTTTTAAACAAGTTTCGCGACCTATGAAAGACGAAGAAGCGACCAGAAACGCGGCGGCTTCGACCGAAATGAAAGCTGTTTTCGGAACGGGCGATTGGGCGACGACTGCGGAGAAGATGTATTTTCCGACCGAAGCGGGCGTAGCGCGACCCGCGTGGAGAGTTTCGATTTGGGAATCAGCCGCGGCTTATTACGTGATTGTTGACGCCGAAACCGGCACGATGCTATGGCGCAAAAATCTGACTAACCACCAAACGCAACCGGTGACTTATAACGTTTATGCCAATACAACCAGCTTATTGAAATCCTTAGACAGCCCCGCGCCGCTATCGCCCGGACCTACTAATCCGGAAATTGGAAATCAGGGCTTTGCGGCAACGCGCACGAACGTGACGCTAATTGGAAACGAAGCGCCTTACACCTTCAACCAAAGAGGCTGGATTACCGATAATACAAACGCAACGGAGGGAAATAATGTGCGAGCCGGTCTCGACCGTTCCGAACCGGACGGCATTGATGACGTAATAACAGGGTCGCCGAATCGCATATTTGAATCGCCGACGTGGAATCCGCCGCCGGGAACGCCGGGAACTGAGAGTGATGATCCGGTATCGCAGCAGGCTCAGCGCGGAGCCGTGATTCAGATGTTCTACGTCGTCAATCGCTTTCACGACGAAACATATCGTTTAGGGTTTACCGAAGCGGCTCGCAATTTCCAACAACAAAACTTTACCGGGCAAGGTGTACCGGGCGACCGAATTTTAGCTGAAGGTCAGGATTCCGATCCCAATAATCCCAGTTTTAACAATGCTAACTTTACAACGGAAGCGGATGGCGGTCGGGGTAAAATGCAAATGTACCTCTGGAATGGACCTAACCCGGATCGCGATGGAACAGCCGATGCGGAAATTATGGTTCACGAACTGACACACGGATTATCCAATCGTTTGCATAGCAACGCTAGCGGTTTGAATACCAGTATGGGACGGGCAATGGGCGAAGGCTGGTCTGATTTTTACGCCCTCTCGATGCTTTCCGAGACATCTGACCCAATTAACGGCATTTATTCTTTAGCCAGCTACTCAACATTCTTAAGAGTTACCGGCTTTGGCGGAAATTATTATTACGGAATTCGGCGTTTCCCGAAAGCCGTAATGGCTTTTACCGGCGGACCGAACAATCGTCCGCATAATGGTCTTACGTTTAATCATCTAAACTCCAATTGTAATGAGGTCATTGATTCAATCAGTGCTTACAGGCACGGACAGTTGGCAAACAACCAGATATGCGACGACATTCACAATGCGGGCGAAATTTGGAGCAGCGCACTCTGGGAGGTTCGCGCTAAATTCATTCAACAATACGGTCACGGCATAGGAACACGGCTCGTTTTACAGTATGTCACTGATGGAATGAAGCTGGATCCGGCTAGTCCGACAATGTTGGACGCGCGCAACTCAATTATCGCCGCTGCCGCAAACGGTCCGAATCCCGATCTTGATGTCGCTTTGGTTTGGCAGGGCTTTGCCATTCGCGGAATGGGATATTCGGCGAGCATTCAAAATGCCGGTATCGGAGCGCTGGTTACCGAAGCGTTTGATTTGCCGAACGTTTCCGTGACAAACAATTTTTCGTTTACGGACGCTGCGCCGGGCGGTGACGGCGACGGATTCGCCGAACCCGGCGAAACGCTCGTTTTGACGGTTCCGGTTACTAATCCAACCGGCAGCACAATAACCGCCGTCACGGTCAGCGCCAATGGCGGCGCCAGCGTCAATTACGGCGATATTGCTAACGGCGCGACAGTAACGCGCACAATGAATTACCTCATTCCCGGCACTATGGCTTGCGGCAGCAATTTGGTCTTAAATTTTAATATTAATGGCAGTGCAGGCACCAATGTCGTGACTCGCACTTTGAGAATCGGCGCACCGGTTTTCGGCTTTCAGCAAAACTTTGACGCGGTAACGGCTCCAAATCTTCCGGCAGGCTGGACGCAAACTGCCATCGGTTCAAACACCGGCTGGAAAACCGCCACCGCGTCACCGGATTCGGCTCCGAATTCTGCTTTCACACCGGACCCGGCAGCAGCGGGCGGTGCTGATTTGGTTTCACCCGTGTTTACGTTAAACTCGTCCGACGCTATTTTGAATTTCCGCCATAAATACGACACGGAAAAGGACTGGGACGGGGGCTTGCTCGAAATCAGCATTAGCGGCGGTCCGTTTAAGGACATTACGCAAGCCGGCGGAATGTTTCTCAGCGGAGGTTATAACGGTTCCGTTAACAGTGCCGCGTACGGCACCCCGCTTGCGGGAAGAAATATTTGGACTGGAAACTCAAACGGCTATATCACCACTTCAATTCAGCTTCCCGCGTCAGCGAGCGGCGTCGCCGTTCAACTGAAATGGAGAATGGGACACGATAACAGTAATCCGGGAGCTTCATACACGGGCTGGAACATTGACAGCATTGGGGTCATTAACAGCTATAGTTGTAATGAGCCGCCGCCGGTCGCCTTTACTACGCGCGGCGATTTTGACGGCGACACTAAAACCGACCGCGTGGTTTTCCGCAGCGGCGCGTGGTATCAGCTTCGTAGTCAAAACAGCCAATCTTTCACTGTAAACTGGGGCATTCCGAGCGACATTCCGGTTTCGGGCGATTTCGACGGCGACCGCAAAGCCGATCCCGCCGTTTTCCGCAGCGGTGCGTGGTACGTTATGCAAAGCTCGAACAACACGATGTATGCGGCAAATTGGGGCGCGCCGGGCGACATTCCGGTTCCGGCTGATTACACCGGAGACGGCAAAGACGACTTTGCGATTTTCCGCAACGGTTTGTGGGCTGTTTACCCGACGGGCGGCGGAGCGCCGATTTACCAAAGCTGGGGAATCCCGGGAGACAGACCTGTTGCCGGTAAATATGACAACGACGCGAAAACCGATCTTGCCGTTTTCCGCGCCGGAAACTGGTATATCCTGACTTCTTCCAACAATACGTTTCTATCCGCTAACTGGGGCGTTTCCTCCGACACGCTCGTGCCGGGCGATTATACCGGCGACGGAATTGACGAAACCGCCGTTTTCCGCAACGGAACATGGTATATTCGCACTCTCACGGGAGAAATCTCGTCCATCCCCTGGGGACAAGCAGGCGATATTCCGGTTCCCGGCGATTACGACGGCGACCGCAGATTGGACGCCGCCGTTTTCCGACCGAGCGCGGGAGCGTGGTACGTTCTCGCCACGACTTCCGGCTTTAGCGGAACCGGCTGGGGACAAGCGGGCGACACGCCGATACCTGCAAACTACACGAAGTAAAAGGCAGAAGAAAATGAAAAGGCTGGAGAATTAATTAATTCTCCAGCCTTTTTCTTTTTGAGATTTAATACCCGGTTTTATTGTTTACGACTCGGCGATTTATCAAAAGATTTGCGAAAATCCTCGCCTTCGATGTGAAGAGTTTGACACATTTCGTAGAGGCGCGAGCGAAGGCGAGCGCCGATTCGGTCTTCGAGCGTTTCTTCGGTGTCGCGTCGGCGATTGTCTAAATAATTGGTCGTGAAAATCGTCAGTTTTTTGTCGTTGTAGCGCGTGTTGATGATAAACATCATCGTGTCGCGCACCCAATCGGTCGGTTTCGACGCTCCAAGCTCGTCCAGGACTAAAACTTCAGTATCGAAAATCGGCTGAAGAACGCTCAATTCGGATGTTTTTGAAACGGAATTATACGAATTTTGAATTTCTTTGAGCAGCGAGCCGAACTCGTAAAACAAACACGACACGCCTTTTTCGAGCATCAGCCGCAAAATCGAAACCGCGAGATGCGTTTTTCCGACGCCGACCGAGCCTGTAAAAAGCAAGCCGCGCTCGACTTTCGGATATGACAGCGCCAGATCGAAAGCGAGCTGATAAGCTCTGCCCTGCGACATATTTTTTCTTTGGTAACCGTCGAAACTGCAATTCAGATAACGCCGCGGAATCCGCGCGGCTTCGAGCAGTTTTTCGTAAGATTTTAATTTTCGGCATTCGCAGGGGCGAGCGCCGCGCTGCGGCACGATTTCCATTCCCGTTCCGTGACAACGCTCGCAGGCTTCGACCTCCGCGTCGTAATCTTCCGCAAACTTGGAGCGGTCAAACTCCGGCTCTGCTTCAGAACTCGACACAAGCGAAAGCTGATGAAATTTAAGTTGTTCCTTTGCCATTTACGATAGAACTGCGAGAAACCCGTGCTCGTTAGAACTCTGATTCATCGGAAAAGCCGTCAGAAATTGACTCCGTGAATGAACTACCAAATCTGATGTCGGATTATAGCACCAGCCGCCAAAGTTTCAAGCAAAAAATTGCAAAATAAAATTCAGTAAAAATCGAGGCTAGACGCTAACCATTAACATTTCCGTAACACGCTTTCGGAACAAAACCCTTGAACCTCAATTTTTCAATCGTTTACCAAGTTGAGAAACCGAAAATCTTTTTTCTCACTTGACCGGCTTTTGTCAAACAACAAAAATATGCGAAACTGCCAACTTTGATTATAAATGATTTTATGAGCATTTGGCGCGGTTTATTAAATCGTCTCGGTTTTATTGACACGGCGGCGGGGCGCAATCCAATTTATATTTTTTTGCTCGATGATGACCGTCGGCGTCATCGCTGGTTTCGCAAGCGTTTTGAACAGGACGAATTAGACATCGCCGAAACCGTTGAGGAAGCCAAGGAATATTTGCAAGCGAACAATTACGACGGAGTTTTTTTAGACCACGATTTGCTGCCCGAACATTACGACGGCGAAACCGACGACGAAATGACAGGCTACGCCATCGCTCTCTGGCTCGCCCAAAATCCGAAAATCCAGCCCGCCGCAACTATTATCGTACACACGCGCAACGCCGACGCCGCCATCCGTATGGTCGAGAAATTACGAATTGCCGGGCGCAACGTCGAATACGTGCCGTTTCCGATGCTCGACGCCAGAATCAAAAATTACTGGAAAAGCTAAGAATCAATTACGAATTACGAATTAAAAATGCGAGATTTCAAATTTGAGATTCTATTTTTTGGAACATCTTCGTTTCTGTGCGCGTTAAGCTATTCGGCTTTTCTTAGTTTCAAGAAATTCTAAAAGAGGAATATCTTATGTCCAGGCTGTTGGCAACGCTTGTCGTCTCTCTCGTTTTCTCATTTTCCGTTTTCGCTCAAATGCAGAATGCACCGTCAGCTTGTGGCATTTGTTCGTGACGCGAACGGCAAGATTACGGAAGAAATCGTGGTTTTGATCAGCACCAATAGGGAAATTAGAGGGAAAAAAGTATATTAACTTTCCGTTTAGCATAAGAAAGGCTTAAAACAGCACGCACTTCAAGCGAAAGAATTTGTAACCCTTTTCGAGTTTGGTGCGTATTCAACCAGGCGAAATTATTGAAGTTTGTTGTATCAGATGGAATTTTCAAAACAGCACAGGATTTTTAAATGGCTGATGATTTTCGGCATTTGGACGCTCGGCGGATTCTTTTTTACCAGCCAGTTTCTTTTGCAGAATCAGCTTTCACAGCGCCCCATACCGGTTTATCAGGTCTTAGCGTGGCAATTGTTTTCGGGTTATGTGTGGTTTGCGCTGATGCCGGTGATTTTCTGGCTGGCTCGCCGTTTTTCGTTTGAACGCGGGCGTTTTTGGCGAAGCTTGCTGGTTCATATCGCCGCAAGCGTGGTTCTTTCGGCGGTTCAACTGGCGGTTGACGCGCTCGTTTTGCCGAAGCTCGGTTATCCGCCGAATCGCCAATTCGCTTCATTCGGAGAGGCTTATCGCTTTTTTCTGATCGTCAATCTGCATTTTTCGATGACGATTTACTGGGCTGTTTTGGGAATCAAATACGCCGTTAATTATTACCGGATGTATCAGGAGCGCGAATTGCGCGCCGCGCAGCTTGAAAATCAGCTCGCGCAATCTCGCCTTCAGGTTTTAAAAAACCAGCTTCACCCGCATTTTCTCTTTAACACGCTCAACAATATTTCCGAATTGGTTTACAAAGACCCGGACGCCGCCGAGCAGATGATTGCGAGCTTGAGCGATTTGCTGCGGATTGCGCTCGATAAATTGGACGTTCAGGAAGTTCCTTTGCAGCAGGAATTGGAGTTTCTGGGCAAATATCTCGAAATCGAACAGATGCGTTTTCACGACCGTTTGGAGGTGAAATACGAAATCTCGTCTGATGCTTTAGACGCCCGCGTGCCGAATATGATTTTGCAGCCTTTGGTCGAAAACGCCATCAAATACGGCATCGCGCCGCGAGCCGAAGGCGGAACAATCGAAATCGGTGCAAGCCGGGCAAACGGGCATTTAAATTTAAAAGTCGCCGATGACGGGCTTGGCGTTCCGTTCGGCGACGTGGCGAATTTGAGCGAAGGCGTCGGACTTTCAAACACGCGCGCCCGTTTGAAACATCTCTACGGCGCGGAGCATAATTTCGTATTGCAGACGCGCGACGGCGGCGGTTTGCGGCTTGATTTGCAAATTCCTTTTCGCTCGAACGAGGAAAAATGAAAATTTTGATTGTTGACGACGAGCCATTGGCACGCGAGCGAGTTCGCAGACACCTGCGCGACGAACCGGGCATTGAAATCGTCGGCGAGGCGGGAAACGGCAGGGAAGCGGTCTCTGCAATCGAAGAAAAAACGCCGGATTTGGTTTTTCTGGACGTGCAGATGCCCGAAATGAACGGTTTTGACGTTCTGAAAGCTCTGGAGGAAAACAAAATTCCGGCGATTGTTTTTACCACCGCTTACGACAAATACGCGATTCAAGCGTTTGAATTTCACGCGCTCGATTATCTTCTCAAGCCTTTCAGCCGCGAGCGTTTTCGCCGCTCCGTCCGCCACGCCCGCGAGCAGCTTGAAAACTCCCGACAATCCGGGAACATTGACGAACGGTTAGTTTCATTGCTCGAAAATTTAAAAGCCAAAAAATATCTCGAACGCATTGTCGTCAAAAACTCCGGTCGAGTGTTTTTTATCAAAACAGATGAGATTGACTGGATCGAAGCCGCCGGAAATTATTTAAAGCTCCACGTCGGGCGCGACGCGCATTTGATTCGGGAAACGATGCAGTCAATCGAAGCCAAACTCGACCCGGAAAAGTTTTTCCGCATTCACCGCTCAACTCTCGTCCAGATTGACCGCATCAAAGAACTGCACCCGCTTTTCGGCGGCGATTACGCCGTTATCCTACGCAACGGAACGGAGCTTAATTTAAGCCGCAATTACCGCGAGCGCCTCCCGGAGCTTTTCGGGAATTTGTCCTGAATTTGATACGGTTCGTCACAGGTTTCTCTCGACTCGTCACATTTTCGTTGCCATTAAATAAGGAAAGGCGCAAAACTTAAGCCTCAAACTTCTTTCCGCATTTTCGAGGGCAATTCATTATGTTGAAATCGGGCAAACTGAGAAAAACAAGTTCGCTGTCTTTTCGTCTGGGCGTCGCCGCGTTTGTTTTGGGCGTCGGTTTTGGTTACTCAATTACGGACGACAGAACGCCCGCCGAACAAATTGTCGCTCTCGGCGAGCGAGTGAAAACCGTTTTGTTTGTGAAAACCGCGGATGCCGAAAAAGAAGGGTAACAAAAGGAATAAAGGAAATTAAAAAAAAAGAGAGCTTGAAAATATTTTCAGCTCTCTTTTTTACGTTCAATATAGAGGGCTAAACTTTTTCCGTTTCAATTGCGATAACCGCGATTTTGCTCAAAGCCGAGACGAAATGATTGAAATTGGCAAAACGCTCGTCTTTGGTAAAACCTCGCCGATAACGAAAATAAATTTGCTGAACGATGGCGGCGATTTTAAACGTGCCGAAAACGTAATAAAAAAGCAGGTTGGAAATATCGGCTCCCGTTTTTTCGGCGTAGCGTTCGGCAAGCGCGCGGCGTGAGAAATTTTCCATCAAAACTCTCGGATTAAACGGCTGAGAAAGCATAAATTGGGGGGCGCGTTTGTCCATCCAATAACCGAGCGTTGTTCCCAAATCCATCAGAGGCTCGCCGACGGTCGCCATTTCCCAATCCAGCACGCCGACGATTTCTGTTAAATCATCGGGTGCGAGCATCACGTTGTCGAATTTGTAATCGTTGTGAACGAGAGCGGCTCGGTTCGATGTTGCTGGAACGTTCGCCCGCAGCCATTCGGTTGTAAATTCGATTTCCGGGCATTCGTCGGTTTTGGCGCGAAAATAGCGATCTATCCAGCCTGTTGTTTGTCTTTCGACATAGCCTTCGGGTTTTCCGAAATCGCCGAGTTCTGCCTGTTTGTAATCGAGATTATGAAGCGCCGCCAAATTATCAATAAAGCTTTCGCAAACCGCTTTTTGCAATTCGGGCGAGCTTTGCACGGCATCAGGAGCAGAGCCGCGCAAAATGACGCCGCGTTTTCTTTCCATTAGATAAAATTCCGAGCCGATGATTGATTCGTCCTGGCAGAAAAGAAGCGGTCGAGGCGCGGGCTGATAAATTTTCGACAATTTTTCCAGCACGCGAAACTCGCGGCTCATATCGTGCGCGGTTTTGACCTGATTGCCAAATGGTGGGCGGCGCAAAACAAATTCTTCCGCGCCGATTTTGACCAGATAAGTCAGATTCGAGCTGCCAGCGGGAAACTGCCGGATTTCGATTTCCGCGCTCGTTAAATTTAATTGCTCGCGCAAAAACTCGGAAAGATTCGCTTCGTTTAATTCCTCGCCTTGCCGGACTGTTTTTGTTTCGCTGCCCATCACAGATTTCTTTTCGCCGGGTTTATTTTTTCGGTTGATTTTGCCAAAATGTCGGCGCAATGGATTTCGATTATTCACAAAAAACACGCGAA
Source organism: Pyrinomonadaceae bacterium (assembly GCA_036400075.1). Taxonomy (GTDB): domain Bacteria; phylum Acidobacteriota; class Blastocatellia; order Pyrinomonadales; family Pyrinomonadaceae; genus JALZCH01. The sequence continues at coordinate 174,442 of DASWLV010000002.1, forward strand.
CTGCAAAAACGTCTCGAACGATTTTTCGAGGAAAACATTTATCCGAACGAAGCCGAATATCAAAAACAAGTCGCCGAGGGCGAGCGCTGGAAAATTTTGCCTTTGATTGAAGAATTAAAGGAAAAGGCTAGAGCTGAAAATCTCTGGAATTTGTTTTTGCCCGACGAGCGATTCGGCGCGGGTCTGACGAATCTCGAATACGCTCCGCTCGCCGAAACAATGGGCAGAGTTTTCTGGTCGTCGGAAATTTTCAATTGTTCCGCGCCCGACACCGGTAATATGGAAGTTCTGGCGAAATACGGCACGCCGGAGCAGCAGGAAATCTGGCTCAAACCTTTGTTAAAGGGCGAAATCCGCTCGTGTTTTGCGATGACCGAACCTGAAGAGGCTTCGTCGGATGCCACTAACATCAAAAGCTTAATCAAGCCGGACGGCGATGATTATGTCATCAACGGCAGAAAATGGTGGACGACCGGCGCGGGCGATGTGCGTTGCAAGCTGGTGATTTTTATGGGCAAAACCGACGAAACTGCCCCGAAACATTTGCAGCAATCAATGATTCTCGTTCCGATGGACACTGAAGGCGTCCGCATCGAAAGACTTTTAACTGTTTTCGGTTACGACGACGCGCCTCATGGACACGCCGAAATCACGTTTGAAAACGCCCGCATACCGAAAGAAAATCTGCTGCTCGGTGAAGGACGCGGTTTTGAAATCGCGCAGGGAAGACTCGGTCCGGGACGTATTCATCATTGTATGCGTTTGATTGGTTTGGCTGAACGCGCTTTGGAATTAATGTGCCGACGGGCGAAAACGCGAACCGCTTTCGGCAAAATTTTAGCCGAACACGGAACAATCAGAAATTGGATTGCCGAAGCCAGAATCGAGCTTGAACAAGCGCGTCTTCTGGTTTTAAAAGCCGCCTGGAAAATGGACGCGGCGGGAAACAAAGCGGCGCGACGCGAGATTGCGATGATCAAAGTAGTTGCTCCGAACGCGGCATTGAAAATTGTTGACCGCGCGATTCAAACATTTGGCGGTGCTGGCGTTTCGCCTGATTTTCCGCTCGCCAAATATTGGGCGGAAGCACGCGCTTTGAGAATCGCCGATGGACCTGATGAAGTTCATCTCGAATCAATCGCCAAAAACGAGTTGAAAAAGTATGAAAATTAGAACGGCAAATTTAGAAGATGCCGCCGCGATTGCCGCAATTTATAACTTTTACGTCGAAAGCTCACATTCTACTTTTGAAACCGAAACGGTAAACGAATCGGAAATGCGGCGGCGCGTTTCGGAGATTCTCGAAAATTACCCGTTTCTCGTTGGCGAAGAAAACAGCGAAATCATCGGTTACGCCTACGCCTCGCGTTACAAAACTCGCGCCGGCTATCGGCATTCGGTTGAAGTTTCGGTTTACATCAAAGACGGAATCAACGGAAAAGGCATAGGCACGATTTTGTACGAAAATCTGTTTGCCGAGTTAAAAGCAAAACCGATTCACGCCATCGTCGCCGGAATCGCTTTGCCAAATGACGCCAGCATCCGTCTGCATGAAAAATTCGGTTTTGAAAAAGTCGCACATTTCCGCGAAATCGGTTTTAAACACGGGCGTTGGATTGATGTCGGTTATTGGGAAAAAATACAAAAAAATCAGATCGTTAATTATTAAAATCAAATCTCAAAATCCGCTTGATAAATCTTTAAACTGAAAATAATTGGATTTATTTAACTGTCGTTCAATTTGATTGAATATTTGTTCGTCTCGGTGAAAAACATATCAAAAAGATGTAAAAACTTGTTGACACTTCTTTCCGCAGTAAGGTAATTTGTTTTTGGCAACGAAAACCAGCCTCACGTTGTCCTGAATTTGTTCTTCAAAACAAGCCAACAAATTTGATCTAGCAAAAACCACAAGGAGCAATAAATGTTCGGCAAGAAAAAAGGTGTCGCCGGATTGGACATCGGCTCTAGCTCTATTAAAGCCGTCGAGCTTGACGGTAAAATCGGGAGCTTGAGTTTGACCAGTCTCGGTTATGAAAATTTACCGCCCGAAACGATTGTTGACGGTCAGATTATGGAACTGAATGCAGTTTCCGAAGCCATAACAGGCATTTTCAAAGACCATCAAATCAAATCCGACCGTGTTGTCACGGGCGTTAGCGGGCACTCAGTGATTTTGAAAAACATCGCCGTTCCGCCGATGAGCCGGGAAGAACTCGAAGAATCAATTGACTGGCATGCCGAAGAACATATTCCTTATGATCTGGCGGATGTCAGCCTCGATTTTCACGTCACGGGCGAAACGGCGGACGCAATTCAAGTTTTAATCGCCGCCTGCAAACGCGAGCGGATTGATAATTTGAAACAAGCCGTTCAGCTTGCCGGAAAAAATCCGATTGTCGTTGATGTTGACACTTTCGCGCTCCAGAATTGTTACGAAGTTAATTATGAGCCGAACGAAAACGAAACCGTCGCGCTTTTAAACATCGGCGCTGCGACGATGAACGTTAACATCGTGCGCGGCACGCGCTCGCTTTTCACGCGCGACATCACGACCGGCGGCAGCCAGTTTACCGACGTTTTGCAGCGCGGTCTCGGCATCAGCTTTCAGCAAGCCGAAGCCGTCAAGCGCGGAATACCAGCGCAAGGCGGCGAAACCGAAGAAAAATCAATCGAGCCGCTGATGGATAACGTGATGGAATTAATCGCGCTCGAAATTCAAAAAACTTTCGATTTCTACCGCGCCACGTGCGAAGACGGCGGAACGGAAGTGGAAAAAATTCTGCTTTGCGGCGGCGGTTCAAAAATGACGAATCTCCCGAAAGAGCTTTCCGCCAAGCTCGAAGTTCCAGTCGAAATTCTCAATCCGTTTCAACGTATTCAAGTTGATACGCGCAAATTCGATCCCGATTATTTAAATGAAATTATGCCGGAAATGGCGGTTGCCGTCGGCTTGGCTTTGAGAGGAGTCGAACTCAGATGATCAGAATAAATCTTCTCGAATCAATTACGGATAAACCGACGAACCCGGCGGTCATCGTTGAAAAGAAAATCGCAAGCGCCGGAACAAGATTCGGGCTGCTCGCCGGAATCGTCGCCGGTTTGCTTATTCTCGGCGTCGGTTTGGATTATATGACGGCTACGTCGGCAAAGGCTTCAGCCGAAGAAGAGCTTGCCAACCAGCAAGCGATTGCCAAACAAATGGAAGCGGTGATGAAAGAGCAGGACGAGCTGAAAAAGAGAATCAAAGACATTGACGACCGCATAACCGCCATCAAAAATCTGCGCGCAAGCCAAGCGGGACCGAGCGCCGTGCTGGAAGCTCTGCGCGAGCGAATCATCAGTGCGCCGGGGTTGTTTCTCGAATCGGTCGAGCAAAAAGGCGATATGCTGACCATCAAAGGCAATTCGCCGGATGAATACGTCGTTACGAATTTCGGTCGCAGTCTCGAATTTTCGTCCGGTTTGTTCACGAATCTGAACATCGAAACGCAGCGCAAAGAAGTCACACCAACGCAAATTGCCGATAATTCAGGCGCTCCTGCTCCCGATAAAAAGCCGGAAACTATTAACTTCACGATTCGTTGCGCCTACACACCGTCGAAAGCTGCAAAACCTTCCGACCTGCCGAACGGCGGCACCCCGCAAACAGCCAGCAGCAATGCCGCACCCGCAAATCCGCCGCAAACGGCAAAAAATTAAAAAGCCTGGCGAGTTTAGCAAGTCCAGCGAGTCTGGCAAGTCAAAAGAAATTCCAATCAAAATAAAATTCGAGTTGACCCGCGAGACTCACTCGACTCTCGACTCTCGACTTACAAAAGAATTATGGAAAAGTTGAAGAATTTAGCGATTCACTGGCAAATAGCCGTACTGGTGACTCTCGCCGTGATGTTTTACGCCGCGTTTTGGTATATGGTGACCAGCCCGATTCGTGAGGAAACCACTCAAATCGAAGATCAGGCGAACGCCCTCAAGCAAAAGAACGAAGCGGCGCGTATTGCCACGCAGCGAATCGAAGAATTTCGCGCGCTCGCTCAGGCGAAAGACGCCGAGTATGAAGAATTAAAAGTCTTGCTGCCGGAAGAGCGCGAAATCACGAACGTTTTACAAGGTTTGCTGGACACGGCGCGCGGCAGTCGTTTGACGCTTCTGCGGTTCTCGCCGAAAGATGATTCGCCGCAAGGCTTTATCACTTCAAAGCCGGTCGAAGTCGAAGTTTCCAGCACTTTCCAGAACTTGCGAGCCTTTTACGCGCAGATGGCGCGGCTGCCGCGAATCGTTTCGATCAGCGATTTCCGCATCACGCAGCGCCCGAAACAAGCCGGTGACAAAACTATTGATTCGCAATTTTTGCTCACGGCTTATTACGCCACGCCGGAAAGTGTTATGAAGCAGCAGCAATTGACCGAAGCCGCCAAAGCCGGAGCGCCGGGCGCAGTCCCGCCGGCAAACGGAGCCGCGCCTCCCGGAGGAGCGGGCGCTGCAACCCCGCCTACTGTTGTCTCGCCTTCAAACTCGATGAAGTAAAGTCCGTAATTTCTCCCATTCATTATCAGCCGGTGCGCCGCAGCGCATTGATTTAAAGTTATGAGAAAAATCGCCATCATTCGTTCGTTAAATTTTGGATTAGCCTGCGCCGCCGTTGTGCTGGCAATCGGAGCGACAAACCCGGCGGGAGCGCAAGAGCGCGACCCGTTTCGCAAACCGGTAGTCGCCGCCCCGAAAAAAGCCGGGTCGAAATCGCCGGGAAGTCCCGTCAAGAAACCGGAAAAAGCAGCACCGGCTGTTGTAGCCGCTCCGCCGATTCAGCAGCGCATTGAAAACTACAAAATCCTCAGAATGCGCGCCGCCGAACTCGGGCTTCCGGCTCCGAAACCGACCGCCGTGCTGACCGTTAGCGAAGTCGAAGTGACTGGCGTTTTCCGAACGCCGCGCGGATATTCCGCAATGGTCGAAGCCGTGCCGATCAAGCTTTCTTACACGATTTATCCCGGCGAAAAATTTTACGACGGCTATCTCGTCGCCATCGAAGACAATCGCCTTGTTTTCCGGCGCGAAATTCGAATGACCGACGGTAAAACGTTTACCGTGGCGGAAAATAAAGGTCTGAAAGTGCCGATGATAAACGATATGCTCGTTCCGCGCACCGAAACCGCCGAAAACAAGGAAGGCGCGCCCGCCACAGTTAATCCGACCGTCACGGTTCCCGCCGCTGCCGCTTCTACAAACAATCAAGAACCCGTCTTAACCGCCGACAACAAAACGCGCGCGGAAACGGACGGAACTGAATCTGCCGAAGCGGGTAAAAATCCCTCGACTGCCGGCAAACCGCCCGCGACCAAGCCCGTCCGCAAGGTGAGTCCGCGCAAATCGAAATAATTTCACCAAACTCTTTCGCACTTGAAAAATAAAAAAAATCCAAGCCTAAAGCCGCAATTTCTTTGGAGGCGTAAAATATGAGTCTGCTCAAATCCCTTAAAAACTTAATTAATCGCGCGACTTTTGCCGTCGCTGTCGTTGCCCTTGCCGCGGTTGCCGCGCACGCGCAGCAAACAACCGCCCCGCGACCGTCGCAAACTCCGCCGCCGCGAACGCAGCAACAGCTAAGCCCGCAAGGTCAGCAATACGGTCAGCCCGGATTCGTCGGCGAAGCGATCAATCTGAACGTTGTCAAAGCCGACATTAGAGATATTTTTAATCACATTACCGAGCAATACGGCGTGAACTTCGTCATTGACAAATCGGTCGGACAAGTTCCCGTGACCGTTAATTTGAGCGACGTTCCGTGGAACATTGCGCTTGACGCCATTTTGCGTGCGAACGGCTTGGGAGTTGATGTTCAAGGCTCGATTCTGCGCGTTGCCGACGCCAAATTGCTGGCTGACGAAACCGCTGTGCGCCGCCAAATCGAAGACGCGAGACTTGATACCGAACAGCTTTACACCGAAATTATTCAACTCAATTACGCCCGCGCCTCCGGCACTTTAGGCGGAGCTGCCGGCGACACCGGCGGTTTCACCGGCGGCGCTACCAGTCAGGGCGTTTCATCCAGCAGTGGTGGCGATGTCACTGGCGGAGGCGCCGATACCGGGATTATGCCGATTATCAAACGCCGACTTTCGCGGCGCGGCGGAATCGAAGTTGACGGACGCGGAAACCGTTTGATTGTCACGGATGTGAGAAGAAATATTGATTCGATTCGTCAGCTCGTCGCTTTTCTCGATCAGCCGGAGCCGCAAGTCGAAATCGAAGTCCGCATCGTCATCGCTCAGCGCAACTTTTTACGCGAAATCGGCGTGCAATTGGGCGCAACCGTCAGAAATCCCTTTGACCGTGGAGGTTTTATCACTGGTCAAACCGGCAGTAATATTAATAATCCGCCAACAGGAACTCTGGTTTTAACGACCGGCGCATTCGGCACGGCGCAAATCACCGCCGCCTTGAATTTAGCGGAAACAAAGGGACAAGCCAGGATCGTCGCCACGCCGCGCGTTACAGCGCTTAACAATCGCCCGGCGCAAATCGAATCGGGAAGTCAAATCCCGGTGACAACCATTCAGCCCAACGGCGGCGGCGAAGATCAATTGGCGGTCTTTACGACAACTTTCGTTTCCGTTCCGCTGCGTCTTTCCGTGACGCCGCAGATTACTGATGCCGGAACGGTTATTCTCCGTGTAGTTGCCGAAAACAATTCGGTAAACACCGCGCTTGCCAATGGATTAAGCGGAACGCCGGGAATTGACACGCAGCGAATGCAAACCGAAGTTCTCGTGCCGGACGGCGGAACGACTGTAGTCGGAGGCGTTTTGACCGACTCCGAAAACGAATCGAGAAGCCGAACGCCCGGCTTGGCAAGCATCCCGCTGCTCGGCAATTTGTTCAAAAACCGCGCTACGCAGCGCAACACGGCGGAGATTCTGTTCTTTATCACACCGCGCATCTATCGCCCGGATTTCCGCGGCAACCCAACCAACAGCGTCCTTGACCCGGACGGAAATCGCTCAAATACTGTTCTCCAACCCGTTCCTCTCGGCAATCCGCCGTCAAACACCTCAACCCCGCAGGCTCAGCCGCAGACGGGTCAGCCGAATGTAATCGTTCCGGTCGTTCCGCAGCAGCAAACGACAACTACAACGATACCGCAGCCCCGGAATTAAACGGCTGAAGGCTAAGGGATGAAGATAAGGAATTAATCTTTAGCTTTATCCTTTAGCCTTCAGCCCTTGTTTCAATGTTTACCGATAATTTGCTCGAAATTCAGCCCGCCCGCGGTTCCTCATCCGTCAGAATGAGCGAATTGTGGGCGATTTTACATTCGGACGGGAGATGTAGGAGCCGCGATTTTCAAGAAATGCCGATAAATGCTGAAGATTATACGTTGGAACGCAAATTGCCAAAGATGTTGACGATACTCTGCGGCTCACAACCGAGCGAAACAAACACAGCAATAAGAATGCTCAAAACCCAAAATCGGAAAACGAAACAAAGCGGTTTCAGCTTGATTGAAATGCTGATGGTGATTGTCATCGGCTTTATCTTAGCGACCGTTTCGATTTTCTATCTAGCCGGACACAAAAAGCTCTATAAAGCCGAAGACCAGGCGCTTCAAATAATTGACGTTTTACAGGACGCCAAGCAACTCGCCTTAAACGAGCGGCAAACGATGCGCGTTGAAATCAACGCCACCAAAAACGCGATTTTGATAATTGACGAAAACAAAGCCGGAGACAGCGACGACAAAATTATTAAACAGATTACACTGGCTCATTCAAACGAAGCCATAGTCGGACCGCGACCGGCAAATATTTCCGCCGAGCCGAGCGAGCCGCTGCCGGTTCCGCGTCCGACATTTGCTCCAAGCTCCCATCCTTTGACTCAGGGTAACTCGGTCGCCGTGTTGCGCTTTACCAGCACCGGTTTGGTTTTAAACGCCGGAACTAACAGCGTTGGAGCAGGTTCGACGATGACCGGAATGACGATTTACGTCTGGAAACCGAAAACAACTTCGCCGACAAATTCCGAGTTGACGCGCGGCATTACCGTTTTAGGCGCGAGCGGGACAATTCGAATGTGGAACTACACGCACGCCGCCGCCAGCCCGAGTTGGCAAAACCGTTGATCAACGAGGAAAACAAGTTATGAAACAGCACAACAGCCAGAGCGGGTTTTCATACATTGACGTGATGATCGCCATCACGATTTTAATGGTCGGAATCTTAGGCGCGACCGCCGCGATTTCGATGAGCGTGATGCGTTCGATGGAAACCGACAAAAGAGCGCTCGCCAAACAGTATGCTTATTCCACTCTCGAATCAATTTTTACCGCGCGCGATATGCGCCGCCCGCGCGCTCTGGAAGGCTGGTCGCAAATCGGCAACGTCGGGACAAATCCGGTGAACGGAGTTTATCAGGGATTATTTTTAACCGGCTGGACGCCGATTCGCCGCGATCCCGGTTTGGACGGCGTAATCGGCACGGCGGACGACGCCTGTGCCGGAACGGGCAATTGCAGCAATTACGACGGTACGGTTAACAGCAGCCAAATCATCAGCAACTTTGAGCGCAAAGTCGTAATTACAGATTTGACGACGCCGAACCGACCGTTTGAGACCCACGGAGTATTACGCCGTCAAGTGGATATTACGGTGCGTTACCGTGTCAACACACTTTGGCGCGAAGAAAAAGTCAGCACGATGATCGCCAGATTTGAATAAAGACCGAGAAGAAAAGGACAAATGAAAAAGCTGAATTCAAGAAAAAACGAAAGCGGTTTCTCGCTGATCGAATTGCTGGTTTCAATGGTAATTTTTCTGATCGTCACCGGAGCCATCTACGGTTTGCTGCAAGTCGGCAGATTAGACCGCAACCGCGCGTCGCGCCGCTCCGACGCATTGAAAAACGCGCGCGCCGCTCTGCATTTGATCGGGCGCGACGCGCTCAACTCCGGCTTGAGCTACACGCGCTTCGGGGCAAGCCTGCCTGATGATTTTCTCAGCGGCAAGCTCGGCTTTACAACCGATACTGATACCGAGCGCGATAAGCTGACTTCGGTGATTCCGGGCAATCAAAATAACGCCAGCAATTTGCAAACCGGCAACACCGATATGATCGGCTTCGTTTACCGGGATGTTGATTTCTTCCGCGGCAGTCCGATTTTTTTAAATAACGCTACTCTCGCTTCTGCGACCGGAAATTTCGTCACGGTAACCACCGTTCAGGATATTTCTCGCGCCGGTAATCCCGCCGTCGGGACGCCTGCGGTTCTGCCAACCATTCCGAACATTCACGACCTGTTTTTGGTGGACGGAGGCGGGACGCGGGCAATTGTAATGGCGACGGATATTCCGACAAACAATTCAATCAAGTTCGCGCCGGGCGATCCGCTGGCTGTCAATCAAGCTCTTAACGGCTCAACTCCGCAAACCGTCAGTTTGCTGCGCCGCTGCACCAGCCTTATCACGACAAATTGTATGGTTTACCCGAACGTTACTCTGAAGCGGATTTTTGTCGTTGTTTACAAAGTCAAATCTGACGGAACGCTCGTCAGAATTCTTTACGGCAACAACACCGGAGCCAGCGCCTCCAATCAAATTCAAGAACAGCCGATTGCTTACGGAATCAAAGATTTGCAGATTCGCTACACGACTTACACCGGAATTTCGTCCGACGACCCGACCATCGTCGGGGCAAGCGTTAATGTTGACAGGCGCAACGATATTCGTCAGGTGACAATCAGTTTAACTGCGCAGGAGGGAATTGACGAAGCGACCGGCAAACCGGTTTATATCACTCTCGACGGAACGTTCAGCACCAGAAACCTCGAATACGACGCCGGATAAACAAGGCAATTTTAATCTCTCACCAAGCGAAAGAAGCTTTTGCAGAAAAACAGGAGACAAAGAGAAATGAACGGCAAAATTGTGAAAACAAACGAACGCGGTTCGGCGACTGTGATTGCGTTATTAGTCCTCTCGCTGTTGTTGGTTTTCGTCGCCCTGGCGGTTTCGCGGACGACGAACGAGACGCTCGCCACCTCAAACGATGCTTCGGAAACGCGCACGTTCACGGCGGCGGAGGCGAGCCTGGAAAATATGACGCAGCAATTCGACGCTATTTTCGATTTTCAGCTTTCGCCGGCTTCCGCCGACATCACCAATATTAAAAATTCCGCTCCGCCGAATTTTACCGGCTACAATTTTGCAAATGACGTTGTTCAAACCCAAGCCTCGCAGCAAGTCGTAATTACGGGCGGACTTCTGCAAGGTTTATACGCGACGCGCGACGCCTGGAAATTAACTACCATAACGACCGACAAATCGAACGGCGTTGAAGTCAAGCTGGACAGAACATTTTTCAACGACCGCGTGCCGATTTTTCAATTCGGTATTTTTTATGACGACGACCTCGAATTCCACCCCGGACCGCGTTTCGATTTCGGCGGTCGCGTTCACTCGAACGGCAATTTGTTTCTCGCCGCCGGAACCGGATTGTATTTTTCATCGAGAGTCTCGGCGCACAGAGAAATATTAACCGATGTTGGACGCAACGGGCGAAATGCTTTAAGTCAATGGGGCGAAAACGTTTGGATTCGAGACGGCTCCGGCACTTATCAACAGTTAAAAGCAAATATGGGCAGCGCGCTCAAAACCGGCGGCACGGGCGGTAATCTTTTTTTTGACAACGCGGATATGCCCGCTGTTTCGCGCAATCCGAATTGGAGCATTCCCAACGGTTTGTTTGACGGCAACTTAATGGCGCTGCAAAAAGACTTAAAGCTGCCGATGAAGCTGACGAGACCGGACGTGGATTACATCGAACTGATTAAACGCGGCAAGTTGATCGGCGATTTGTGGAACGACGGAACCGGAACAGCCGCTTCGCCTTCGATTGTTCCCGTTAACAGTACGCCGACCGGCGGCTTGGATAACGAGATTTTTGCACTAAGTCGTTACGCTAACAAAGCGGGCATCCGCGTTAGCCTCGCCGACAGCAAAGCCAAACTTCCAGGCTGCATCACAAGCACCGGCAGCGCCGTAACTACGGTATGCGGAATCAGACTTGACGCCGACGATAGCGGAGACGGCTCCGAGCCGGGCAGCGGCGAAGCGCGAGGTTATCAACCCAGACCGATGACCGGCTATCAGGCGACTCGTTTGAACGGCGAGAGATTTCATATTCCCGGACGCCAAGTTTGGATAAAAGTCGAGCTGGTTTCATTTGATCAGGCGACCAAATTGCCGGTCACGGCTGATGTTACGGCAGATATTTTGAGCCTCGGTGTTACCGAACCCGCGCCGCGCGTTTTTGAAAGCTTGACCAGAAGGTTTGAGATTCTAAATCCCTCGAATTATTACAGTTCGGGCATTGACACTCGTTCGATTATCCAGTTGCAGCGTTTTGCGATGTCGGGCGAGGTCATTAACTCATCGAGCAACTGGCTAAGCGACCGCACTTGGAACAGCACGCCTTATAACTTTGTCATTACCAACCAGCAAACGATACCAACACCAACGCCGAATCCGACTCCGACTCCGAATTCAAATCCCGACGCCGTTCCAGGATTGGACACGGGATTTGCCGACCATAAAGATCATAAAAAGCTCACCTACATTGACAACAACACGAAATATGAATGGATTGTCCCGTTTCCGATCAAAATGTTCGACACGCGCGAAGGGCTTTTCAACGATGACGTTGACCCGACAGGCGGAACGGCGAACAAAGTAACGCGCAACGGCGTGATGAGCATAGTTGAAATCAACGTCGCTAATTTAAGAAAATTTTTAAAGGGCGATTTCAACTCCGGTATGCCGACCGGAACTAAATATTACGGCGACACCGGTCACGTTTTACGTTCCACGGACGTGCCGGAATCAAACGGCTGGGTGTTGTACATCTCCGACCGTCGAGGCGACCGCGATTTTGACGGCGAGTATGATATGGAAGACATTTACGGTCCGTGCGATAACACAGAACAGCCCGGCGAAGACCTCGATGGTAAAGCAAACAATCTCGAAAGGGATTTCAAAACCACTGCCAACCCTCAAGGAGAAGCTCCGCTCTGCTCGGAAACTGACGATGCGGATATGTCAGCCGTCGTTGATCACAGCTATTTTCGGCGCGGCGTTCGCCTCGTTAATGGTGGAACCCTGCCCGGCAATTACATCGCCAACTCTTTCGATACAACCGGATTTACGGTCGCTTCGGAAAACGCGATTTATGTGCAGGGAAATTACAACGCGACCGGAGTCCTCAGCTATGGAACACCAACGCCGGCAGACGATTATCTGCCGCAGGACACCTCCCTGCACGTGCCGGCGTCTGTTATCGGCGACGCAGTAATAATTCTTTCAAACAATTGGAAAGACTCGCGCAGCTTCCGTTACCCGTTTGCTCTCGGCAGCCGCCCGGCGACCGAAACAACTATCCGTTTCGCAATGATTTCCGGCGACGCGAAAAGCAGTTATGAAAACACGCCGAATCAGGGCGGCGGCGACCCGCGTCTGGCAGGCGGCGTCCACAACTTCAAGCGATTTCTGGAAAACTGGGGCGGTGATTACCTGAACTACTCAGGTTCGCTCATCAATTTGTACAATGCCAGAAACAACAACGGCGCTTTTAAATGCTGCAACAAGGTTTATTCGCCGCCTAATCGAAACTGGACGTTCGACACATCGTTTCTCTCACCGGAACGCCTGCCGCCCGGAACTCCGTTTTTCCAGGTTCTTCAACTGACCGGATTCCAGAGAATAAACAATTAAACTCGGGAAAAAGCAATAAAAAAGCGTTTGATATTGAATTCAATATCAAACGCTTTTTTATTGTAGTTATCAGTTAAGGAATTTTGACGAAATTCATTCCCCTCGAAATAACGCGGGCGCGGCGATTAACTCGCTTCGGGTTTTTGCTTGGATTGAAAATGTTAAGCGGCGAAGGAATCATCGCCGAAAGATAAGCGGCTTCCTGCGGAGTTAAATCGGCTGCCGATTTTTTGAAATAAGTTCTGCTGGCGGCTTCCGCCCCGTAAATGCCGTCGCCCCATTCGATTACATTCAGATAAATCTCCAAAATTCGCCGTTTGCTGAGATTGTTTTCGAGCGTGCGAGTGATTAAATATTCGCGCCCTTTTCGCAAAAAGGAGCGTTCTTCCGAAAGATAAAGATTTTTCGCTAATTGCTGCGTGATGGTCGAAGCGCCGCGTTTGAAATTCGAGGTTTTCGGATAACCGAGCGACACCAGAACGGTGTCAATAATCGAATCTTTGTCGAGATTCGGAATCCAGTCGTTCGGATCGTTATCGCCTTCGGCTTTGGCTTCTTTTTCGGCTTCTTTTTGCGCCGCCTGCCACGCCGCTTCAATCGCTTTCCAATCAAAACCCTGATGAGCGACGAAATTTGTATCTTCGCCGGCAATTACGGCGCGCTGCAAATGCGGGGAAATGCGTTCCATCGGCGCCCAAATCTGATATTTCTGCCCCTGCTTTCCATCTTTGCGCGCCTCGGACAACCGATATTCAATCATCGAAGTCGTCGTCGGATTTTCGGTTTTTAACGCAACGATATTTTGACGGGTAAAATAATAATTAACGCCTTCATAACCGAACCAGACGACGAGCGTGCCTAAAACGATTGCCAGAATTACTCTCGACCAATACCAAATGAAACGAAACATATCAGTTATCAGTTATCAGTTATCAGTTATCAGTTTTTTGTTAACTGTTAACTGATAACTGTTGACTGATTAAATTTGCCACGATTTTTCCCGAACTCATTACGCCCGGCAAGCCCGCGCCGGGATGTGTTCCCGCCCCGACAAAATACAGATTTCCGATGTCTTCGGATTTGTTGTGTGGGCGAAAATATGCCGATTGCATCAGCGTCGGCTCGACCGAAAACGCGCTGCCCAGATAGCTGTTCAAATCGCCTTGAAAATGCAGCGGGTCAATCCGATGTTCCGAAACGATATGTTTTGATAAATTGGGCATATAACGTTCTTCAAGATATTTGATTATCGAATCTCGATACGGTTTCGCCGCCGTTTCCCAATCAATTTTTCCGCCGAGATGCGGCACGGGCGACAACACATACCAGCAATCGCATCCTTTCGGCGCGAGACTCGGATCGGTCGCCGTCGGGCGATGTAAGTACAACGAAAAATCTTTCGACAAAGTTTTGTGCTTGAAAATCTCATCAAGCAACCCGCGATAACGCGATCCCATTATGATTTCGTGATGCGCCATATTTTCATATCGCCGGTCGGTGCCGAAATAAATCACAAACAGCGACATCGAATAGCGCAAATTTTTCATTCGCCGGTCGGTGTTTTTGCGGCGATATTTCGGCTGAATCAAATTTAAATAAGTGAAAGCGACATCGGCATTTGAAACAACGGCGTCGGCGGGCAGAAAAACGCCGGATTTGAGATAAACGCCGGTCGCGCGGCGCGTCTTGTCGTCAACAAAAATCTGATCAACTTCGGCTTCGAGATAAATTTCGCCGCCGATGTCCAAAAATAAATCGGTCAGCGCCCGGACTAACGCGCCGGTTCCGCCCATCGCAAACCAGACGCCGAATTCCTGTTCGAGCCGGTGAATCATCGCGTAAATCGAAGTAGATTCAAACGGGTTGCCGCCTATTAAAAGCGGATGAAAGCTAAAACATTGTCGCAAGCGCTCGTCTTCAAAATAGCGTTTGACAAAATTGTAAACCGAGCGGTCTGAGCGCAGCCGAACCATTTGCGGCACGACGCGCAGCATATCGCCCCAGGTCGAAAAAGGCTTGTCAATCAATTCAAAACCGACGCGGTAAATCTCCGCCAAATCGGCGGCAAAGCGTTTGTAGCCTTCGACATCAGCCGGATTAAATTTGCGAATTTGAGCGAGCAGGTTTTCCCGGTCGTCGTCATAATTAAAAACCGTCCCATCTTCAAAACGAATGTTGTAAAACGGATGAATTTTAACCAATTCCAGAAAATCTTCGCGTCGTCGTCCGGCGACTTCAAACATTTCGTCAATCAGCCAAGGCGCGGTAAGAATTGTCGGACCGCCGTCGAATTTAAAACCGTCCTGCTCGTAAACATAAGCCCGCCCGCCCGGTTTGTCGCGCTTTTCCAAAATCGTTACTTTGTGACCAGTCGCCTGCAATCGAATCGCAGCAGACAAGCCGCCAAAGCCGCTGCCGATAACAATAATTTTCATTCGTTGAATTAAACCCCTTGTTCTCAGGATTGAAACAATCCCAAATTTAAGAGTAGAAACTGAAAACGGAAATTACAAGTTTGAGTCGAACGAGATGTTTATAGAAAATGCTGGAAATAGATTGGTTTTCAATTTTAAACCGGGCAAATCCGAACACCTTTTTCGTTTAGCTTTGCTCGAACGGCGGCGGCAAATTCCAGGGCGTTTGCGCCGTCGCCGTGAATGCAAACCGTATCGGCTTTAAGCCGAATTGTTTCGCCGTTCGTCGCCATCACGGTTTGCGTTTGAATCACTTGCAAAACCTGCTCGACAGCCTTGTTTGTGTCGCAAATCAAAGCGTTAGGCTCAGAACGCGGCGTTAAACTTCCGTCTGCATTGTAAGTTCGGTCGGCGAAAACTTCGCTCGCCGTTTTCAAATTGATTTTCTCGCCTTCGGAAATCAAAAAACTACCCGAAAGCCCGTAAAATACCAAATTTTCGTCAATCGCTTTGATTGCGCGAGCGATTGCTTCTGCTAATTTGGGTTTTTTCGCGGCTTCGTTGTAAAGCGCTCCGTGAGGTTTGACGTGGTGCAGCTTGCCGCCGAGCGCGGCAGTCATCTGATAGACGGCGGCGACTTGATACAAAACCGTGTCGAAAACTTCTTGAGCCGAAAGCTGCATCGGGCGTCTGCCGAAACCCTGCAAATCGGGAAACGACGGGTGCGCGCCGATGGCGATTCGTTTTTCCAAAGCAATTTCAATCGTTTTCCGAATCACCGTCGCGTCTCCGGCGTGAAAACCGCAGGCGACGTTGATTGAAGTGCAATAATCCATCAGCGCCCGGTCGTTTCCAATCGTCCAAGCGCCGAAGCTCTCGCCCATATCGCAGTTTAAATCAACGGAAATCATAAAAAACGAACCGCCGTCCGCAAATAATTTAACTCAATTTCCTGCTGAACGAGTAAATTTTCGGCTTCATTAATCGAGATCAAATAAAAATTTACAGTATCTCCCGGATTTAATTGCGCCAGAAGGGGCAAATCAATTGTAGCCACTGAGCCGACGCGCGGATAACCGCCGGTCGTTTGATGATCCGCCATCAAAATTATCAATTGTCCGTCGGGAAGAAGCTGAATCGTACCGAAATTGACGGCGGAAGAAAGCAATTCGATTTTTTCCGTCAAATTTAAATTTTCGCCTTCAAGACGAAAACCCATCCGGTCTGAATCGCGGCGAATCGAAAAAGCGTTTGACAAAAATGTCACACGACTTTCTTCCCTCAAATTTCCCCACTCAGCGCCCGCTACAACACGAACGGTCGGAAAACGGCTGTAAAACGCAAGCACGCGCGTTGAAATCTTGTAATTGGTTCGTCGTTCGTCGCTCGTCGTTCGTTGTTTGAAAAACAGCCGGTCGTTTTTTTGAAAAGCCTGCCCATCAAAGCCTCCGATTTTCGCGGATAAATTGGTGCTTTGGCTGCCCAGCCAATCGGGAATTTGAAAACCGCCGCGCGCGCTCAAATAAATGCGCGCACCGAAATTTCTGTGGCGAAAATCTAAAACACCGCCTTTTTCAACTCGAACGGGACGCCAGTTTTCAATCGGGTTTTCGTTTAAATACGCCGCAAAATCAGCGCCGCCGAGCGCGATTGTCGCCGGTTCATCAAATTGCAAAACCGGAGCGGGAAAATGAATCTCCAAAACCGCTTCCGTTTCGTCGTTGCCGAGCAAAACATTGATTAAACGCGCCGCCGCTCGATCCATCGCGCCGCTCGGATTGATTCCAAAGCGACCGAATCCGACGCGCCCCAAATCCTGCACGGTCGTCAAAATTCCGGCTGTTCTAAAAAAAATGCTTATAAATTTATAATTTCAACGCAGAGGCACGGAGAGTTAAACAAAATTAAAAACTCTGTGTCTCCGCGTCTCTGCGTTGAAAATCCGTTTTGCCGATACGGTAAAAACGCACTCGGTCGCCCGGCTGCAAACGAGTCGGCGGCTGGTTGTCGGGATTGAACATTTCGAGCGGCGTCCGCCCGATGATTTGCCAGCCGCCGGGCGATGCGAGCGAATAAATTCCGGTTTGACGCCCGGCAATCCCGACGCTGCCCGCCGGAACCTGCAAGCGCGGAGACTGTTTTCGCGGCACGGCGATTTTTTCGGCGACTTCGCCCAAATAAGCAAAACCCGGTAAAAAACCGAGCATAAAAACGCGATAAGTCGCGGCGAGAAAAATCTCGATTATTTCTTCGGATGAAAGATTCTTTTCCGCCGCGATAAAATCCAAATCCG
>DASWLV010000003.1:0-9858 GCA_036400075.1 Pyrinomonadaceae bacterium
TAATCTTTCCGTTTCGAGCATATTCATTTCTTGTAATCGCGTAGCGAGCCAGCGTCAAGCCGTACGAATTAAAATATCTTTCCTCGTCAAAACGCATTCCGAGCTTTTCCATCACCCTGCGCGAAGCCAGATTTTTCGGCATCGTCAAAGCGACGACACGCTCGGCGGCGCGGTTTTCAAAAGTGTATTTTAAAGCAAATGCGGCGGCTTCCGTTCCGAAACCTATGCCCCAAAAAGCGGGCGCAACGGCGAAACCGATTTCCGGTTCTTTCGTTTCCCACAAAAGCCAGGTTCCGCTCCAACCGATGACCGCGCCGGTTTCTTTTAAAACAACAGCCCAAAACCCGAAATTATCCGTTTCCCAATGACGCGAAACCATTCGTATCCACGAAACCGTTTCCCGCCGCGTTTCGACGGGTTTGATAAAACGCATAAAACGCGAGTCGGAGCGAAACGCGGCAATCGCATCAATGTCCGCGTCTTCAAACGGACGCAAAATTAAGCGGTTTGTTTCGAGCAAAAAGATATTCATTACAAAGGCACAGAGCTTTTATTGTTTTTATTTTTCTTAGAGCAGTTATGGAATCGGTGTCCGGTTAAGTCAGGCATCACAGTCAGTACCTTGAACGGTAGTGAGCGGGTCAATAAACAAACCCGCTCACTACCGTTCAAGGTACTGACACGGACATACTATGTTGATTCGCTCTAGTATCTCTGTGATTTTAAACAATATGAACCAGCAAACCGTCGCGCAGCTTCGGCTCGAACCACGTTGATTTAGGCGGCATAATCTCGCCCGCGTCCGAAATCCGAAGCAAATCTTCAATCGCCGTCGGAAACAGCGAAAACGCGGCTTGCGCGTGTTTTTCGTTGACCAGTTTTTCCAGACATTTCGTTCCGCGCGCACCGCCGACAAACTGAATTCGCTCGTCGGTTCTGGCGTCTTTGATTCCCAAAATCGGCGAGAGCAGAAAATCCTGTAGAAGCGAAACATCGAGCGCGTCAACCGGATTCAGCTCGCGGAGAAACTGCACGTTGAAAATTAATTTGTACCATTTTCCCGAAAGATACAAACAAAACTCGCCGCGTCGTTCGGGAACGTGAATCGAGGTTTCGGCGACGATAAAACTTTGACGAACGCGCGCTAAAAATTCTTCGTCGCTTAAATCGTTCAAATCTTTGACGGCGCGATTGTAAGCCAGAATTTTCAATTCTGCGGCGGGAAACATTGCAGCCGCAAAGAAATCGTAATCGCCGTTTGCGCTTCCGGCTTGTTCTTTGAGAATTTGCTGTGCGCGGCTTGCGCTGGCGACGCGATGATGCCCGTCGGCGATGTAAAGCGCGGGAACTTCGGCAAACGCGGCTATTAAATCTGCGGTTTGCTCGACGCGCCAAATGATGTGCTCGACACCGTCTTGAGCCGTAAATTCATAAAGCGGCGCGGTTGTCGTCGCGCGCGAAACCAGCCAGTTAATCTGTTCGGTTCCGCGATAGCAAAGAAAAACCAAGCCCGTTTGCGCCCGCGTTTCAACGATGTGCCGGGTTCGGTCGTCTTCTTTGTCGGGGCGCGTTTTTTCGTGCTTTTTAATCAAATTGCGGTCGTACTCGTCGAGTGAGCAGCAAGCCGCGACGCCGGTTTGCGAGTGTCCGCCGACCGCCAGCCGGTAAATGTACAAACACGGCTTCGCTTCTTCAATCAAAATGGCTCGATTGATAAATTGATCGAGATTTTCTTTCGCCCGTTGGTAAACCTCCGGCGCGTAAACGTCAGTTGTTTCGGGCAAATCAATTTCGGCGCGCGTGACGCGTAAAAAACTGTGCGGCGATTCATCAGCCAGATGCTTTGCTTCTTTGCGGGTAACGACATCGTACGGCACGGACGCGATTTGCGCCGCCAGGCTCGACGCGGGACGCGCGGCGCGAAAAGGTTTGATTAGTGACATAAAAATCGAACGCTCCAAATAAAATTATGAACCATTTATAAAGCCATCACAAACCGTTTGTAATATGCCGGAAATCAAACGGCTTAATTTGCGATTAAGCCGCGCCAGCTTGTCACGCCTTATCGTATTTAGTAGAATTAAATTCCTTTATAAGTCTTGTCCGCAAGCCTTTTCAACGTCGCAATTAATAAATCATGAGAAAATTTGAAATGGGTAACGCCCGTTCGTTAATGCGCTTTTCGTGTCGGCAAAAAACTGCGATTTATCGCGGACTCTTATTCTTTTTGAGTTTTGTTTTGTGTTTGCCGACCGTAATGCCGGGTCAGGAGCTGCTCGCGCCTGAGGAAGTCGAAGCGGTGGAAGCCCTCTTAGCCACGCAAAACGATTTGGTCGGTCCGGCTGGTACCGAGCGATTCGGAGCGGCGACCGTCGTTTTGCCGAACGGCAATCTCGTCGTGACCGATCCGTTTTACGACATTACCACGCCGTTTCCCGTTGAAGACGCGGGCGCGGTTTTTCTTTACAACGGCGGCAGCGGAGCTTTGATTTCCGCTTTGACCGGAGACGAACCGAGCGATCAGGTCGGAAGCGGCGGCGTGACTCTTTTGGCAAACGGAAAATTTGTCGTCAGCAGCCCGAATTGGAGCAATTTCCGCGGCGCGGCGACCGTTTGCAGCCCGATTAGCGGCTGCGGCAGCATAATTACCGCCGGTAACAGTTTAATCGGCAGCGAGCCGGGCGATAACGTCAGCAATTACGGCGTAAAGGCTTTGACAAACGGTGATTATGTCGTTCGCAGCGCAAGCTGGAACGGCGGGCGCGGCGCGGCGACTTTCGGCACCGCCGCAAGCGGCGCGACCGGCGCAATTTCCGGCTCGAACTCGCTCGTCGGAACAGCTTCGGGCGATGCAGTAGGTGATGCTGATGTCATCGCTTTGCCGAACGGCAATTACGTGGTTTTAAGCGGCAATTGGAACAGCGTCGGCGCGGCGACTTTTGGCGATTCGGCGGCGGGCGGCGCAATCGGAACAGTTTCCTCCGCAAACAGTCTGGTCGGAAGCAGCGCCGGAGATTTTGAAAACGTTGGCGTCACAATCCTGGCGAACGACAATTATGTCGTGACTAACAGTCGCTGGAACAACATTCCACTGTCAGCGCCAGACGCCGGAGCCGCGACTTGGGGCAGCAAAACGGCGGGCGTCAGCGGCGTGATTTCTTCGTCAAACAGTTTTGTCGGCTCGCAAGCTAATGATCAGGTCGGCGGTTCGCCCGGCGTTGTTCCGCTGGTAAACGGTAATTATGTCGTCGGCAGTTCGGACTGGAACAGCGAAATGGGCGCGGCGACCTGGGGCAACGGCGCAGCCGGAAGCTCCGGCATTGTGAACAATGCCAACAGTTTGGTCGGGACAAATGTTTCCGTGAAACTCGGCGGAATCTCAAACGGCGGCGGAATTTATCCGCTAACCAACGGCAATTACGTGGTGAGCTGTCCGGTTTGCAATGTTAATTTTCAAGATAACGGCGCAGTAACCTGGGGAAACGGTTCGACCGGCACGAGCGGCGGGGTTTCAGCCGCGAACAGTCTTTACGGAGCTAATGAATTTGACAGCATCGGTCGCGGCGTTTTGGCGCTCCCAAACGGCAATTACGTTGTCACCAGCGAATATTGGAATGATGCTCGCGGCGCAGTAACGCTGGTGAGCGGTGCGGCGGCAGCTTCTGCGGCGGTCGTTGCGGGAAACAGTCTGACCGGCGCAAATCCGAACGATTTTGTCGGCAGCGGTAAAACTTTGCTGTTGACAAACGGCAATTACGTTGTTTTCAGTCCAGGCTGGAACAACAATGCGGGCGCAGTAACCTGGATGAACGGGCTTGCCGCGGCGGGCGGAACGGTTTCGGCGGCAAATAGCTTAACCGGAACAAGCGCGGGCGACCGAATCGGCTCGGATTACGGCGTCGCGCTGTCAAACGGCAATTATGTAATTCAAAGTCCGAATTGGAGCGGCGGACGCGGCGCGGCGACGTGGCGCGACGGTTCGGCGTTGACATCGGGAACAATTTCGGCTGCGAACAGCTTGATCGGAAACAGCTCAGGCGACAATGTCGGGCAAAAGGTCGTTCCTTTGGCAAACAATAATTATGTTGTAGTCAGCCCAAACGTGAGAAACGGAACGGTTTTAAGGGTTGGGGCGGTAACGTGGAGCAACGGAGCGGGCGGCACATACGGCGCCGTCTCGCCGGGAAACAGCTTAATCGGCACGACTGTTGACGATAATGTCGGCAATGCGGGCGTCGTCGCTTTGCCGAACGGCAATTATGTCGTGACGAGCACGAATTGGGATCGAGCGTCAATCAAAGACGCCGGAGCGATTACCTACGGGGCGGGCAACGCCGCCACGACCTTAGGAGCGATTACCGTCAATAACAGCGCGCGCGGTTCGAGCGCGAGCGGCGGCGCGTCTCTGAATTACGCTTTTGATTCGGTAAACGACCGTCTCGTCGTGGCACGACCGAACGACAACCGCGTGACGTTTTTCCGTCCGGCGGCGACTGCAATCATTAATGGAAACTCTAACAACGGAGCAACATGGGATTACGGAGCGATTATTCAGGCAACGGACGTTGTTGTTCCCAGCCCGCTGGTCGTGACCTTGGCAAATAATACGCCGGTCAGAGACGTGACGGTCAGAGTCGGCGGCACTTTGTCGGTCAGCGGCAATAACGCGATTTCCGGCACCGTAAACGTCAGCGGGACGCTCGATTTGAGCGGTGGCAAGCTCGATGTCGGCAACAATATTGTAATTATCAATTGCGGCGGGAGCATCGCCGGAGCTTCGGCGGCGCATTATATTCAAGGCAGCTTGCAGCAATGCGTTAATTCTTCGAGCTTCAATTTTCCGGTCGGGACGGCGAACGGGTATTCTCCGGTTCAGCTTTCAAATGTCATCGGCGGCGGCAATTTTACGGTCAAAGCCGTGCAGTCTCAGTATCCGCAAACAATCGGTTTGCCGAGCGGGCGGCTTCAGCGTTACTGGACGCTGACCAACAACGGCTTATCGCAAGCCGACGTGACGTTTAATTATCTCGAAAAGGACGTTGAAGGCGGGACGGAAAGCAATTACCGGGTTTATAAAATTGCAAACGGTGAAGCGTCGCCGCGCACGACATCGCTCGATACGACGACAAACACCGCAACGGCGGCTGGCGTGACGAGCTTTTCCGATTGGACGCTGGCGGACGGCGGGACTGTGACGCCGTTTGCAATAAAGGGACAAATCACCGCCGGCGGAAATCCGCTGCCGGGCGCAACGGTCGCTTTATCCGGTTCCTCGAACAATTTTATTCAAACCGACGCATCAGGTTATTATTCTTTTACCGTTAACAGCGGCGGAGATTACACCATCACGCCGTCGCTGACAAATTACACTTTCACGCCCGCCGACCTGACGTTTGAGAATCTGAAGGAAAGTAAGCTCGCTGATTTTGCGGCGACGCCCGCTTATAGTCTTTCGGGCGCAGTCAGCTACGGCACGACGCCCGCGAATCAACCGCAGAAATTCGTTTCCGGCGTGTCGCTGACAGCAGCGCTAGGCGTTTCTTCCGTATCAACCGCAACAGGTCAGAGCGGGGCATATCTGTTGGAAAATTTAACTTCCGGCGGACCTTATAAAATTACGCTTTCAAAAACCGGAAATGCCAATGGAATCTCGCCGTCTGACGCGACTATGATTCTTCGTCACGTCGCAGCTAACGGAACGGGACCGAATGCTTTAAATGCAAATCAACGAATTGCTGCCGACGCAAGCGGCGATGGAAACATTTCTCCGTTTGATGCAACGCAAATCTTGCGTTATGTGGCGGCAAACGGGTCAAATGCCAATACCGGACAAGTGGGTAATTGGAAGTTTTCGCCTCCGACTCGCGATTACGAACCGCTCGTCAATTCGCTCGCGGGTCAGGACTACGAAGCCATTCTAGTCGGCGAAGTCAACGGCAACTGGACTCCGCCGACTCCCGGCTCTCTTCCGACTGTGGAAAACCGGACGAAAATTGCAGCAACAAGAGAAAAAGCGGCGCAAAAACGTTGATTTGGTCAGGGAATTGTTTGGCGGGGACTTGCCCGCTAAATAGCGATAAATTTATTAATTGTAAGATTTTAGTTGCGATTTTTCTGTGATTTTGCTAAGATTTTTTGACTGTTTGTGTGACTTCCGTCCACATCACTTGCTTCCAGCCAATACTTTTGGGAAGATCATTACAAATAAATCCCAACCTACGGCTGTAATTTAATCAGCTTCACAAATAAAGAATAGGTTATTTAATTTTAGGAGATTAAATATTGATGCGTAGTAACACCTCGGCTAAATGTGTATCTCAGTCGGCAGCTTTCCTCTTTTTGCTGCTTTCGTTGTTCGTTCCCGTAGTTTCTTTTGCTCAGGATAACGACTTATCCGAGATGGGTCTTCTTCGCAAGCAGCAGGCGATTAACAAATTGGGAAATCGTTTAGCCGCCGTAGCCGCCAAACATGGTAAATCGCCGAGCGAGCTGCGCCGGATGTTTTTGCAGGATTCCACTCTTCACATTGATAAAAACGACAGATTGCTTTATGTCGAAGCGGAACCCAACGCAGCCGAAGTCGCCTTAGCCGATGCCCATGATGCTCCGCAAGTCGCCCCTTTTCCCTACTCCGATACATTCGCTTTGCATAGCCGACCAAGTTCGGCGCGCAAAATCTATCTCGATTTTAACGGTCACACAATAAGCCCGGCGAACGCCTGGAAATCATATTTCAGCAGCGGCGTTGCGACACCTTTCAATCTGGACAACGACCCGAACAGTTTCAGCGCGGCGGAGCAAGATGTAATTCAAAACATTTGGCTAAGAATATCCGAAGATTATGCGGCGTTCGATGTTGACGTAACTACTGAAGACCCGGGCGGCACGGTTTACGGAACGCGCGCAGTGATGACGCCGACCAATTTTATGGGAGCGGGCATTGGCGGCGTTGCCTTTATGGGCGCATTTGGAGGACCGGAAGATTTTCAACCCGCCTGGGTTTTTACCGGCGGCTGGGGCGGCAGCGATAAAGGTATTGCCGAAGCCGCTTCGCATGAAATCGGACATAATTTTGGCTTGGATCACGACGGCAATTCTTTATGCGTCCCCAACTCGGGCTGCAACGCCGGTTATTATTCGGGACATGGCGTGTGGGCGCCGATTATGGGCGTCGGATACAGCAAAAGCGTTACGCATTGGAGCAAAGGCGAATATCCGGGCGCTACCACCCAGGAAGACGATTTGGTGATTATGCAAAGATACGCTCCGCTCATAGCCGATGATTACGGCAACACAACCTCGGCGGCGCGGGTTTTGAGCGGCACTAACCTCAACATTTCCGGTTTGATCACAACGAGAGACGATGTTGACGTATTTAGATTTACAACCGGCTCCGGCAACGTTTCAATCAACATCAATTCGGCACCGCGCGGAGCAAACCTCGATATTAAAGCGCAGATTTTAGATTCAGCCGGAAATGTCATAGCGACTTCCGATCCGTCGTGTTTCAGCTTGGCAGCCACATTCCCGGCGGGCATGGCAGCCAGCTTTAATCAATTTCTTTCCGCCGGAACTTATTATTTGACGATTGACGGAGTCGGCAACGCCAGCGACGATAGTTCAGCAGGCTATTCCGATTATGCCAGCCTCGGACAATACAACATCATCGGAACTCTCGGCTCTGGCGGCGGCTCGCAGCCGCAACCGCCGGTCGCCGTTGTTTCGGCAAGCTCTCGTTCCGGGACTGCGCCTTTAAACGTTAGTTTCTTTAGCACAGGCTCAAATGATCCCGACGGCTCGATTGTCAGCTACGCCTGGAATTTCGGCGACGGAACCGGCTCGTCGGCTCAAAATCCGTCTAAAATTTATTATTCAGCCGGAACATTTACGGCTTCTTTAATCGTGACGGATAACAGCGGGTTGACCGGAACGGGGAGCGTTTTAATTACGGTTACAAATCCCGCCGTTGCAAGCATCGCGGGAACACTGACTTACGGCAACACGCCAGCCGGGCAAAGCACGAAATACGTTTCGAACGTTTTGCTTTCGGCTAACGGTGCGTTCTTTGCTTCTACGAACGCAAACGGTTCTTATTTGCTCGACAATTTAACCGCCGGCGGGTCATATACAGTTACGCCTTCAAAAACCGGAAATATCAACGGCATTACTGCGTACGATGCGACGCTTGTGCTGCGCCACGTAGCTTCCGGCGGATTCGGCACAAATGCCTTAAACGCAAATCAACAGCTTGCCGCCGATACCAATAACAGCGGCGACGTAACTTCATTTGACGCCACGCAAATCCTTCGTTATGTAGCCGCTAACGGAACAACTGCCAATACCGGACATGTAGGTAATTGGAGATTCTCGCCCGCTCCGCGCAGCTACAATTCGGTTTTTAGCCCGATAACAAATCAAAATTACGAAGCTGTTATAGTCGGCGAAATCAACGGCAACTGGTCTCCGACCGGTTCGGAAATCATTTCCGGCAATGAGAAAGAACGGCAAAAGATTGCAGAATGGCAAAAACAGGAAACACGAGAATCCCTTATCACCGAAAATGCCGTTTTCAAGTCGGAACAATCAGCGAAGACGGAATTTAATGTTAACGCCGAAGCCGCTCAGCATCAGGCGCAAATTTCATTGCCGACAAATGCGACGGGACAAAGCGGCACCATTGTTTCGATTCCTATCACGTTGAATAGCACCAGCGCGCCAATTGTGGCTTACACCATTGAAGTTTCGTATGACCCCAATGTCTTGCAAGCCGCAGAATTTCCGATTAGCACGGCGAATACGTTGAGCGATCCAAACACCGGCGCGGTGTGCCAGGTTTTCTCCGGCACATTCAATACGGGAAACCGAACCACACTTAGAATGGCGGCTGCCTGCAGCCGTAACATCACGGCTTCGGGAACGCTTCTGTTCCTGCGTTTTAATGTAGTTGGAACAGCAAACACGGCGACAGGTACGACGACTCTGGAGTTTACAGTCAGAAGCGGCGCTAATGCAGTGCCGAATCTTGAGAGCGACGGCGGAACAATGCCGGTTACAATAACGAATGGTTCATTTACGGTTGTTTCTTCTGCTCCGATTGCTTCGGTAACAATCGCAGGACGAGTTTTAACGCCAGACAATCGCGGGCTGCGAAACGCACAAATACGATTAACCGCTGCCGACGGCACTTCAAAAACCGTGATGAGCGGAGCTTTTGGTAATTATCGCTTTGCAAACGTTCAGGCAGGACAATCGGTTACGATTCAAGTCTTTTCAAAACGATTCGGATTTCAGCCGCAAACCGTGAATGTTTCGGGTGATATATCCGGTTTAAATTTCGTTGCTCAACCTTAAATGCAGCGTCTAAAGGCGAAAACAAAAGCAATTTAATTAATGATTGCTTTTTCAATTGAATTAACAAACCCAACATGAGAAAGTTTGATCGGAAATGTTTTAACGCAATATTTAAGTTGCAAAAAAATGTTTTTAAAGTCATAATTTTCGAGATTTTGTTTGGTTCAACAGAGGAGATATAAAAATGTCAATTAAAGCCCTTTTCACATATACAGTATTTGCAATCGCTTTGCTTATGCTTTCGTTCGGCGTAGAAGCGAAAGCGCAAACGGCGTCAATTTCACTTCCCGCAAATACCAGTGCCGCACCCGGTGCCCAGGATGTTGAAGTTCCCATTACCTTAAGCAACAACACAGGTCAAATTGTCGGTTATGTGATTGAAATACAATATAATCCCACCGTTGTGGTGCCTGACCAATTTCCCTTTGACACTTCCGGCACGTTGAGCACTATTAACCAATTTAATCAGGGATGCTTGGTCGAGGCAGGTATTACCCAGAACTCCGC
>DASWLV010000004.1:0-4811 GCA_036400075.1 Pyrinomonadaceae bacterium
TTAAGCTCGGCGTGCGTGATTCAGCCGCCGGAAAAAGTCGTTCCTTACGTCCGCCAGCCGGAAGAAATCGTTCCCGGCAAATCTCTGTTTTACGCCACCGCGATGACGCTCGGCGGAATGGCGGTCGGACTTCTGGCAAGGTCTTACGACGGAAGACCGCTTAAGCTCGAAGGCAATCCCGAACATCCCGGCAGCCTCGGTTCGACCGACAAATACGTGCAGGCGTCGCTTTTGACGATGTACGACCCGGACCGCGCGCAGCAATTTTCGAGACGCAATTCGGCAAGCTCATGGGACAAGTTTGTAGCTGAGATGCGCCAAATTATTGACCAAAACCGACCGAACGGCGGCGCAGGCATTCGCTTTTTGAGCGAAACCACGACTTCTCCGACTTTGATCGCGCAATTCCGGCAAGTTCTGGCTGATTTGCCGAACGCCCGCTGGTATCAATACGAGGCGCAGAATAATGACAACGGCGTGACAGGCTCGAAGATGGCTTTCGGCGAAAACTTTCACGCGGTTTATAATTTCGGCGCAGCCGACCGCGTTCTCTCGCTCGATTCGGATTTTCTGGATTCTTTCAATGTTCGCTACGTCCGCGATTTCACCGACAAACGCCGCGTGACGCTCGACAAAAAAGATATGAACCGTCTGTATCAGGTCGAAACCACTCTGACCATTACGGGCGCAAAAGCCGATCATCGTTTGGCGATTAAGCCTTCGCAAATGGAAAATTTCGCCCGCGCGGTTGCCGCCGCTCTCGGAGTTGCGAACGCCGGAGGAAATGCGGGCGAACACGCGGCTTGGTTGACGCCGATGGTCAACGATTTGAGAGCGCACGGCGGGCGCAGTCTGATTATTGCGGGCGATCATCAACCGCCGATCATTCACGCTCTCGCGCACGCGATGAACGCAGCGCTCGGCAACATCGGCAAAACCGTAACTTTTCACGAGCCGATTGTCGCCGATGCCGCCGGAGCAAATGCGAGAACGCAAATCGAAGGCTTGCGCGAATTGGTGCGCGACATTGACGCAGGAGCGGTTCAGGCGCTGGTAATTTTGGGCGGAAATCCGATGTACGACACTCCGGCTGATCTGAAATTTACCCCGGAACGGATGAACAAAATTCAGATACGCGCGCATCTCAGCCTTTACCAGAACGAGACTTCAAAATATTGCCACTGGAATCTTCCGCAAACGCATTATCTCGAAGAATGGAGCGACGCCCGCGCCTTTGACGGCACGGCAACGCTCATTCAGCCGCTGATCGCGCCGCTTTACGGCGGAAAATCGGTTCACGAAGTCGTTAACGTTTTCGCGCGCGAAAACTTCGACCGCAGCGGTTATGACATCGTTAAAGAATTCTGGCAAGGGCAAGGCTTAGGCGGAAGTCTGCGCCCGCTGGTTGCCGCAACGACCGGCGGCGTAACAACCGGAAATGCTCCGCGCCCAGCCGCCAGCCCGCAGGCTTCGCCCGCGACGCAGCAGAATACAAATCAGAACGGCGCAAATCGCGGTCAAAACGCTAATACAAACTCGAACGCCAACACGAATTCAAACACGAACACAAATTCCGGCACTGGAATGGTAACCGGCGGACAGGCAACACCGCTTGCAAACACGAGCGGGCAAGGTCCGAGTTTGAACGCCACGACTTTGAGCAATTCCGGCAATCAAGCAGGTCGCGCGGAATCAAACAACAATACGAGCGCGACAAATGCGGTAATTCCGCCGGCGGCGCAAGGTTTTGAAAACGCATGGCGCAAAGCCGTTCACGACGGATTTATTCCGAATACGACGGCAGCGCCGCGCAATGTCGCCCCGCGTACCGATTTTCTCGCTCAAACCGCCGGAATTCAAGCCGGAAACGGTAACAACGTTCTCGAAGTCGTCGTACTGCCCGATCCGAGCGTTTACGACGGGCGTTTTGCCAACAACGCTTGGCTGCAAGAGCTTCCGAAACCGCTCACGAAATTGACTTGGGACAACGTTCTGCTCGTCAGCCCGCGCACGGCGCAACGGCTCGGTTTAAATCAGGGACGCGGCAAATACGAAAACGACGCCGGAGCCGAAGAGGGAGTTTCGTTTGTCGGGACGAGAGGCGGAAACTTGTTTGCGGATTTGGTGACGTTAAAATTGAACGGTCAACAAATTCAAAAACCGCTTCCGGTTTGGGTTCAGCCCGGTCAGCCGGATGAAGTCGTGACGATTTACACCGGCTACGGTCGCACCGACGCCGGAAAAATCGGCAGCGGAATCGGCTACAACGCCTATGAAGCAATCACTTCAAATGCGATGAGCTTCGGTTTGGGCGAAATTACCAAAAGCGGATCAGACTACGAGCTGGCTTCGACGCAGACGCACTTCAATATGGAAGGGCGCGATATTCTACGGATGCGCGACCTCGAAGATTATGTCCAGCACCCGGAAAACGGGAAACAGCACGACGAATACGACAAATCAATGTACCCCAAATATGAATATGTCGGACATAAATGGGGAATGGCGATTGATTTGAACGCCTGCGTCGGCTGCAATGCCTGCGTGGTCGCTTGTCAGGCGGAAAACAATATTCCGGTTGTCGGCAAGCTGCAAGTCCAGCGCAGTCGCGAGATGCATTGGCTTCGCATTGATGCTTATTACGACGGCGACGATGTGAACGATCCAAAAGGACCGCATTTCCAGCCGATTCTTTGTATGCACTGCGAGCAAGCGCCGTGCGAGCCGGTTTGCCCGGTTCACGCGACGGTTCATAGCGCCGAAGGTTTGAACGATATGGTTTACAACCGCTGCGTCGGAACCCGTTATTGCTCAAACAACTGCCCGTACAAAGTGCGTCGTTTCAATTTCCTGCTGTATCAGGATTGGAACACGCCGCAGTACAAATTAATGCGCAACCCGGAAGTCACGGTTCGCAGCCGCGGCGTTATGGAAAAATGCACTTACTGCACGCAGCGCATCGCGCTCGCGCGAATCGAGGCACAAAAAGACGGCGGTCGAAAAGTGCGGGACGGCGAAGTCGTCACGGCTTGTCAATCGGTCTGCCCGGCGGAGGCAATCGTTTTCGGCGATTTGAACGATGAAAACAGCGCGGTCAGTAAACTAAAGAAAGAAGACCGCAACTATATGCTGTTGAATGAATTAAATACTCAGCCGCGAACGACGTATCTGGCTGGCTTGAAAAACCAGAACAAGGAAATGCCGGATTATCGTGAAATGGCTGCGGCGAGCAAAGAACACGGCGTCAAAGACGACCGCGCTCCGGTCGGAACGCAAGCCGAGCCGGGCGGCGGCAGCCACTAAGAAAGTACGAGGGAAAATTAGGGCGATAAAAATTTATGCAAGAAGTCGAGAAATTTGATCCGAGAAAAGTCCTCGCGCCGCCGATGGTCGAAGGCAACGAAAACTTCGGCACAGTGACCGACAAGATTGCCGGAATTTCGTTTGCGGACGCCAAAAAGACGCCTTGGTGGTGGGTTATCGGTTTTGCGATTTCGTTCCTTATCGCACAGGTTCTGTTGATGACGGTCGCTTATCTGGTCGTCAACGGTATCGGAATCTGGGGAAACAACCAACCCGTCGGCTGGGCTTTCGACATCATCAATTTCGTCTGGTGGATCGGAATCGGTCACGCCGGAACGCTGATTTCGGCGATTCTGCTTCTGATGCGGCAGCAATGGCGCACTTCGATTAACCGTTTCGCCGAAGCGATGACGCTGTTTGCCGTCGCTTGCGCCGGTATGTTTCCGCTTCTGCATACGGGGCGTCCGTGGCTCGCATATTGGCTTTTGCCGTATCCGAACGTGATGAATATGTGGCCACAATTCCGTTCGCCATTGATGTGGGACGTTTTTGCGGTTTCCACGTATCTGACGGTTTCGGCGGTTTTCTGGTATGTCGGATTGGTGCCGGATTTGGCGGTTTATCGTGACCGGGCAAAAAATCCCTGGATGAAGCGGCTTTTCGGCGGGCTGGCGCTCGGCTGGCGCGGTTCGGCGCGGCACTGGCATCGTTACGAGGTTGCGTATTTGATTTTGGCGGGACTCTCGACTCCGCTCGTGCTTTCGGTTCACTCAATCGTTTCGTTCGACTTCTCGGTGTCGCAAGTTCCCGGTTGGCACGCGACCATTTTTCCGCCGTATT
The DNA here is from genome assembly GCA_036400075.1 of Pyrinomonadaceae bacterium. GTDB lineage: Bacteria > Acidobacteriota > Blastocatellia > Pyrinomonadales > Pyrinomonadaceae > JALZCH01. The sequence continues at coordinate 4,144 of DASWLV010000004.1, forward strand.
TCGTCGCTGGCGCAATTTTCGCGGGTTTTGCGATGGTGCTGATTTTGATGATTCCGCTCCGGCGCTGGCACGGATTGGAAAATCTGGTGACCAGAGGGCACCTCATCAATATGGGCAAGGTAATGCTCGCAACGGGAATGATTGTCGTTTACGGTTACGCGATGGAAGCATTTTTCGGTTGGTATTCGGCGAATGAATACGAAGAATACATGATTCAAAACCGAATCTGGACGGGTCCGTATTGGTGGAGTTATTGGCTTTTAATTTTATGTAACGGGCTTTCGATTCAGCTTTTGTGGTTCAAGCGTTTCCGCGAGAGCGAATTCTGGCTGTTTACGATTTCGATTGTCGTTAGCATCGGAATGTGGCTTGAGCGTTTCGTGATTATTGTGACCAGTTTAAATCGCGATTTTCTGCCGTCATCGTGGGCGATGTATTCGCCTTCGCCTTGGGATTGGACGATGTTTATCGGGACAATCGGATTTTTCTTTACGTTGATTTTCCTGTTTGTCCGATTTTTGCCGGTTATCTCGATTTTCGAGGTCAAAACATTGGTGCCGGATGCAAAAGTTCACGATACGCATAATTTGGAGCATACGGAAGTGCGGACAATAAACCGCGTGGAAAATTAAAAATTGAGTTTTTTTGGTTGGCTGGAGCTGCCGCCC
>DASWLV010000005.1:0-10054 GCA_036400075.1 Pyrinomonadaceae bacterium
AAGACAAAAAAGAAATTCCTGCTTCTCTTTACTTAGAGAAGGAAGTAGCTGGGGATGAATTGATTGATAATTCGAGTGAAATTGAAGGAACTCTCTGGTTCATATCACTTTTAACCAAAGTTGACGGGTTAGTTTTAATGAATCCATATTTAGAGGTAAGAGGCTTTGGAACTGAAATAACTTTTTCTGATGAGCCTTCAGAAATTTTCGTCGCAAATACGCGCAATGCAACAAGAAAGAGCTTAAAAAAAGCTGACTATAATCATTATGGAACGCGCCATAGATCAATGATGCGTTATTGTTCTCAGATAGAAAATAGTGTTGGTTTTGTAATTTCACAAGATGGTGATGTTAGGGTTATAACTCAAGTAGATGGAAATTTGGTAATATGGGAGAATATTAAATTACAGCAGCATTTCGATGATATAAAACGTAAAAAGTAACTTAAGTAAGTATAGCTTTATAACAGTAATCAACTAAGTTTAGTATACGGATTTTGAAGATTATTTTTTGTAAAGTAGAAAAGCCGGTTGAAATTCAACCGGCTTTTTCTTTATCGCATAGCGTTTTTGATTATTCGCCGGAAGTGTGATTGTGAGTTCCGACGGCTAAAAAGCTCGGGAAGTTTGTCGGAAGCTCGTTGTGTTCAATTTGGTGTCCGCAGACCGAGAAATTCAGTCCCGAATCGCGGAAAGCCGCTTCTTCCATTTCAGCAAGCGTGTCAATGCCTTTGAAAAGCGACGCGACGGTCATATTCGCGTTTTGTTTGCGCGGCAGTTTTTCGTTTGACATCGCCGAGTTGTAAGCGAAGGTCGCCATAATAACCGCCGATTGTTTCAAATCTTCTTCAATCGTACGGTCGGAAACGTCTTGCGTCGTGTGCCAGGTTCGCGTGAAATATTCAATCGGGTCCTGGATGAATTGAAAACCCGGCAAGCCGATGGCATCAAACGGCAAATGGTCTGTGCCGCCCGTCCCGTTGATGGTCAAAGTTCCAGCGCCCCATTCGCTAAACGGAGCGAGCCAGTTGCGGAAAATCGGGCGCAGAGCCTCATTTCCCTGCATATAAACGCCGCGAATTTTGCCTGTTCCGTTATCCAGATTGTAATAAGCCGCAAATTTGTCGTAACCGGCTTTTTTAGCGACCTGATATTTTTGATTGCCTGACAAAGCGCCGAAAACTGCGGCGTCGGAGCCGTCACCGATGGTGCCAAGATGTTTGGCGACGTAGCCGCGCGAGCCTAAAAGTCCCTGTTCTTCGCCCGTCCAAAGTCCGACGCGAATTGTGCGGCGCGGTTTTAAGCCCGAAGCCTGCAAAATACGCATCGCTTCCATCACAACCGTCGTTCCGGCGCCGTTGTCGGTTGCTCCCGTGCCGCCGTGCCACGAATCCATATGCGCGCCGATCATTACGACTTCATCTTTTAAATCAGTGCCAGGAATTTCGGCAATCGTGTTATAGCCGTTTAAATCGTCATCGTAAAATTTCACGTCCAGATCAACCGTCATTCTGACCGGAATGTTTTGGCGGACGAGACGATAGAGACGATTGTACTGTTCGAGTTCAGCGACGACTTGGGGAACAATCCGCGGAGCGTTTTTGCTTCTCGCAGTAATGTTTTGCGGAGCGCCGGTCGGATTCGCAGGCGGCGGAACCGCAGCGCCCATTACGCGAATTGCTCCGCCGTCGGTTCCAAAACCGGAATCAATCAAAACGGCTGCGCCTTCCTCGTGATAAAAGCGAAACTTGCGACCGGCAAATTGCTGCTGCTGTTGCTGCGCGAGCTGCTGCGGAGTCGGTGCTTGCGGCGGTTGATTGATCTGCGGTTTGGCGTCGGCTAATTTTGCCAGAGCCTCATCCGCGTTGCGTGATGCGTAGGGCTTAAAGATGTCACTGACGGGGCGTTCCGGTGCGGTCAAAACGATTGCGCCTTTTAATTTTCCTCTATATTTTTCAAGCCCGGCTTCGTCCGTCGCGTCAACATAAACGACATCGCCGGTAATTGCGCCCGGCGTCGAAGGCGACCACGCTTTAGGATAAGCGCGAAACGGCTGATATTCAGGTGCAACGATAGATGCCGAAAAGCGTTTCAGTTCCCAGCCGCGACCGAATTCGCCCCACGATTCGACAACGGCATTTTGCAAGCCCCATTTTTGAAATTGTTCTTTTGTCCATTGATTGGCGCGACGCTGCGCGGGTGAATTTGTCAGCCGCGCGCCGATAACGTCGGTGAGATAGCGCATAGTGTTCATCGCCTGCGAGCGTTCCATTCCCTCGGCTCTGATTTTGGCGATTGATTCATCAACTTTGACGGGCGCAGTCGCCGTTTGTCCGGCGGTTTGCGCGAAAGTAAAAGTCGGTGTCACAAGAGCGGACAGCAAAACGGCTGCCGCCATCTTTCGTCGAAACATTCTTAAACTCCTAAAATTGTAAATTTGCTGGAAGACGGCAATCCAAAAATCAAAATCGTTTTTCGGTTGCGGCATTGATAATACTGTCAGAAACGAAGCCGGGTTTCAAAAGCAGGGCTGCATTACCATTTTGAGATAAGTTCTAATTAAACTGCGGTAGTTTTGACTTTTTTGTTCGCTGCTTGACAACCGAGTTGTTTGTGACAAGCATCAACCAAAACGGGAACTTTAAAAACGCCTGTTGTTTTTTTCTGTTTCAAGCGCCGAAAGTCATTGATTTTCCGGCTTTTTGCCCGCTGATGTTCTCCCCGAAAAAAAGCGGCGAAAAATTTTTATAACCGGCTGTCTTCGTCGTACACTTATTAACAGCTTTTTTGTTTGACAGGAGAAAGACCTTTTGTTAGAAGCGCTGCTCGAATCGCTTAACCGCATCGTCACGCTGCGAAGTCTGATAGATTTCGCGGTGGTCTTTCTGCTGGTTTATGTTTTGCTCCGCCTAGTGCGCGGAACTCGCGCCGCGCCGATGGCAGCCGGGATGGTTTCGCTCGGATTGCTTTACTGGATAGCCGCGACGCAGGATTTGCCGACGCTTGAATTCGTTCTGCGCGGAGCAGTGTTTTACGTCGGCGTCGCCGTAATTGTTCTTTTTCAATCGGAAATCCGGCAGGCGCTGATTTATTTCGGCAACCGCATTCAATCGCCGATCAAACGCCGCCAGCAAGGACAATTGGGCGAAACCATTTACGACGAAATCGTTTTGGCAGCCGCTTCGCTCGCTTCGACGAAAACCGGAGCATTGATGGTTTTAGAGCGCGGCGTCGGATTGAGAAATTTTATTGATGCGGGTGTCCAACTTGATGCGCGGCTCGGCTATGACATCCTGGTCACGATTTTTAATACGAACACGCCGCTGCATGACGGCGCGGCGATTATTCAAAACGAGCGCATCGCCGCAGCAGCCTGCTTTTTGCCCTTGACGCAAAATCCGCGTCTCTCGAAAGACACGGGAACGCGACATCGCGCGGCTATCGGAATCACCGAAGATACAGACGCCGTAGCGGTTGTCGTTTCGGAAGAGACCGGAATCATCTCGTTTGTCGAAGGCGGCGCGATCAAACGCAATCTGGACACGACGCTTTTGCGCCGTTTGCTGCTTGCCGCAATGGACATTCAAGTCGTCGAACGCCGCCGCGAGCGCACCAAGACGATGAAAGAAACCGAAACGGAAATTACCCTTGGGTAATTTGATCGTTGTTCGTCATTCGTTGTTCGTTGTTTTTCTCTTTTAAGGAGCGTGTTCAATGAACATGACAACGCTTTTTAGCGATTTGCAACGATCAACGATCAACGAACCACGAACAAATGATGAGAGAAAGAATTTTCCCGACCGAAGAACGACAGCAAATTTTAAAAGGCTGGCTGCGCACCATTTTTCTGGAAGATTGGATGACAAAGCTGATCGCCTTGTTTATCACGCTCGTAATTTGGTACGGCGTGACGGGTAGGCGAGCGCCGACAACGGTGCGGATGCGGAGCGTACATCTCAGTTTTCGCGTTCCTTCCGATACTGAAATCAGCAACGAGCCGGTGGACGAAGTTGAAATAACCGTGACCGGCGACAAAACCCGGCTCGACCGTCTTAATCCGCGCGATTTATCCGTTGTCGTAGATTTGAGCGGTTATAAAACCGGCGATCTGGTCGTTCAGTTAAGACCTGAAACGGTGAATCTGGAACTGCCGACAGGCGTCAAATTGGAAGAAATCGAGCCGAATAAAATTGCGCTGAGGCTTGAGACCCGGATAGAAAAAACTGTCGAAGTGCGTCCGGTTTTCAGCAATCAACCGCCCGAAGGCTACGAGCTTTACAGCACGATTGTTACTCCGACGCGCGTTCGAGTGCGCGGCGCGGCGTCGCACGTCGAAGCGCTCGACCGTATTTCGACCGAGAAAATAAATCTCGAAAATTTAACCGGCGATACCGTTATGCGGCAAGTCACGGTTGACCTTCTCGACCCGAAAGTAACCGTTCTCGACGCGGTGGTTGACGTTGCTTTAAAAATCGGCGAGCAGCGCGAAGAAAAAAGCTTTGCCGGAGTTGCGGTCAGAGAAACAAATGGCGCTCGCGCTTTGCCTGAAACCGCAACCGTCACGCTCTACGGCGCGCGCTCGGCGCTGGAGCAAATCAAACCCGAAGATTTGTTAATTCAATTAACAATCGAGCAGGACGGCTCGATCACGCCGAATCTCGTTTTGCCGTCGGAAATGACGGGCAAAGTCGAGACTCGCTCGATCAAGCCCGCCGGTTTTTCCATTGCTAAATAGAGAAACTGAGCGCAAAAGATAAAAACAGGCGCTCACGGATTGACGGCTCCGCCCGTTGTATAAGGTGAAATCGCTGCGAAAAATAGCGCCGCCGTTAATGCAATGAGCACCAAAATCGTGACCACAATCATTGCCAAAACGGTCAGGTTCCAATCTCTTTGCAGTTGCCTCGCGCTTCTATGTCCCTCGGGTTGTCTTAAAGTAACTTCTTTCGCCATTTCAAACTCCTTTTTAGTTCTGAAATTTTAAAACAATTTACTCAGCTTTGTCCGCACGACATTTGAACTTTTGATAAGAAAATAAAAAACGCGCGTAACGAAGGCTTAAAAATCAGCGTTACGAGCGTTTTTTATTTTCTGAGTTTTTTTAACTTTGCAAAGACAGCCGCTTGATTGTTTCCAGCAAAAGCGTGTCCTGATACGGTTTCGTGATGTATTCGGCGACGCCCATTTCGAGAGCTTTGCGCCGGTGTTTTTCGCCTGCGCGCGAAGTTATCATCACCACCGGAATTTGTCTGAGCGCGTTTTGCTGCGCCAGCGCGGCGACAAATTCGTAGCCGTCCATTCTCGGCATTTCAACGTCTGACAAAATAATGTCCGGCATCTGCGCCGAGTTTTGCAGCATTTCGAGAGCTTCGATTCCGTCTTTCGCGGCAATCGCCTGCCAGCCGGTTTTCGCAATCAAATTTGTCATCACGCGCCGGACGCTTGTGCTGTCGTCAACAATCATCACGCTCAGGCGCTCGGATTTGGCGATGACTTTTTCTGCGGCTGCTTTTTGGACGGCGGTTTGTTTGGCGCTGCGATTAATCAAACCGAACAAATCCAGAATCGGAATCACCGTTCCGTCGCCCAGCACCGTTGCACCTAGCAGACCGCGCACGCGCCGCAACAAACTGTCGAACGGTTTGATCACGATTTCGCGCGCGTCGAGCGTTCTGTCGAAAGTTAAAGCAACGGCGTTTTCATCGCTGTTGAGAACGATGGTCGGAATCCGCTCCGATTCTCTTTCAATCGGTTCGGGCAAATTGAGCAAGCGGTTAAGCGAATAATGTTGATACGATTTTCCGTTGAAATTAAGAATTTTGCCCGTAGCGGTTTCTTCAAATTCTTCAACAATCGTTTCGGTTAACTGCCGAATCGCCCCGACCGGAACGGCAAACGTCGAACCGGAAGATTTAACGAGCAGAGCGCGCGTGACGGCGAGCGACATCGGCAGCCGAATTATTACGGTCGTTCCTACGCCCGGTTTTGATTTAATTGCGATTGTTCCTTGCTGACGTTCAACCGATTCGCGTACCGCGTCCATTCCGACGCCGCGACCGGAGACTTCGCTGACCATTTTCGCGGTCGAAAGACCGGGCAGAAAGACGAGCGCAGCCGTTTCTTCGTCCCCGAGCGCATCTGCGGCTGCGGCGTCGAGAAAATTGTTTTCCACGGCTTTCTTCCGCAGCTCTGCGAAATCCAGTCCGCGTCCGTCGTCCGCGACGGTAAAAACAACGTGCATTCCTTCGTGCGTGACCGCGAGCCGGATCGAGCCGCGAGTTGATTTGCCGTGCGCGGCGCGTTCTTTGGGCGATTCGATGCCGTGCGCGATTGAATTGCGGAGCAGGTGGAGCAACGGTTCGGCGAGCGAATCGAGAACCTGCGTATCAAGCTCTGTTTCGCCGCCTTCGAGCAGAAAATCGGCGAGCTTGTTTTCCTGTTCGGCTGTCACGCGAACTGTTCGTTCGAGGCGGGCGGCGAGAGTGTTGAGCGGAACCATTCTGAGCCGCATTAAACGTTCCTGAATTTCTTCGGTCGTTCGACGCTGGCGCGAAAGGACGAGTTCGGCGTTTCCGATTAAATCTTCGAGTTCCGAATTGATGCCCGCAGCGTCGCTCGCGGTTTCCGCCAGCTCCCGCGTTAATTGGTGAAACTCGGTGTAGCGGTCGAATTCGAGCGAGTCGAAACCGTGTTTCGTTTTGTCTTCAAAATCAGAACCGGAAACTGCCGGAGCGGGAAGAAAATTTGACGAAAAGTCGTTCGTCGGATTTCCGCCGCGCGAAAAAGCGTTGATTTCGTAATCGGTTTCGAGTTTGCCGGAAATGCGTTTGAGGCGGCGGGTGTTGCGGTTCATTTCCGCAAGCTGCGATTCGACTTGTGAGAGCCGCTGTTCGAGCGCGTTGCGGCTGATGATCGTTTCGCCGACGAGCTTGACCAGCTCGTCGAGGCGGTCAAGCCCGACGCGAACGACGGCTTTCTTTAACGCTGAAGAATTATTGCCGAAGGCTGAAGCGTCTTCGTTTCCAGCTTCGTTTTCAATTGCTGCGCTGTGTTCCGCAGGCGTTGTCGGCATTGTTTCCGCCGGCGCGAGATGTTCGTTTTCAAATTCGAGATTGTTTGATTTTTCATATTCTTGTTCATAGCTTTTTGCGGGGAGCAGATTTCGAGTTTGAGCGTCCGGCGCTTGTTGGGAGAGAGTTTGATTAAAGCGCGCGAAAAGACGTTCGATTTCGGTTTTTTGTGAAGATTCGCTCGCGCCTCGTGTCAGGCTTTCGAGCAAATCACTCGTTTGTAGGATGAGCGCAGTTGTTTCGTGGTTGCTGTCAACGCGATTTTCGGCGAGCGAATCGAGCAAATCTTCTAGCCGGTGAGCGACGCGCGCTACCGTGCGGAAACCGCAGACGGCGGCTGCGCCTTTTAAAGTATGCGAGCTGCGGCGGATTTCTGAAAGCGCGACGGCGTTTTGCGGATTTTGTTCGAGTGCTTTGACGTTTTCGCCGATGTTTTGCAGCAAATCTGCGGCTTCGTCCGAAAAAACTTCGAGCATTTCCGGGTCAAGCTCGGCATTGTCAAATTCATCGGAAATTTCTTCGGCGGCGCGGATTGATTCGCGCGCCATTTCTTCCTCAAGCGCGGCTAAATCGCCGAACGAATTGATAATCTGCTTGTTTGTTTCGGCGACGAGCGCCGAAACGGTTTCTCCGAGAGCAATTTCAAGCGCGTCAACATCCCAGGCGAGTTGGTTTGCAGCAGTTTCGTCAAGACTCATTTCCCCGCTCGCGCAGGATTCCAAAACCGACTCGATTTTACCCGCCAGCTCGCTTATTTCGTGCATTCCGACCATCAAAGCCGCGCCTTTTATTGTGTGCGTGTGGCGAAAAGCGAGCTGCAAATCTTCGGCGGCGGCGTCCGGCGAGACACCGCGGCGGATGTCGGGCAAATACGATTGCGCTTCTTCGGTAAAAGCAAACAAAATTGAGCTGTCGAGCGATTCGAGCATAACTGATGAGCAAGTAAAATCGGTGAAACTTAGATGTGAATCTCGGAAAGTTTTATTTACCACAGAGAACACAGAGAAGACGCGGAGAAAGCACAGAGAAAATTACAAACCACTCTGGGGTTCTCTGTGTCTCCTTTGTGTTCTCTGTGGTGAAACATTCTCTCTTTAAATTAAGTTTGTTTAATTGACGAAATGACCGTTGCCGTTCGCAGATACGGCTGGAACGAGATTTTTAGCGTTTTCCGGCAGGAGCTTTTTATCCGTGTTTTCTTTCGTCCGCTGTAGTTTGAAGCTGGAAACCGAGCTGCGCAGGCGTTCGGTCGAATTTATCAATCCGCGCACGGAACCGGCGTTTGTGCGCGATTCGGCGGAGACAAGCTCTGTAATCGAAGAAATTCGAGTCATCGCGCTCGAAATTTCCTTTGAGCTTTCGGCTTGTTTGACGGCGGTTTGCGTGATGTCGTCAATCAAATCGGCGAGGTGAACCGAAACGCGCTCGATTTCCTGCAGCGTCGCTCCGGCTTCGTTCGCCATTTGCGAGCCTTGGACGACTTCTTGAATTGTTTCTTCCATCGCCGCAACTGCTTCGCGCGTTTCGTTTTGAATTGATTTCGTCAGCGCAGCGATGTTTGACAATGCTTCCGCCGAACGTTCGGAAAGCCGTTCGACTTCTTCGGCGACGTTGGCAAAACCGCGTCCCTGCTCGCCTGCGGCGGCTGCCTGCAAGCTCGCATTCAAAGCCAAAATGCTTGTGCGGTCGGCGAGGTCGTCAATCAGACGGACGATTTCATCAATTTCCTGCGAGCGTTCGCCGAGACGTTTGATTCGTTTGGCGGTTTCCTGAACCTGCAAGCGGACGCGATTCATCGCTTCGATGTTGTTGCCAACAGCTTTAGCGCCGTAACGCGCGTTTTCGAGCGCGTTGTTCGAAACTTCGAGCGATTCGGTTGCGGCGAGCGAAACCTGCTGAATCGAAGCTGCGATTCTTTCCATTGCCGTCGAAGTGGCGGCGATTTGCTCGGCTTGCATTTCGCTGCCTTCGGAGAGGCGTTCGGTCGTCGCGCGAATTTCGACCGCCGTGTTTCCGACTTCCGCCGTTGCCGCCTGCACGCGGCTGACAATCGAGCGCAACTCGGAAATCATATAATTAAACGCATCGGCAATCGCGCCCGTAGCTTCAGCCGTGACTTCCGCTTCGACCGTTAAATCGCCGTCCGCAACATCCGAAACTTCTTCGAGCAGCTTCATAATCGAAAACTGAAGCCGGTCGCGTTCGGATTTTGTCTGCGCGCCTTCGCGCAAGCTGTCGAGCATATTTTTGAGCGCGGCGGCAAAAAGGTCGTTTTCCGAACGCGGAGTGGGCGAAACCAGCAAATTTCCGGCGGCAATCTGGTCGGCGGAGTTTGCCGCTTGACGCAAATAGCTGACTGTGTGATTGAGCGCCGCTTCGAGTTCTCCGATTTCGTCTTTTTTGCGCGCCGCCAGCTCGAACGAAAAATCGCCGACCGCCAAACGCTTTGCGTCCGCGACGACTTGTTTCAGCCGCCGCAAATTGTTAAAAGCGGAGCGAATGCCCAAAAGGCAAAACAAAACGCACAACATCATTCCGGTGAAAACCACGAGATTCGGCTCGGCAAAATCTTTCACTAAAAGCTGCACCGGCGGCAGCATCAAAACCAAGGCAATCGCCAATAAAACAAAGGCTGCGAAAACCATTGGCAAAGCAATTTTGAATGCAAGTTTGTTAGTCATATTCGAAGATTCGTCGAAAAAATCAATTAAGCGAAGGCATTGTCGAAGTGTAAGTGTCAACGCCGATTTCTTCCGGCAGCTTGAACGACGCGAGTGAAGTTCTCAGCTCGCGCGCTGAAACGGCAAGGCTCGTCACGGTTGAAGCCGATTGACGCATTCCGTCGGCGGTTTGTTCGGCGATGCGGGCGATTTCGCCGATTGCGCGGTGAATTGATTCGCTGCCTTCGGCTTGCTGTTGCGAAGCCTCTAACACAACGTGCGAAAGCTCGGAAAGCCGATTTGAAACCGTTTCGATTTCTGCGAC
>DASWLV010000006.1:0-15006 GCA_036400075.1 Pyrinomonadaceae bacterium
GGCTGTCCCGCAAATAGCGGATGACAATCTCCAAACTTGCGCCGAGACGCTCGGCTTCGTTGTAAGCGGGAATGATGATGGATAAAGGCAAGCTCATTCGATTATGTGTTAAAAGCGCGATTTATTAATATAACAGCCCGTCAAAAGAAGATTCAAAGACAGTTACGCTTTCGGCTTTGAGAGAGTTTAGTTTTTCCTTTTGATGGCAACCAATATGTTATATTTGATGTCCGAAGTGTTTGGATTTGTGAAACGAACAATCAAAACATTTGATTAATAGATAAAGCGAATGGGCAAGATTTTCAGTATTATTTTCGTCGCGGTAATTATGTCGGGCGCAATTCTCGGCGGGCTTTTCGGGAAAGGCGCGGGCGCGCTGACCGCACAAGCCGAGCCGACCACGCCGGTTGAAAAAGTTCGCAGCGATTACACGGAAGCGTTGCGAGTCATAGCCGACAATTACGTTTCTCCGATTGATTACGAAAAAGTCTCGGAAGACTCGATTCAGGGAATGCTCTGGACGCTCGACCCGCATTCGTCGTATTTTACGCGCGCCGAATTTCAGAAACTTCAGGAAGACCAATCGTCCAGATTTTACGGAATCGGCGTTTCAATCTTGCAGTACACGGACGGCGTTTACGTCCACGCAATTGTCAAAGGAACTCCGGCGGAAAAAGCCGGTCTGCGCTACGGCGATAGATTTCTCGAAGTTGACGGCAAAGACGCGCGCGAATGGACGAGTCAGGAGGTCTCGAAAAACGTTCGCGGCGCGCGCGGAACGCCGGTAAAAATCAAGATCGAGCGCGCCGGAGCCGATACACCCGTTGATTTTGAAATCGTCCGCGACGCCGTGCCGTATCCTTCGATTCGCAATGCGTTTATGCTGCGTCCCGGCGTCGGCTATGTCGGTTTGACAGGCGGTTTTCAGGAAACGACCGGCGATGAATTGAGCGCGGCGATTGAAGAATTACAAGAGCGGGGAATGAAACAGCTCGTGCTTGACGTTCGCAATAATCCCGGCGGTTTGCTGCCGCAATCAATTGACGTGGTGAGCCAATTCATTCCGAGCGGACAAACCGTAGTTTCGGTGCGCGGACGCTCGAAATATGCGCGAACCGAAGATTACAAATCAACCGGCGGAGCTGTTCACGATTTTCCGCTTGTTGTGGTTGTGAATGGTTATTCGGCATCCGCTTCGGAAATCGTCGCAGGAGCTTTGCAGGATTACGCCAGAGCCTTGATCGTCGGCGAGCGCACGTTCGGCAAAGGACTCGTCCAGCGAGTTTTCACTTTGCCTTATCAAACCGGCTTGACTCTGACAACGGCGCGTTATTACACGCCTTACGGGCGCTCTTTACAGCGCGATTATTCAGCCGGTTCGATTTACGATTATTACACGCAAGGACATCAAACAAACGCGGCAACACCAACTCCTACTCCGCAAGGCGCGCCCGTGACGACTGCGGGCGGCAGAATTTTTTACGGCGGCGGCGGAATCGAGCCGGATGTCAAAGTTGCCGGACAGCAGTTTACGCAGCTTCGCTCGCGCGTCGCCGAAGCCGCATTTTATTTCACGCGCCAGCTCACAGCCGGGCGCTTTGCCGGTCTGGAAAATTACCGCGTTGCCAAAACTCAGTTCGACCACGAATTGCGACCAACTGATTTTCCAATTACCGACCAAGTTTTTGCCGCTTTCCGTGATTTCGTCGGCAAAGACGCCAAGCTCGGTTTGACGAGCGAAAATCTCAATGCCGAAATTGATTTCGCTAAAAATCGCCTGCGCGAAGAAATCATCACAGCGGCTTACGGCAACGAAACCGGACAGCGAGTTCTGCTCGAAATTGATCCGCAGCTCCAAAAAGCGGTTGAAGTTTTGCCGGACTCAAAAAAACTCGTCGAATCGGTGAGAAACGGCAGCAGAATTATCGGCTAAAATTTCAATTCAATGAAATTTGCTCTATTCCATCACCCGCAAAATCAAACATTTTAAATAATGAGTTTCCGGCACGCCGAGCAAAATCGGATGGTCTGAGCTTTGCGCGCGTTTTTCGATGAGTTGGACGCGGCGGCGCGCGTCGCTTGCAGCCGCTAAAACGGTTTCTAAAAACAAATCTTCGGTCGCGTGAAACGAACAGGTGCAGGTTGCCAAAATGCCGTTCGGGTTTAAAAGTCGGAAGGCTTTTAAATTTATTTCTTTGTAGCCGCGCAGAGCCGATTCGATTGTTTGGCGGTTTTTTGCAAAAGCCGGCGGGTCTAAAACGATTGTGTCGAATTTCTCTCCGGCGGTTTCCAAATCTTTTAAACGATCAAAAACGTCAGCCTTTTCAAATTTGAGATTTTCGATTTTGTTAAGCACGGCGTTTCTTTTTGCCAATTCGATTGCGTCTTCGGAGACATCAATTGCGGTCACTTCGTCGCAGGTTTGCGCCAGATTCAAGGCGAAACCGCCGTTAAATGTAAAACAATCGAGAGCTTTTCCGAAGGCGTATTTTCTGAGCGCCAAGCGGTTTTCGCGCTGGTCTAAAAACGCGCCGGTTTTTTGTCCGCCGAGCGGTGAAACATAAAATTTAATTCCGTCCTGTTCGATCACAATTTCTTCGGGCGCTTCACCGTACAAAATGCCGGTCGTCAATTCCAGCTCTTCTTTTTGGCGCACTCGAACGTCGTTGCGTTCGACGATGGCGCGCGGCGCAAATTCTTCGATTAAAATCTCGACAAATGTTTGTTTTAATTTTTCAGTGCCTTGCGAAAGAGTTTGGACGACGAAAACATCAGCGTAAACGTCAACGATGAGCGACGAAATCAAATCGCCTTCGGAAAAAATTAAACGCTGCGCGTTTGTTCGCTGCTCGTCGTTCGTTGTTCGTCGTTTTGCCGCGCTCTGAATTCTTATGCGCCAGAATTCTTTGTCAATCCGAACATCGTCTCGCGTGATAAAACGCAGAGCGATTTCGCTTTTGTCGCTATAAAACGCTTTGCCCAAAAATTTGCGGCGTTCATCCAAAACCGTGACGATTGCGCCGCCGTCGGAGTTAACGGCGCGGATGTCGCTTTTAAAAATCCATAAATGTCCGTCGCGGATTCGATTCGCGCCTTTGCGCGTGACTTCGGCTTGATTTCGTTCGGCTTGTTTCATCAACTAATTTTCGCATTTTTTTTGTCACGACGCATTTCGCTCTAAATCTCGATTTGTTCGCCCAATTCGACAACTCTATCCGGCGGAAGACAGAAATAAGCCGTGGCGGTTGTCGCGTTGCGCGAGAGAAGCGAGAAAAGCTTTTCTCGCCATATTGCCATTCCCGAAGGTTTCTCGCTGGCAATGATGGTTTCGCGTCCGAGGAAATAAGTGATTTCTTTGAGATTTAAAGTTAGTTCGGGCTGGTTGAGATTTTCCAGCACATTTGGAATATCCGGGTCTTCCATATAACCATAATAAACCCGCAAACGATAAAAATTATTTGCCAGAGCTTCAAATTGTACGCGATCTTCCGACGCCACAAACGGCACTTGTCTCGTTTTGACAGTAATAAACAAAACGCGCTCGTGAAGCACTTTATTGTGTTCGAGATTATGCAAAAGCGCGGGCGGCGTTCTCGACGCATTTCCGTTCATAAAAACGGCTGTGCCGGGAACTCGCGTCGGAGGTTTTCTGATTATTTCCTGTAAAAAATCGTCCAAAGGCTCGGATTGCTCCTGAATCCGAGCGGCGAGAATGTTGCGTCCCTTTTTCCAGGTCATCATCATCGTAAAGATAACCGCAGCGAGGAAGAGTGGAAACCATCCGCCGTCGAGAACTTTGATAATGTTCGCACCGAAAAATGCCAAATCAATGACGAGGAAAAACGAACACAACGCCGCTGTGGGCAGAAAACTCCAACCCCAAAGTTTGCGGGCGACAACGTAGAACAAAACGGTCGTAATAACCATCGTCGAAGTAACCGCAACGCCGTATGCGGATGCCAACCTGCTCGATGTTTGAAAGCCCAGCACGATGGCGATACAGCCTGCCATCAAAGCCCAGTTGATTGCCGGAATGTAAATCTGTCCGAATTCTTTGCTCGAAGTGTGCAGAATTTTTAAGCGCGGAGTTAATCCAAGCTGAACAGCCTGCATCGTTAACGAAAATGCGCCCGAAATAACGGCTTGCGAGGCGATAATCGCGGCGCACGTCGCCAGCAAAATCATCGGGTATAAAGCCCACGCCGGAGCGAGATTGTAAAAAGGATTTTCCGCCATCGCCGGATTTTCGAGCAGCAGCGCGCCTTGTCCGAAGTAGTTTAAAAGCAAAGCCGGAAGCGCAAACGTGAACCAGGCAATCCGAATTGGACGAGTTCCAAAATGCCCCATATCTGCATAGAGCGCCTCGCCGCCCGTAACCACCAAAAAGACCGAGCCGAGAATGATGAATCCGTGCCAGCCGTTGCGAACGAAGAAATCTACGCCGAAATAAGGATTGACGGCGGAAAGAACCTGCGGATAGTGAACAATTTGCGCGATGCCGAGTGCCGCCAGAACTGAAAACCAGAGCAATGTCACAGGTCCGAAAATCTTGCCCACACTGGCGGTTCCGCGACTTTGCAAAAGAAACAATCCGATGATAATTGCAATTGTAATCGGCACGACGTATGGCGTTAGAAGCGGCGTTGCCACGCTCAAGCCTTCCATTGCGCCCAAAATCGAAATTGCAGGCGTCAGAACACCGTCACCGTAAAGAAGCGCGGCTCCGAAAATTCCGATGACAATCAAAAGCCATTGCTCAGTTCGCCCGGAAGGTTTAATCGGCGTCGCCAAAGCCGTCAGCGAAAGTATTCCGCCTTCGCCGTGATTATCCGCCCGCAACACGAAAACCAGATATTTAATCGAAATAACGATAATCAACGACCAGAAAATCAAGGACAAAACTCCCAGAATATTCAGCGGCGTCGTCGCGATTGAATGCGGACCGTGAAAACATTCGCGTATCGCATAAAGGGGCGAAGTGCCGATGTCGCCGTAAACGACGCCGAGCGCGGCGAGCGAAAGTACGAAAAGATAACGTCCCTGCGGCTTTTCTTTTGGGATGTGCGGTTCAGCTATTGTCGTGTGAATATCGGTTAACGTAGAACCTGTCATAATTTATTCGGTCAAAATAAAAAACGCAAGCTAAACGCCCGCGCTTAAAAAATAAATATCTGCGACGCTGCCCTTCCATAAAGCCTGCGAGATTAGCTGTCGGGCTGGAACTTGGAAGTGTTCTGCAAAATTAATTTGCTGCGCCCCTGTCGTTTTCGACTCCGGTTCTCCCGCGTTGTTCGTCAATTTGCGGACAACTTCGGCTGCTAAATTTTCAATTGATAAATTACGCCTTTCACATAAAAGACGCATAAAACGTTTTTAGATACCAAGCCGTTTTTTCCTCGCGGCTTTTTCAATAAAATCCAGTTTGTCGAGGCAATGAGCGCCGAACATCATTAGCGGAAGCGTCTCAATAATCGCCACTCTTGCAATAACGCTGGAAACGGCGGAAGCCGTAAACCACGTAATAACGATCAGCAAAATGCCCAAAGCAACCGACAAAAAGCCGCCCGCAAAACAAAGAATTGCGCCCATCCGCCAAAGCATCCAAGTTGATTGAAAGGCTTCGCCGTTCAAGTGCTTCTTCGCGGGAAACTTGTTTTGTGCGAGCGGGAAAGTCATCATTTCATTCGTCATAAACTGAAATCTCAGATCGCCATTCATTAAAAATAATGGCGGCGAATGATTCGAGCTTAGGCGGAATGAAATAAAAACGGAGTAAAGAGTTTATAAATAATTTGTAAAGATTTTCGGTTAAGGAGTGAAACGGTAACCGACCCAGGGTTCGGTTAGAATATATTTTGGTTCGGCGTGATTCGTTTCGATTTTCTTGCGTAAATTGCCGATAAAGACGCGCAAATATTCGGGTTGTTCGGTGTGATTTCTGCCCCAGACGGCGGCGAGCAGCTTGCGGTGAGTTAAGACTTTGCCGCGATTCTGAAAAAAGTAAACAAGCAAATCGAATTCTTTCGGCGTCAGGTGAATTTCCGAGCCGCGCACAAAAACCTGCCGTGCGGCAAAGTTGACTTCAAAATCGCCCTCGCTCAAATTTTCCGTTTGCTGCTCGGATTTCTGAGGCGCGCGGCGCAAAGCGGCGCGTACGCGCGCCAGCAATTCTTCAATCCCGAACGGTTTGGTAATGTAATCGTCGGCTCCGGCGTCAAGCGCTTCGACTTTGGTTTTTTCTTCGCCTTTGACCGACAAAACGATAATCGGGATTTCCGATTTTTTGCGAATCTCGCGGCATAATTCGATGCCGTTCATTTCCGGCATCGAAAGGTCTGTAATAATTAAATCCGGCGCAAAATCCCGAAACGTTTCGAGCGCGCTTTCGCCGTCTGCGGCAGTACGGACTTCGTAACGATGCGCACTCAGGCTGCGGCGCAAAACGCGCGTAATCTGTGGTTCATCGTCAACGATCAGAATTTTTTGCATCTCGTTTATATTTCGCGAATCGGAACTGTGAAAATAACTCGCGTGCCGCGCCCGTTTGCGCCGTCGGTTATCCAAATGCGCCCGCCGTGCGATTCGACGATTCCGCGCGCAATTGCCAAACCCATTCCCAAACCACCGATTGATTGTTTTTCGCGTTCGGCTAAATCGGCGCGGAAAAATTTGTCGAAAACGCGCTCGCGTATTTCGAGCGGCACGCCGCGACCTTCGTCGGCAACCGAAATTTTCACCGTGTCAATCGAGCTTTGACGCGCTGTTACGACGATTGTCGTTTCAGCAGGAGAATATTTCGCGGCGTTGTCGAGCAAAGTGTAAATCACCTGAGAAACTGCTTTGGCGTCAACTTGAAGCTCCGGTAAATTCGATTCGATTTCAAGCAATACGCGATGATCGGCAAGCGATTTGTCGGCACGCGACAAAGCGGTTTGAACGATTTCTTCAATGCTGTTGAGAGTTTTATTGTCGCCGCTGAAACCGGCTTCGGATTTGGCAAGCTCGACCATTCCTTGAATCTGCCGGTTTAGGCGGTCTGTTTCTTCGTTGATAATTTCCAGAAATTCAAGTTTGCTTTCCTCGTCGAGCCGAAAATCAATCGAATCGGATTTTTCATCGTCTAGCAGAGAAGTGACGGCGGCTTTGATTGAAGTCAAAGGAGTTCTCAAATCGTGCGTCACGGCGTCGAGCAAAGCTGTTTTTAATTTATCGCTTTGTTTAAGGGCTTCGGCGCGGCTGGCTTTTTCAAAAGCGTCTTGCAGCTTTGTGTAAAGCTCTTCGGTTTCCTGCTTGCGGCGGTTCGCTTCTTCCGCCCGGCTGCGCGCATAAAACGAAAGCTGCCCGGTGACGAACGCCGTGATTATAAACACCGCCCACGAAATCCAATCGTGCGAGCCGGAAATCGAAAAAGTTCGGTACGGAGGCAAAAAGAAATAGTTAAACGATAATGCCGCAATCAAAGCGGCGAGCAACGCCGCATTTCTGCCCGCAAATGTCGCCGTAAATAAGATCACGAGCAGAAACGAAAGCGCCACTGTCGTCGGACTTATTTGATTTTGATAAAGCGCGAAAAGCGTTGTCACAAACGCTATGCAGGCTGAGCCGGCAATAAACTTCAGCCATTCTAAATCTTTATATTGTTTTGTCTCTTGCGCCATCAAATGCCGCGCCGGTAAACAGTCTTTTATTGATATTATACCCAAGCTCAAACAGGGAAAAATGCCGCAATCATTTTTGCGTCATAAAATAAAAGACATTTGACCTCAAATTGATTTAGAATTATTCTAAGTCGAAATCCTGAGAGATGAGTAATCAACCGAAAAACCAAACCGAAACAATCGTCCTAACGAAACAGCGTGAAGCGGTTTTGCAGGTTGTCCGCGAAAGTACGGCGCACCCGACGGCGAGTGAGGTTTACGAAGCGGCGCGCGCCGTTCTGCCTTCGATCAGCTACGCGACCGTTTATAATTCGCTTAATTTCTTAAAAAACGCCGGATTGATTACCGAGATCAGTTTTGCGAGCGGCGCGAACCGCTTCGACGCAATAACCGGCAGACACGATCACGCGCTTTGCACAAATTGCGGCAAGCTGGTTGATTTAGACCTCGAACTGGCGGACGAATTGATGACGCTCGCGGCTCGTCGCTCGGGTTTTGAGCCGCAGTCAATTCAACTGACTTTAAAAGGATTGTGCGAGATTTGCCGCGCAAACTGATTCGCTCGATTTGAGAAAACAGTAAAACCTGAAGTTGAAAAAATAATTTGGAGAGTTCGCCGATTTTTTAATTTGGCTGACTCGAATTTTTTGCAGGACAGCAAGGGAGGTTAAAAATTATGGATAACGAACAAACAAACGGCTCTAAGCCGGAAAATACCGAGAATAACGGCAGCGGCGAGAAGCCGACTTTAACAAATCGGCAGGGACATCCGGTTTACGACAATCAAAACACGCGCACCGTCGGCGACCGAGGTCCGACTGTGCTGGAAAATTATCAATTTCTGGAAAAAATTACGCACTTTGACCGCGAACGCATTCCCGAACGAGTCGTTCACGCGCGCGGCGCGGGAGCGCACGGTTATTTTGAAACTTACGGGACGGTCGGCGACGAGCCGGTCGAAAAATACACCAGAGCCAAATTGTTTTCGGGCAAAGGCAAACGGACTCCGCTTTTTGTGCGTTTTTCGAGCGTCATTCACGGCGGGCATTCGCCGGAAACTCTGCGCGATCCGCGCGGTTTCGCCGTCAAATTTTACACCGAAGACGGCAACTGGGATTTGGTCGGCAATAATTTAAAAATCTTTTTTATCCGCGATCCGCTCAAATTCCCCGATCTGGTTCACGCTTTCAAACCCGATCCGGTGATGAACCAACAAGACCCGCGCCGCATTTTCGACTTTATCAGCCTGACACCCGAAGCGACGCATATGATTACGTGGCTGTTTAGTCCTTGGGGAATTCCGGCGAGCTATCGGACAATGCAGGGTTCGGGCGTCAACACTTACAAATGGTATAACAAAGCGGGCGAAGGCGTTCTGGTCAAATATCACTGGGTTCCGAAACAGGGCGTGATAAATCTGACGCAGGAAGAAGCGAATAAAATTCAGTCAACCAATTTCAACCACGCCACTCAGGATTTGTTCCAAGCCATCGAGCGCGGCGAGTTTCCCGAATGGGAATTGCAGGTGCAGATTATGTCGGACGACGAACACCCGGAGCTTGATTGGGACCCGCTCGACGACACGAAAATTTGGGACGAAGACAAATTCCCGATGCTTCCCGTTGGTCGGATGGTGTTAGACCGCAATCCAGTGAATTATTTCGCCGAGGTCGAACAAGCCGCTTTCGGAACCGGCGTTCTGGTTGACGGACTCGATTTTTCCGATGACAAAATGCTGCAAGGTCGCACGTTTTCTTATTCGGACACGCAGCGTTACCGCGTCGGGACAAACTATTTACAATTGCCGATTAACGCGCCGAAAAAACGCGTGGCGACGAATCAGCGCGACGGGCAAATGGCATATCACGTTGACGGCGTTGAAGCGGGCGAAAATCCGCACGTTAATTACGAGCCGAGCGCCAAAGGTGGATTAATCGAAACGCCAAAACCGGAAGGCGTCGTTGATCACCGACCGTTCGTTTCCGGTCACGTTTCGCGCCAGCCGATCAGCCGACCTTTAAATTTCAGACAGGCGGGCGAACGCTATCGCTCGTTTGAAGATTGGGAACGCGACGAATTGATCAGCAATCTCGTCAGCGCTTTGAGTCAATGCGACCGCGATATTCAAGACCGAATGGTTTATAACTTTACGCAAGCCGACGCCGATTACGGTCGCCGCGTCGCCGAAGGTCTGGGAATTCCTGTTGCCAGCCAAACTGTGGAATCCGCCGGAGCGGCGTAAAACGTTTTGACGAATCAGGGGCGGGCGCAAAGAAGACGCAGGCAATATGTTTGTGTCTTCTTTGCTTTTTTAGTTCAAATTAAATCTTGAAACGAGCGGAAAAAGAGAGTTAATCTGTTTACAGATTGAAAAACTAATAATAAGTTTGACAAATTAAATTTTGAAAAGGAGAAAAGTTTCTAGTGTTACAAATTGGAGACAACGCTCCCGATTTTGAATTGCCGAGCCATTTGGAGAAGGATAAAAAGGTTCGGCTTTCGGATTTTCGGGGCAAACAAAACGTCGTGATCGCTTTTTACGTGCTTGATTGGACATCGGTTTGAAAAGGCGAATTATCGTCCTTTGAAGCGGACAAAGAACGCTTTGCGGGATATGATGCCCAAGTTTTGGGCATTTCGATTGACAGTGTTCCGTGCCACGCCGCGTATGCGAAAAGTTTGGGCGAATTAAGTTACGATTTGCTCGCCGATTTTCATCCGAAAGGCGAAGTGGCAAAAATGTACGGAGTTTGGCTTGAGAAAATGGGATTCAGCGGGCGCTCGATTTTCATCGTGGATAAATCGGGCAAAATCGCTTACGTTAAAAATTACGAGATTTTAGAATCGCCCGACAACGAAGTTTTGTTCGATGTGCTGAAAGAGATGTGAGAATAGGATAAAAATAGGAAATGGGAAACGGAGGAGTTTCGATTTTCTCTGTTCCTGTTTCCTATTTCCTATTTTCAGAAGGCGTTAATCTGAATGCGCGGAAAATCAATTAAATCTTTCGATTTAAAGTTTGCATCCTAATTTTGAATTTTTAAGTTATGTATAAAAAAATCGGAATATTGACGGGCGGCGGCGATGCGCCCGGTTTGAATGCGGTTATCAGGGCGGCGGTGAGAACTGCGATTCGTCAATTCGGGATGGAAGTCGTCGGAATCGAAGACGGTTTTGAAGGCTTAATCGGCGAATTGCAACTGCGAAATCTGAGTACAACCGATGTTGCGGGATTATTGCCGCGCGGAGGCACGATTTTAGGCACGCGCAACAGCGGACATTTTTGCTGCCACACGCCCGCTGGCGAATTATATTACCCGGACGAGCCGATACGCGAAGCGATTGAGAATATGCGCCGGATGGAAATCGAAGCGCTCGTCATTCTCGGCGGCGAAGGAACGCTGGCGATTGCCGAACAGTTTCATCGTCGCGGCTTTCCGGTTATCGGCGTCCCGAAAACGATTGACAACGATCTGGCTTGCACCGAATTGACATTCGGTTTCCAAACCGCCTGCGACATCGCGACCGAAGCGCTCGACCGTTTACACACGACGGCGGAATCACACGACCGCGTAATAATTTTGGAAGTGATGGGCAGAGACACGGGCTGGATCGCTTTGCATTCCGGTTTGGCGGGCAGCGCCGATGTGATTTTAATCCCGGAAATTCCGTTTGTGATGGAGCGTGTGGTTGAAAAAGTCAGAGCCAGAGAAGCCGGCGGCTCGCGTTTTACCAACATCGTCGTCGCCGAAGGTGCGAAGGAATTGGGCGGCGAAGCGAAATACGTTGATTCGGGCGGAACGGACAGAGCCAAACGTTTGGGCGGAATCGGCGAACACATCCGCGAGCGCGTCGAAGAAGAAACCGGCAAAGAATCGCGCGTCGTCGTTTTGGGACACTTGCAGCGCGGCGGTACACCGAATGCTTTTGACCGAATGCTGGCGACGAATTTCGGCGCGTGCGCAGTTCGCGCGCTGGCTGAAGGACAGCGCGGCGTAATGGTCGGGCTGCAATCGGCTTCGATTATCACCGTGCCGCTCGCCGAAGCCGTCACAAACATCAAATCAGTCTCAGCCGACGGACAACTAATCAGAACCGCGCGCGACGTTGGAATCTCGTTTGCAGCGCCCGACGAACCGCAATTTATGAGACAATGATTTTAGATTAGTAATAAGTAATAAGTAATAGGTAATAAGTAAATATTTTTAGACTTATTACTTATTACTTATTACTTATTACCATTTTTAAAGAATGACTGAAGATATTAAGCAAAAACTGCAAGCCGAATTGAAAGCGCTTGATTACGAACTGACGGTTTCGCTCCCGCGCGAAATTAAAAAAGCGGTGGAGTACGGCGATTTGCGCGAAAACGCCGAATACAAAGCGGCGCTCGAAAGACAGGAAGTTTTAACTTCGCGCACCCGGCAATTGAGAGAGCGTCTGCACGAAATCGAATCAATTGATTTATCGAAAATTCCGATTGATAAAGTCGCTTACGGCTCGATTGTCGAGCTTTACGACGCGGACAAAGACGAAATCGTGACTTATCGCCTTGTCACGCCGGAAGAAAGCGATCCGCCGAAAGGCTTTATTTCCTCGGCTTCACCGATTGGGCGCAGCTTGATGGGCAAAGAAGAAGGCGACGAAGTTCGCGTTCAAACTCCCGCCGGAAGCCGGACGTTTGAGATTCAAAAACTCAAAACATTGCACGAACAGAAATAGAGAAGAGGAGAAAAGGAGAAAAGGAGCAGAGGAACAATTACTTTGTTTAATTCCTCTTCTCCCTTTCTCCTTTTCTCCTTTTCTAATCCAAGCGCGGTAAGATGTCGCCGTAATTTCCCTGAAAATAAAGAAGCGGTTTGCCTTCGCGGGTGACCGCTTTTTCGATTTCCCCGATAAAAATCGTGTGGTCGCCGCCTTCGTAAGACAAAACGAGACGACATTCAAGATTACACAGTGTGCCCGGTAAAATCGGAACGCCGTTTGATGTTTCTTCAAATTCGATGTTATCGAATTTATCGCGCAGCGGCGTGGCGAATTGACGCGAAAGAAATTCCTGCTCGTCGCTTAAAATATTGACGACAAAATACGGGCTTTCGGCGAAAGCGTAATGGCTGCCGGTAAATTTATCAATGCAAATCAAGACGAGCGGCGGTTGAAGCGAGACGGAAGTAAACGCGCTGACCGTTATTCCGTGCAGATTACCTGAGCGGTCTTTGGCTGTAACGACTGTCACGCCGCTCGCCCAGTTTCTTAACGCTTCCCGAAATTCTTCGCCGCCAATCGCCATACGAACAGTTTCTCCAAAGCCGGCTGTTTGTGCAATAGCGATAAATAATGTGAATCAAGAGCAGTGGTTAAAAATTCAACAGTCAAACCCTTCTCCGCATCCTTTGCGAAAACCTTTGCGTCCTTTGCGGTTTAATTTTCTTCAGAATTAAACCGCAAAGGACGCAAAGGTTAAACGCAAAAAACGCAAAGAAGAGTTTTTACTCTTGATTCGCATCAATATTAAAAAGATTCGGCAAAGATGTCGCCGAAAATTCGGTTTTGGACTAATCGAACCGATTCCGTGCGGACGAGTTCGAGCGCAGCGAGGAAAGCTAAAATCAGTTCGCGTTTGCTTCGCGCGATTGAAAAAAACTCGGTTAAATTTAATTTCTTTTCGACAGAAAGGCGTTTTTTCAGGTTGTCGAGCATTTCGGCGAGCGACATTTCTTCGCGCTCGATTTCCAGTTTGATTTCTTCTTTTTGGCGGGCGAGAATTTTTTGAAAAGTCGAGATTAAATCGAAAACCGTCGCGTTGATTTCCGCCGTTTGATTGTCGGTTTCGGTTTTTCCGCGCTTGAAAACCGATTGTTCGACAGTTGATTTCGTCCAGAGCATCTGCGCGGCGGATTTGAATTTTTGGTGTTCGAGAAGACGCCGAACAAGCTCCTCGCGCGGATCAATCGCTTCTTCTTCCGCTTCATCTGTAAACGGGTCGCGCGGGAGCAGCATTTTCGTTTTCATTTCGATAAGCTGCGCCGCCATCACCAGAAAATCGCTCGCCATTGTAATGTCGAGGTGTTTCATCAATCGCAAATAACGTAGATATTCATCCGTGATGCGGGCAATCGGGATGTCGTAAATATTGACCTGCTCTTGTTTGACGAGATGCAGCAGCAAATCGAGCGGACCGGCAAACTCGCCGAGCCGCAGCTTTAATTCATCATTGCCGCGTTCGGCGACGATGTGCGGCATAGTCGTTTGAAAATCGAAAGTTAATTGCTGGGTTTCCATTTAGAAAGCAACGGTTAAAATCTGCTTGCCGAGATTACATAATTAATAACTTCCGAAAATTAATAAGTTCCGAACAATTACTCGCACCGGATACATAATTGCGCCGATAAAGCCCATATACATCAACAGCAGCAAAATCATAAAGCCGTATTGTTCGAGCATATCCATCACGGGCTGCCAGCTTGCGGGCAAAAACGTCGAGAGAACTTTGCTGCCATCGAGCGGCGGAAACGGCAAGAGATTGAAAATCGCCAGCGAGACGTTTAAAAACAACATCATGTTTAGCAAAATTCCAATCGGACTTGGTGTTGCTCCAAGCTCGTTATTTATTGCGAGTACGTCGTAAATTGTAAGCGTTCCGGTCGCCATTAAAATTTTGGCAATGGTGAAAGCGATAAGCGCAATCAGCAGATTCGCCAGCATTCCAGCGATTGAAACCATTACGTTGGCTTGTTTGTAGTTCGTCCAGTTGCGCGGATTTACGGGCGTCGGTTTGCCCCAGCCGATCAGCGGAATCGAAGCCAACGCGCCGCCCATTGCGCCGAAAATAAAGCCGACGATGGGAATTAAAAGCGTGCCAATCGGATCGGTGTGCGAGATCGGATTGAGCGTCACGCGACCGAGCATTCGCGCCGTGTCGTCGCCGTATTTGCTCGACATCCAGGCGTGCGCGGCTTCGTGGGCTGAAATCGCCAGGAGCAGCGTCACCAGAAAAATTAACAGCCGACCGATCAGTTCAGCGCCGAAAGCATCCATTTTTATAAACCCTCAAAAGGCAAAGTAACACGCTCCAAATAAGGTGTCAAAAGACTTGTCTGCGTTGTCTTTTACGAGGTTTTATGCGATATTGTTGCGGTCTTAAAAAATATAAATAGTTTATGAACATTGTCTGTCTTGCTTCGGATTTTAAAGGCATACCGTTTTTAAGAAGAGCTAAAGATTTGGGTTGTCACGTCACGCTTTTGACCAAAGATAAACACCTCCGCGACGAATGGGACTGGAGCGCGATTGATGAGATTCATCCGACTTCAAATTATCCGACCGCCGACGAATACATCAGAATTGT
>DASWLV010000007.1:0-13292 GCA_036400075.1 Pyrinomonadaceae bacterium
TCAAACCGGAAACCCGACGGGCGTGATGCTGCAAATCGGGACGCGCAACACGCAAAATTTTGAGCTTCTAAAAAGCGTCGGGCGGCAGCAGGAATTTCCCGTTTTGCTCAAACGCGGTTTCGGAATTACGCTCGACGAATCCCTCAACGCCGCCGAATATCTCGCTAGCGAAGGCAATCGCAAAGTCATTTTCGGGCTGCGCGGAATGAAAACCAACATCGCCGACCCACATCGAAATTTCGTGGATTTCGCGCACGTTCCGGTCGTTAAACGCCTGACGCGGATGCCGGTTTGCATTGATCCGTCACACTCGGTCGGCGCGCGCAGCCGCGGACCCGAAGGAATTCTCGACATCATTCACGTCACGGCGCAGGGCGTTATTGCCGGCGCGAATATGATTCTCGTTGATTTTCATCCCGAACCGACCAAAGCATTGGTTGACGGAGCGCAGGCGCTTCTCTTAAGCGAGCTATCGTATTTTCTCGAAGACGTGCAGATTGCTCGCGAGGCGTATGAAAAACGCTTATCTCGATTTCAGCATAGCTCCGACGCTTAATTTAGCTTGATTTACAGCAGTCTTCAGTTAATGCCGTTTAAGTTATTGCACAATTTGTAAATTACGACGCCGACGAGCAGAGATTCACGCGGCATTTGCCGAAACTTTTTATTGAGTTTTGTGAAATCAATCGAAGTTTCCTCGAAATAATCTATTTTAGCAATCTCAACCGCAAGTCCGGCTTTTTCAAAAGCATTCATAAATTCGTGATGCCTGAGACGATTCGGCGTGCCTCGATTCGAGCCTGTCAAACGCCACAAATTGTCTGGAAACTGTAGAAACGTCAGCGGGTCTTCATATTGAAACCAGCAATCGTGCGGACCGAAATCAACGCGGTGCAGCGCAATTCCGTCCGGCTTTAAAAGGCGTTTGTTGATTTCCGCGAAAGACTCAAGGTTTGAAATGTGTTCGCCGACCTGAAATGAGCAAACGATGTCATATTTTTTCCCCGGCTTTGCGGTTTCAATCGGTTCGCGAATCAGCTCGATGCGGTCGGAATATTTTTCGGGAAAATCGGCGGCGCGCAAATCTTTCGCCCATGCGATTTCAGGATAAAACCGCGACCAGTTATCTTCGATGCCTCGATACCAATCTTTTGCAGTTGCACCCGTATAATCGCCGGGAAAGCGGTCAATGACGGTGTAAGATGCCGCGCCAGCCGCCAAAATCGCCAAACCGGAAGTCAGATAATCGCCCGCGCCGATTTCGCAAACGTGCTTTCCTTCAACAGTTCCGACATACTTTTGCAACAGATTCAAACCCAAAAAAGCGTAACGCTCCAATTCTTCATCAGCGCCCGTAAAAAAAGCTCCGGCGCGCGGGCGTTTTAAACGCCAACGCCTGAACGCCGGAATCCCCATCAAAAAGTTTTTCCCGGCTTCTTTAAAAACATCTTTAGCGACGTTTACGCGCCCTGATTTGGTTCGATCCATTTTGTTAATTTTAACCGCAAATCTGTTTTTGCCAAGAATCAATAAAAAAAGAGGGCTCAAAAATTGAAGCCCTCTTTTTTTCGATTTAATTTCGGTTATTCGCCGACAGCTTTAGCGGCGTTCAAACGTCCGGCGTTTTCGATTTTGCCGTCGAGCGCGTCCAATTTATCAACCGATTTTAAAAGCCGTTCGCGCAAATCCTCGACGCTCAAATTCGGTTTGACCGCCAAAACAAGCGCGGCAACGCCGGAAACTTGCGGCGTCGCCATCGAAGTCCCGGAGGCTTCGCGGTAATTGCCTTTGAGCCAGGTGCTCATAATTTCTTTGCCCGGCGCGGCGATGTGAACCGATTTCGCACCGTAATTTGAGAACGAAGCGAGCGCATCAAACCTGTCCAGAGCCGCTACGCTGACGACGTTAGGCAATTTGTAGCTCGAAGGATAATGTGGAAATTTATCTGTATTCGCGCTCGAATTTCCGGCGGCGGCGACAAATAAAATGCCTTCTTCGCCGGCTTTGCGAATCGCGTCTTCCAGCGCGCGCGAATACTGGGTCGAACCCCAGCTTGCGCTGATGACGCGGACGTTGACGCCCGCCCGTTTGCGGTCAATCGCGTAGTTTATGGCTTCAATCGCGTTTTTCGTCGAACCGAAACCGCCTTTGCCCAAAAACTTGAGCGGCATTATCTCGACGTTCCAGTTGATTCCGGCGATTCCTTCGTTGTTATCGCCGACCGCGCCGACGACTCCGGCACAGTGCGTTCCGTGACCGTTATCGTCCATCGGATCGCCGATATTTTCCGCCGAATTAAAACCTTGTTTGTCGTCGAATGTTCCCAATTCGTCGTCTTTGTAAGCCGGAACCGAATCGGGACGCTGCCAGATGTTTTCGATTAAATCCTGATGCGTATAATCAACGCCGCTGTCAAGAACCGCGACGACGATTTTGCGGCTGCCTTTGGTTTTTGCCCAAGCGTTTATCGCATCAATGTCGGCTTTTTCCTTGCCGTTGTTTTGCCCGTTGTTTCTGAGCGCCCATTGCGCGACGAAATACGGATCGTTCGGAAGATTTTCGCCATCGTCGACTGACGGAGCAACGGCTTTGTCGCTGCTATCGGGCGGAGCGAGCTTGATTTCAAAATTCGGCTCGGCGTATTCGACCATCTCGCCGAGTTGCCGGTATTCTTCGGCGACGGCTTCGGGAGCGCGATTGCTTAAATCGTCAATCGCCACCAGGTTTTTGACCGATTCGATTTCGTCTTCAACCAAATCGTTTTTGCGGTCGGCGATTTTCTTGATTTCCGATAAAGAAACATTTGCTTTGAATCGAACCAACACTTCCGGTTCGCGTTCGGCGCGCGAGCGCGACATCGCACAAGCTTTTGTTGATTCGGGTTTAGCTGTTGTTGCTAAGTTTTCGTTGTGCTGAAATTCCCAGCGTCTGATTTGTCCGACAACTGCGGCAATAACAATTAATGAAGCCGCGATTGCAAGATGAAGCCAAATATTTTGACGATTCATATTTTATGAGTTTGTCTAATTTGTCGAGTTACGAGTGATTTTCTCGGAAACTCGATAAATTCGCTAAACTATGTGATTTGCGCCGTTGAAATTGAAAAGACGCAGAGATTCTCCTGCGTCGTCGGCGCGATATTCGTAATTTTTTCCCTTTGCATTCAGTTGAATGCGATGTCCCGAAACAACCATCTGTCCGCTCAACTCGTCATTGACGGGTGCGCCGAGAGACATATCGGGAAAATCAGTCGATTCAACCGTACTTTCCGAAATTTCGTTTTCCGCGATTCCAAGCCGCTTTGCCAAATCCGATTTGGCGCGGGTGACCGCGTGTTGTTGATTATTCGCCATCCTTGATTAATTCGGTTTTAAGCGCAACGATTATTTTGCTCTCGTCTGGGGCGATTCGTCAATTCCCGAACAGCCTTTTTATCCGAAATTTCGGATTTTTTGTCCGAAGTTTCATTAACGTAAATCTCCAAACAAATGTTGCAATAAAGCAACTGTAACAATTGCCGCCGTTTCCGCCCGCAGAATCCTGCCTCCGAGCGTCAGAATTCTAAAATTTTCGGCGCGCGCCAATTCGATTTCGCGTTCGTCCCAACCGCCTTCCGCTCCGACGACGATTGTTAATTTTTCAAAATCCCTGTTCGGTATTTGATTCAATTCCTCACCGCCGCGTTCGGCGAAAAAGATGCGTTCGCCCGAACTCGTTTTGACGAAATCTTCAAAATCAATCGGCTTTTCAACTTCGGGAACAACAGCGCGCCCCGATTGTTTCGCGGCTTCGAGCGCAATGCGCCGCCAGCGTTCGAGTTTTTTGGCGACATCTTTTTCGTCTTTGATTTTCACATCGGCGCGCGCGGTTTCGAGCGGCAAAATTCGTTTTACGCCCAACTCGGTCGCTTTCTGCACGACCAAATCAAACTTTTCGCCTTTCAAAAGCGCAACGGCAAGCGTTAAATTCAAATCCGATTCGGGCGACGGCGCATTGATTTTTTCTAAAATTAATAACGAAACAGCTTTCCGCTCGATTCGTTCAATCGAACACAGAAACTCGTTTCCCATGCCGTCAAAAACCGCGACCTTTTCGCCGGCTCGCAAACGCAAAACATCACGCAAATGACGCGATTCATCTTCGTTTAACCGAATTTCCTTTTCGCTGAAATTTTCCGGCGCGGCAAAGAATCTACGCATTATTTATGACAATCGAAATCCATTCGCCTTGAGCTTGAATTTTGAAATTTGAAATTTGCAATTTGTTCAATTCGCCTGTCACCCAATCTTGCTGCTCGCGCAAAATTCCCGATAAAGCAAGCGTTTTAACGGCTTTCTCGACTAACAACGGCAGCAGCGGCACAATCACATCAGCCGTTAAATTCGCCGCAACAAAATCAAACTGCGGCGTTTCAGGTTTAATCGAGCCGACGTAAAACTCGATTTTGTCCGCAACGCCGTTTATTTCGGCATTTTCTGCGGCAATTCTCACCGAATCTACATCGGTGTCGCACGCCAAAATATTTTCGCCCTTCGCTTTTCGACTTTCGCCTTGTAGCTTTGCCGCTGCCATTGCCAAAACGCCGGTTCCCGTTCCGACATCGAAAAAACTCATTTCCGGCTCGTAATTTTCTTCGATTGCCTGCAAACAAAGCCGCGTAGTTTCGTGCGTTCCGGTTCCGAAAGCCATTCCCGGCTCGATTCTTAAAACGATTTTGTCTGTCGTTTCAATTTCGCTCCAAGTCGGCGCAACAATAAATTTTGCCGTTTCGGTCGGTCGCCAGTGTTTTTTCCACTCCGCCAGCCAATCGTGGTTTTCAACTTCGCGCAAATTGATTTCGTTAATTGAATCGAGCGGCAAATTGTAAATTGTCAGCGAATTTTTGATTTCGCTTTCGATTGTTTCCAGATTCGGCTTTTCATCAAAATAACCAATGACGGAAACCGTTTCGCCGATTTCCTTTTTGCCGAGCGTGCTGTATTCGGTGCCATTTGCGCCCGCTTCGTTTAATCCGAATTCAACGGCTTCGACGGCTCCGGGCGCGAGCGAAACGTCAACCGCAAACCACGTTTTTTGATTTTCCATTAATTAATTTTGCAAATCGGCAATCGCCCGCGTCAAATTGTTTTTCATCGCGCTTGCCGAAACGAAACGATTTTCCGGTTCGCGCGCCAGAGACTTTTCAAAAAACCCGGTTAACGGTTCGTCCGATTGTAAAACCAATTCATCGTTCATAGCTCGCACCAGTTCTTGATAACTGCGCCCGCGAAACGGCTTTTCGCCCTGCAAAGCTTCGTAAATCATCACGCCGACGGCGAAAAGATCGCTGCGTTCGTCGGTCTGCTCGCCGCGCAGTTGTTCGGGCGGCATATAGCCGAAAGTTCCCATAATCGTGCCGGGCGTGGTCACGCCCGCAAGCTCTTTTTCGCTCAGCTTTGCCAGTCCGAAATCCAAAATGCACAAGCGAAATTCGCCAGCTTCCGTGTGCGACACCAGAACATTGTCCGGCTTCAAATCTCGATGGACAATTCCGGCTTTGTGCGCGGCTTCGACGCCGTTTAAGATTTGCGAAAACCAGTCGCCGATTGTTTTTAGATTTAATTTGCCCTCGCGTTTTAAAACCTCTTTCAAGCTCTCGCCGGGCACAAGTTCCATCACGAGAAACGCGCCTTCGGTCGAAAGCGTGCCGTAATCGAAAATTGTGACGACGTTGCGGTGTTGAAGCCGTCCGGCGGTTTGCGCTTCGCGCTCAAAACGCCGCAGAGCTTCGCGGTTGCCGAAACTTGCGCCGCTCAAAATCTTGAGCGCGACAATTCGGTTAATCCGCAAATCAGTTGCTTCGTAAACCGCGCCCATTCCGCCTTTGCCGATTAGTTTTTCCAGACGATAGCGATTTTCAATCGTGCGCTCAACGGGCAAAGTAAAAATCAGCTCCGAATTGTCCGCCTCACATTTTTCGCCGTTTCGGTCGTAACATCTGCCGCAGCGCGGGCATTCTTTCAACAAATTAATGTTGCCCTCATCGAAACGCGAAAGAACTTCGGTTTTAATTTGCTGTTCGCGCCGCACGCGATCTTTTAAGCTGAGATTTTCGTGAACGAGAGCGATTTGATTTGCCAGAGTTTCGAGTAATTGTTTGTCGCGTCCGGTGTACGGAATTTCCGACATCTTTTCGCCGAGTGAGAAAAATCCGGCGAGCTTGCCGTCCGTGCCGTGCATCGGGACGAGCAGATTTGCGCCGATTGAACGCAGCCAATCGGTTTCCCGACGCGGCAAATCTGCGCCGTCGTCATCCAAAGGAAATTCGACCGCGCCGCGTTTTGTTTGCATAAAACGCAAAAGTGGCGAATCGGCGGCGAGCTTCAGATTTGCCGAGTTTTCGCTCGTCGTAAAACCGATGCTGAAATCGCTGCCGCCGCGTTGGTCTTCGTAAAAAAGATAAACGCTCGTCGGGTGCAAAGCGGATTGAATGCGGCTGCTGACAAGGCGAGAGAGCTTCGGCATCGAATCCGACTGTTTCACGTCGTCAACCAGCGCGCCCAGGATGCGTTCCTGATCGTACTGCTCGCGGAAGAATCGGCGGTCAATCCATTCATTCAAACGCGAACGCATCAGCAAAAAATCAATTACGGCAATCGCGATGCATAAATAAAACAACAGAGAATTTCGGAAAAGAATCTCGGCTAAAGTGCGATTTGGATTCGATGCAATATTCCAGACGATTCCGGCGACGGGTAAAATAAGAAGAAGCCGGAGCGCGTTTTTCGCTAAAAGATATTGCAGGCTGCGCCGCACAATAAACGAAACGGGGATGACTCGATGCCGCACAATTGCGTAAGCAAAAGAAACCGGAATCAGGAGAAGCGGCAGAAGAATAACAATTGATAACCAATCTCTGCCTTCAGTCTGAATTTCAATTCCAAAAATTGAAGCGGCAATGACTGTCGCAACTACTATCAACGTCGGCGCAAATGCGGCGATTGCACCGGCGACAACAACATTTAGTTTCCGGCGCGCCGCTCCGCTCGCCCAAAAATAATTGAGCAGCAGCATCACCAAACCGCCGATGAGATAAAAGAGAGCCGAAAAAAGCGAAGTAATGGAAACTAGTAAAATCCTGATCCATTCGTTTGCCGGAAACCAATTTTCCAATCCGAGATAGTGATACATTATCCCCGGTATAAAAAGCAGCGCGGGTAAATACAGCAGCCATTCGATTTGAGGAAAACGACGAACGAAACGCGGACGCTCAGGGAACACGAGCGCGAAATGAAAAAAGAGCGCGGCTGCCGGCGTGGTAAAGATTGAAAAGAAAAATCTGAGGTTTTGGAAAAGCTCCGGCATCTCGGCTCTCAAAGGCACTTTGCCGATTCCCAAAGAGAGACCGCAAAACATCAAAGCCGTCAGAAGCGCCATTTGATCGTTCGGCTTGAGCAGAAAAATCAGCATCCCGACCAGCAAAAAACTCGCCGGAATAAGAACGATTTCCAAAAAGCCGACAAAACGGTCAATTGCAGACAGCGGCAAAGTTACGAGTTGAAATTCACGATTTTCCTCACCGCGTTTTACCCGAATTTGAAAAGCGGTTCCGGGTTTCTGTTGAATCGTGGCTTTTTCGATTTCATCATTCCTGTCAACGCTTAGTCCGTTGATGCTGATTATTTCGTCATTTACTTGAAGCGGCGAATTTTCATTCAGCAATAGAGCGATGCGGACGCTGTTTCCTTCGACTTTGGTCTGCCATTCGACCGCGCTGCTGTCGAAGAAAAAATATTGATAAGTGAGCGCTGCAAAATCAGCGAGAAGCAAAGCGAAAAGCAGGCAAATCAGCGCAAACCGCAGACGATTCGGACGCAGAGCGTTTTCATCTGCCGGCTCAATTGTATTGTGTATAGTTTCGCCTTCTTGTAATTCGTATGTCGCAAGCTGTGTCGGAGCGGTTTCAGGCGAATGTTGAAGTATCGTTTGCCTGTTTTCCGCAGACGATTCGTCAAGCTTGAGCGTTGGCTCGTCTGTTCCGCCGATTATCTTTGTGGTGTCTTCATTGGGGTTCTGCATCTTTGAATTTAAATTAAATAGTAGTTACGCAGTTGGAGGCAGAAACACGACCGTCAGGGAGTGTGTAAAAATAAAGCACACTCCCTGACGGTCGTGTTTCTGCCATTGCATTTCAACTGCGTAACTCATATTAAATTTGGTTTTAATCAGCCGATAAGAGCTTGTAATGCGCTTTGCGTTGTTGAATCGGCGCTCAGATTCGGGCGCGATACTTCGCAGAAAAAAATCCTATAACGTCGAGTCTAATTCTTCAAATAATACCTAATGTGTCGCTCTTTTTCATATTGAATGTTTGCGTTATGAATAATTTAACTTTTCGTTTGTCGCAGAAATCTTGATTTACGTCCGTTCGTTTTCTAAGATTGAGAAAACCTGAAAGGAGTTCGATAAATGGCAGATAGAAACGATAAATGCAAACACGCGAATTGTAGCTGCCGTGTGAACAATGATGCGGAATATTGCAGCGCGGCTTGCAGAAGCGCGGGCGAACAGGACATTACGGGAATCGCTTGCGAATGCGGTCACCCGGGATGCGCCGGGGAAATTGATCAATAAACGGCTAAATAATGTGAAAAAGCGGGCTTGAAACATTCAGCCCGCTTTTCTGATTTTCCGGCATCTAAACTAAATCGAGCCGGTTTCGTATTAACTACAATTTCCGTCTTCCTATAAATGAATTTTTCCGAAACTTTAAAACTCGCATTTTCCCAAATCTGGGCGCATAAACTGCGCTCGTTTTTGACGCTACTCGGAATGATTATCGGCGTCACGGCGTTTATGGTCGTTCTTTCGCTGATTCAAGGCTTTAACAGCTACGTTGACGAAAAAATCGCCGGAATCGGCTCGAACTCGTTTTCGATTCGCCGTTTCGATCCGTTCAACGATTTCAAAGACAGCGACACAATTGCCGCCGCGCAGCGACGCAACAAGGATTTGACTCTCGACGAAATGGAATACATCCAGACGCGAGCGCAGTTGATTGACAAAATCGGCGCGCGGGCGGGCGGCAGCCGCACACAGGTCAAGCGCGGGACGCAGGTTTTGGAAGACATCGGAGTTTCCGGCGCTGAACCGATTGTCGCCGACATCGAAAATATAGATATTGCCGACGGCAGATTTTACACCGATACGGAAAACGCCGCCGCGATGCGCGTTGCCTTTGTCGGCGCGGACGTTGCGGACAAACTGTTTCCTTACGGCGGCGCCGTCGGCGGAGAAATTTATATTCGCGGCGTGCCTTATCGAATCGTCGGCGTGGCGCGCGCAAAAGGAACGGTTTTCGGGCAGCCGCAGGACAATTTTATTATGGCTCCGCTCAAAACTTACGGCAGCCAGTTCGGTGGTTTTATCCGCAATCGCGGATTGTATTTTGTGGTGAAAGCCAAATCGGACAAATTTTTTAAAGACGCGGTGGACGAAGCTCGCGTGTTGATGCGTTCAAAGCGCAAGCTCGGATATTTGGAAAAAGACAATTTCGGCATTATCACGCCCGATGCAATTACCGGAATTCGAGACCGGCTTCTCGGCACGATTTCGATTGTCATTTTAGCCGTTCCTTCGATTGCGCTCATCGTCGGCGCAATCGTGATTATGAATATTATGCTCGTTGCCGTGACGGAAAGAACGAGAGAAATCGGAATCCGCAAATCAATGGGCGCGCGGCAAGTAGACATTTTGCGGCAATTTCTGTTCGAGTCTTCGATTTTATCGGCAATCGGCGGATTTATCGGATTGTTAATCGCGCTCGCAGTAGGTGTAATAGTTTCCCGCCTGTTTATCCCGACGCAAATCTCGCTTTTTTCCGCAATTGTCGCAATCGGCGTTTCAGCCGGAGTCGGCATTATGGCTGGACTTTTTCCGGCATGGAAAGCCGCGCGGCTCGATCCGATTGAGGCTTTGAGAGCCGATTAAAATTATGTTTAAAGGAATTACGACTGTTTTTCGCAACCATATTTACGAGAATCTCGTGATGGGTTTAAATACGCTGCGCGCCAACAAATTGCGCTCGGCTCTGACAATCGTCGGAGTCGTTATCGGCGTGATTACGGTGATGCTGATTTCGTCAATCATCAGCGGAATAGACGCGGCGGTGAAAAAGGAAGTCGAATCTTTCGGCACGCGCTCGATTTTTATCGCCAAATTCGAGCCGGGAATCCGCACCGGAAATCTGACGCGCGAGGAACGTTTGCGAAAACCTTTGACCGAAGACGACGCCGAAGCGCTCAAACAGCTTCCTGCTCTGGAAACCGCAGTTCCGATTCTGGATATTTCCAGCAATTGGTTCGGTCAAAGAATTATGATTACAGGACCAAACGGGAAAACCACTTCGAACGTCAATATGCAGGGAACGTACCCGGACATCGAAAAAAGCGGCTCGGAAGTTATGCTCGAAGGACGCTGGTTTACCGATTTTGAAGCGACGGAAAATCAGAAAGTCTGCGTTATCGGCGCGCAGGTCGCCGATAATTTTTTTAATTACGGCTCGCCGGTTGGACAGGAATTGGAAATCGGCGGCGAGCCTTATCGCATTGTCGGTCTGCTGCAAAAACGCGAGCAGATGCTTTTCGGCGGCGGCTCGGACGATTCAAACAACACAATTTACATTCCGTTCGGTGTCGCGCAAAAATTAAAACCGAACGCTCAGGACTTGTTTATTCTGGCGGTCGCGAAATCGGTCGGACAAATGGACGTGGCGAAAGACCAGATTACAGATATGCTCCGCGTCCGGCGTCAAGTCGCGTTCGGTCAGCCGAACAATTTCGGGATGGCGACATCCGAATCAATCGTCGAACAATTTCGCGCCATTACGGGTGGCGTGGCGATTGCGATGATTGTTATCTCGTCGGTCGGTTTGATGATCGGCGGAATCGGGGTGATGAATATTATGCTCGTTTCCGTGACGGAAAGAACAAGAGAAATCGGAATTCGCAAAGCTATCGGCGCGCGCCGCTCCGATATTATGCTCCAATTTTTGATCGAAGCGATGACTTTGACAGGCTTCGGCGGTCTGCTCGGTTTGGCAATCGGCTGGGGCTTAACGTTTCTGGTGCGATTGGCGATGCCGTCTTACGTTCCGCTCTGGGCGCCGATTGTCGGTTTTGTCGCTTCGGTCAGCATCGGTTTGTTTTTCGGTTTGTTTCCGGCTTGGAAAGCCGCTCGCTTAGACCCAATTGAATCTTTACGTTACGAATAACTA
Organism: Pyrinomonadaceae bacterium; assembly: GCA_036400075.1. Classification (GTDB taxonomy): domain Bacteria; phylum Acidobacteriota; class Blastocatellia; order Pyrinomonadales; family Pyrinomonadaceae; genus JALZCH01. The sequence continues at coordinate 11,255 of DASWLV010000007.1, forward strand.
AAACGCTCTGCCGCATTTAGTTTAAAAAAATGAGCGAGTCAAATAATAAATTCCGACTCCGGCAATACCGAGCAATAAAATTAAAACAACGGCGACCGCGGCAATTGTTAATTTGAATTTGCGATAACGGTTCGGATCGGGCGGCGAAAGCTGACTTTGCGGAAAATAGGGCGGCGGATTGTTGGGCATTGTAGATAAATTCCTTTCTTAAATAACGAATAAAAATTAACGGACAAAAATAAAAAGTGCGGATTGCATTATACAATCCGCACTCCGCATTCCGAAATCCGCATTTTGTTTACGGGTTCAGAGCCGTCTGTTTGCTTTTGACCAATTGCGCCAGCTCGCGCGCTTTCGGTAGCAGTTCGATGCCGCGCATAAGCTGCGGATCGGCTTCGTTGTAAGTTTGAAACGCGGTGGTCGAGCCGAAAGCCGCCGTAGATAATTCAAAACGAATTTGTCGCCCGATAAAATCGCGTTCTTTGTCGAGCTGCGCGGCGCTTAAGTGTTTGTACTCCGGTTTCGATGCGACATATTTTTTAAACGCCGCGAAAAGCTGTTCGTTGAACGGAAAATCCGTCGCTTTCAAATCGTGTCCGAATTCGATTGCGCGGTCAACCTTGTAGCTTTCAAAGCCCGCAATGCGACCGGCTGCAACTTCGAGAGCGAAACCGAAAACCGGATAATTCAAGCGTTGCTGAACCGGAGTAAGCAGCGCCGGTTTGACGGCTTCATCCGGCTGAATTCCGCCGCCTTCATAAACTTTGCGTCCGGCGTCGGTCGTCTTTTCGGCTCCGGCTGGTTTTGCGGGTTTGCGCTCGTCGCGTAGTGTTCCGCCCTGATAGTAATAATCGTAAAGATTTCCGTTTGAATAATCGCGTTGGATGCTGCGTCCCGAAGGCGTTTGATATTTGGCAATCGTCAGAAGCAGCGCCGAATTATACGGCAGCATAAACGGATTTTGCACCAAGCCTTTACCGAACGTATTTTCGCCGACAATCAAAGCCCGGTCGTGGTCTTGCAAAGCGCCGGCAAGAATTTCAGACGCCGAAGCCGTGTTGCGATTGACGAGAACGACGAGCGGGGTTTTATCCGGCGAAGGATTATCGGATTTGAAATAGCCTTCGCTGCCCGGAATGCGCCCGCGCTGGGTGAAAATAACTTGTCCCTGACCTAAAAACGCTTGTGCAACCTGATAGGCTTGACCGACCAGACCGCCGCCGTTGCTGCGTAAATCGAGAACAAGCTGCTGCATTCCATCCGACTTTAATTGCCGCATCGCTTCCCGAAACTCGCCCGCCGTTGTTTGATTAAAACCGCCGGTCATCGCAATATAGCCGACTCCCGGACGAATCATATACGCTTCGGGAACTGAAGGCTGCGGCACGGCATCGCGTGTGATTTCGACGGTGCGCTTTTGTTTTGTCAGATTGTTTTCAACCGTGATCTTAGCGTTCGTCCCGCGCGGACCTCGCAGGAAATTGCGGACTTCGACAAAAGTTTTATTTTTCATCGAAGTGCCGTTGACATCAACGATTTTATCGCCGTAACGAAGACCAGCGCGCCACGCCGGAGAATTTTCAAACGTTGCGCGGATAAAAGTCCACGTCGTGTCGCCGTCTTTCAAATCGCCGATGGTCGCTCCGATGCCGAAATATTCCGAACGCTGTTCGGTGCGAAACTGCTCGAATTCTTTCGAATCGAAATAATTCGAATGCGGGTCGAGCGCGTGGAGCATTCCGTCAATCGAAGATTTGAAAAGCTCGTTGTAATCCAGCTTTTTGCCGTTAACGTAATTTTCTTCGATAACGCTCAAGGCTTCCGAAACATCGTTTTCGATCATCTCGCCCGTGACCGTTTTTTTGTTATTCACGACCGGCGCGGACGACGAGCGTTCGATGTTTTTTGAAGTTAATTTAGAAGAACCGTTTCCGCTCTGGGCGAAAACGAAAGATTGCGAAATTAGAGAAACGACGAGCAGTAAATTTAAAACTAAACTTTTTTTCACGCTTGAATTACTCCTTGAAATGGGCGCGCT
>DASWLV010000008.1:0-10016 GCA_036400075.1 Pyrinomonadaceae bacterium
GACCGTTGCGGCTTTTCCGGGCAATTCATCAGGAAAAGCGGCAGAAATTACGTCACGCTGTTTTTTGTTCTGCCCGTGATTCCGATTGGCAAATCAAAAAATATGCTTGAATGCCCGAACTGCAAAACTCGCTATCAAACCAATCAGTAAAAGAAAATTACAAATTTGGTAAACAAAAAGGCAAACATCTGCGTTTGCCTTTTTTATTATCATTCGGTTTATGAGCAACCAAAGCGGCGAAACAAACAAATACACGAATTTTTGGTTCGAGATTTTTATAGTCGTTTCTACTTTGCTGCCTTTCCTGGTTTTGGCTTGTTTCTATTCGCAATTGCCCGACCGCGTGCCTTTGTTTATGAATTTACGGGGCGAAGTCGAAGTCTGGACGAATAAAAATCTGTTGTCGGTTTTCCGCGTCCCGTTGATGGCGGTCGTCACGCAAATCTTTTGTTTGCTGATGCGGCAGGAGTCGCTACGCGGCAAAACGATTTTGCCCGGAAATGCGCCGGAAGAACTTACGGCTTTACAGGAAAAAGCCGCTTTGCTGAATGTCGGTTTATGGGATTGGTTTCGCGTCGTGGTTTCTATTAAAGTCAGCGGGGCTTCGATTTTTGATGTGTTTTTAGGTTTTGAATCGTTGCGGATTTTAACCAAAACAGCATTTGTATTGTCCGGCGTCGCCGCGCTAAGTTCAATTGTCGCCGCGCTGGTTTACGGTTATCGCTGGTTTAGAGTGAAAAGCGAGATCAAAACAAGATTTGGAGATTTGAAATCTCAGACGCAGATTGAAACCGAAAAATCTTACGGCATTTTTTATTTCAATCCGGCTGATTCGGCGATGTTTCATAGCAAATACATTTTGAATTTCGGCAATAAACGGACGTATGTTTTTATCGCTTGCATCATCGTTTATCCATTATTAGTGTTTGCTCCGATTTTAAAGTAAAAAATGAAAATCTTAATTATTGGCGGCACGAAATTTGTGGGGCGTCACTTAACCGTTGCGGCTCTCGCCGGCGGTCACGAAGTGACGCTTTTCAATCGCGGCAAACATACTTCGGCTGGAATTCCTGAAGTCGAACAAATTCACGGCGACCGCAACAGCGATTTGGAAAAACTCAAAAATCGAAATTGGGATACGGTAATTGACACCTGCGGATATTTGCCGCAAACCGTTAAAGCGTCAGCCGAAGCGTTGAAAGATGCGGTCGAAAATTACGTTTTCGTGTCGAGCGTTTCGGCTTATACGAATTTTAGCCAGCCCAACTATGACGAATCCGCACCGCTTGCCCGATTAACTGAAGAACAGCAGAAAAAAGTTGCCGGAATTGATCCGAAAGGCGAATTGACCGGGCAAATTCTCGGCGCGGAATACGGCGCGCTCAAAGCATTGTGCGAAGAAACGGCGGAAAAGGTATTGCCGGGGCGCGTTTTGATTGTTCGTTCCGGTTTGATTGTCGGTTCGTTTGATCCGACTGATCGTTTTACTTATTGGGTGATGCGCGTCGCTCAAGGCGGAGAAGTTTTAGCTCCGGGCAATCCGAATTGCGCGGTTCAATTTATTGATGCGCGCGATTTGTCCGAATGGATGTTGAGAATGATCGAGCGCAAAGAAACCGGCGTTTTCAATGCGAACGGCAAGCCCGGCGATCTAAAGTTCGGCGCAATGCTTGCGGAAATTAAAAACGTGAGCGGCAGCGACGCGGAATTCACTTGGGCGAGCGAAAATTTTTTGCTCGCGGAAAAAGTGAAGCCTTGGAGCGAAATGCCTTTGTGGCTGCCGGGAGAAAACGCCCCGGAATTAAAAGGACATGCGTTTGCCAATGTTAATAAAGCCGTTAATTCGGGGCTGACTTTTCGCCCTCTTCAAGACACGATTCAAGATGTTTTAGAGTGGCGCAGAGGAAATTTCGGAACTGACGAAATGAAAGCCGGAATCAGCCGGGAAAGAGAACGCGAGCTGCTTCGCAAATGGCACGAAACCGAAGACGCAAAAAAATCGTAAGTTTCGGTTTTGAGTTATGAAAAAAATTGTGGTGATAGGTTCGAGCGGCGCGGGGAAATCTACATTTTCGCGCCGCCTGAGCGAAAAAACAGGCTTGCCGCTGATTCATCTCGACGTTCTTTTTTGGAAACCGAATTGGGTTGAAACCGATAAAGAAGAATGGAAAGAGATTCAGGCGAACGCTTTAACAGGAGATTCGTGGATTGTGGACGGGCATTTTGGCGGAACGATTGGATTGCGTCTCAAAAAATGCGACACGGTAATTTTTCTCGATATGCCGCGCGTGCTTTGCGTTTATCGTATTTTGAAGCGAGTCGTTACTTATCAAAAGGGCAAGCGTCCCGATATGGCTGATGGCTGCGATGAAAAATTCGACTGGCAGTTTTTGAAATGGGTTTGGAATTTCCCGGAAAGGTCAAAGCCAAAAATTGAAAAATTGCTCGCCGAACATCAAGACTCAATCACAATTTTCCGTTTAAAATCCACGAAAGAAGTTGAAAATTTTCTGTCCCGATTATGAACGAAAATCACGAATGGCAAAACGGCGAATTTGTGGTCAGCACAAACCGCGAAAAGCTAGACATCGAAACGATTCATCATTTCTTAACGACCGAAACTTACTGGGCTGGCGAGCGCAGCTTGGAAACCGTTCGGCGTTCCTTTGAAAATTCTCTGCCGTTTGTGATTTACAGAGGCGATGAAATTGTCGGTTTTGCCCGCGTGCTTTCGGATTATGCGACGTTTGCGTGGCTTGCCGATGTTTTCATCCGGCGGGAATATCGCGGGCTTGGATTAAGCAAATGGTTGATGGAAATTATTATCGCACACCCGGATTTGCAAGGCTTGCGGCGTTTTCTGTTAGCCACGAGAGACGCGCACGCGCTTTATCGCCAATTCGGTTTTGACGATTTGCGAATTCCCTATCTCTGGATGGAGCGAACCGCGCCAAACGCTTACGCCAGCTTCGGAATAAATACGGAGCAAAGCGAAAATCAGCCCGGTTCGTAAATAAATTGCCGGTTATTTTTATTGATAAACTTTTCTTGTGGTATGTATATCAAAACTTGACAGACAATCGAGAAATTTGTAGATTATTTATAGGCAGAACGATCACTTTGTTCCGCCCGCTTCCCCGCAGCGAAAATTTATTCCCCTAAAAAACTAAGTTATTGGTTTGTTTTGTGTTCTCCGTATGCGCAATGGTACGCGATTCGCCTATCATTTGTGCTGTGTGCGAATTGCAGACACATTTCATTTCGCGGTAAGTTTGATAAGCAACTAATTAAATTACCGCAAAAGTTTCAAAGGGTTAATAAACTGAATCTAAATAACAACATTTCCCGTATGTTTTGGCACAAATTTATCTGTCTTCTGTTGACGTTTTGCACCTTCGGCGCGAACATCGCGCAAGCCGGGGTTAGCGTAATAAAATCGAACGGAATCACTTTAACCGGAGCCGACGGCGTAAAATTTATCGGAACAAACGGCATCACGCTGACCGGAGCCGACGGTTTTCTTAACAGACAAGCCAATGGAATCACCCTGACTGGCGCCGACGGCATTACATTAACCGGCGCTGATGGAATCACTTTGACCGGAGCCGATTCCACAGTGCATACGGGGACAAACGGCATCACTCTAACCGGAGCCGATGGTATTACATTGACCGGAGCCGACGGAATTACTCTGACCGGAGCCGACGGAATCACTTTAACCGGCGCTGACGGAACAACCTATCGCGTAGATTCCGTAATAGGCATCAAGCCGAACGGAATTACATTAACGGGAGCCGACGGAATCACTTTAACTGGTGCGGATGGCATCACTTTAACCGGAGCTGATGGAATCACCCTGACGGGCGCGGATGGAATTACTTTAACCGGAGCCGACGGAATTACTTTAACGGGCGCTGATTCAATCGTTTGCGTTCGAGCGGACGGCACGACTTTTTCGGTTTCGCCAAATGGAATTACTTTAACGGGTGCAGATGGAATTACGTTGACGGGAGCCGATGGAATTAACTTAAACGGAACGCACGGCGTTAACATTTGGGGAAACGAAACTTATCAAACCACTTCCAACGGGCTGCAAGGCGTTGACCCGGAACTCGCTCTCTTGCTGAATCAAGCTACCGACGACAGCAACATTAACGCTGTTGTCGTTTATCATCAATATCCGAGCGAGGTTGATTTATCTCACTTGCGCCAAATCGGAATTTCGGGCGGCACTCGTTTCAAACAGTTGCCGATGGTCGTCGTGACTGGAACTCGCCAGCAAATAATAAATATTTCGCGTCTTTCCAATGTCCGTTCGATTTACGGCAATCGCACCTTAAATTTAAATACCGATCCTTATTTTAATGTGACCGGAATCGGGCGAGTCATGCCAGACCGCGATTTACGGCAGCAAAATTCCGGTCTGTCGGTTTCTGGCAGAAACGTGACGGTTGCCGTTCTGGACACGGGCGTTAATTCGCTTCATAACGATTTGAGCAACCGCGTCGTCCAAAACGTCCGACTCGCCGATTTGCAAAGCGCTCCGGTCGGTTTCGTCAATCCGATTCCGGTCGAAAATGTTCCAAACACCGATTTGGTTGCCGGACACGGAACTTTTGTTTCGGGAATTGTCGCCGGAAGCGGCGTTTCGTCCGCCGGACGCTACAACGGCGTCGCGCCCGGCGCAAATATCCTGGGTCTGAGCGCCGGAGATTTAAATTTAAGCTACGTTTTATCGGGCTTTGATTATTTGCTCGACCGCGGAGCCAATTACAACGCTCGTGTCGTCAATTGCAGCTTTTCCGCCAACACGGTTTTCGACTACAACGATCCGGTTAACATTGCAACCAAAATGCTTACGGATCGCGGCGTCAGCGTCGTGTTTTCGGCGGGAAATACTGGAGCAGGAAATGGAACTTTAAATCCTTATGCCGCCGCACCGTGGGTGATCAGCGTTGGCGCGACCGACCAAAACGGCAAGCTCGCCGATTTTTCATCGCGCGGCGCGTTTGGCAGCCGATTTCGTCCAACTTTGGTTGCGCCCGGCGTAAATGTCGTCAGCCTGCGAAGCTTGCCGACGCAGACGAGCGTTTTGGGCATTGCTCAGGGCGAAGACTTAAAGCGTTTGTCGTTGACGGAGTTGCCGTTTTACACGACGGCGAGCGGAACTTCGTTTACTGCTCCGCAGGTTTCGGGCGCGATTGCTTTGATGCTCGAAACGAATCCGAATTTAACGCCTGCGCAAATCAAAGAGATTTTGCAGCGCACGGCGACACCTTTGCCGCCGTATTACGCGCACGAAGTTGGTGCCGGAATGCTCAACGTTCATGCCGCCGTTCTCGAATCGGCTTTTCCGAACCGCGAAACCGGAATCTTCCGCTCGGTTCTCGAACGGCGGGCGGTTAATTTCTACACCTCGACCACGCAAACCTTTAGCGGTTTGGCAACGCCCGGAACGCCCGTTCAAATGAATGTTCAGCTTCCGTCGGATGCGATTCAAGCCGGAGTCAGCATCGCCTGGGGCGATATGTTCAGCTCGAACGATTTGGGTTTAACGGTAAACGACGCGAGCGGTAAGTTTTACGACGAATCGAATTATGTGAATTCGGCGGGACTCACGGCGCGCCGCGAAAAAGTGACGATTGATAAACCGTCCGCTCCAAATTGGAGCGCTCTTGCTTATCACACCGGCGCTTTGGGACCGCCGCAGACTTTCTTTGGCGCTGTCGAAACGACGCGCGCGGACATTGCACCGCTAGCCGATTTAAACACACTCGCTCCGGGTGTTCAGGCAACCGTCAGACAAAGTCTTCGTTCGTACGTGATGCTCCCCGAAGGCAGGAGCTTTCGCCCCGGCGCGCAGGTGATGCGGTCTGAAATGGCGGCGGCTTTGCTCAGAGGCGCGCGTGTTCCGCAATACATCGCCGCTTCTCCGCTTTATTCGGACGTGCGCGATTTAACAACACGCGAAGCAATCGAAAGCGCGCAATCTTTCCCGAACGGCAAACTTTTTGTTGACGCGACGACAGGCGGCGCATTTAATCCTTATGCGCCGACAACTCGATTAATCGCCGCAATCGCTTTGGTAAAAGCCGCCGGATTTGAACATCTCGTCGCTACGACTCCATTGACGACGCCCGATGCTCTAACCGTTCCTTCGCAATATCGCGGTTACGCCGCAGTCGCGTTGAGAAAAGGTTTGCTTGTAACGCACGTCGCGAATTTTAATTCGTCGCGCGCTTTAACCCGTTTAGAGCTGGCGCAGGCAATGGTTCGTTTGACACAGCTTGCGGTTGAATAAGAAAGCCGATTCAAAAACATTAAATTTAAAGGCGGTCTTTTGACCGCCTTTTTTTGTTATTGAAATTGAACGGTCAGGCTGTATTCAACCGGGAGGCAAAATCAATTTATTAGCTGAAAACAAAAGACTTCTCTAAACCTCAAGTTTTCCTCAAGTGTGATTTTTTATCCTTGAATCAGGTTAGAGAGCAGAACGCAAATGCAAGGTAAGGCTGAGGGGAAGGTCAAGCGGCAAGCAACGCTCTCTAACTAAACAAAGCTATACAGCTTTTAGGGGAAGCTAGGGGAAACTTAAACTTGACTTAAAGGCGGCAGGTTCAGCGGGGCTAATTTAATCTGAACTGTCGCCTATTTTTTTGTGTCCCAAAACTGTGGGTTTCGTTCAATCCTAACGAATTTCCAGGGATGCAGCGTCAGCGGATTTGCATACATTCCTTTTACATAAGGCTTTTTCATCCAATTCGTCGAGCTGGTCACCAACGGAATAACAGGTTGTTCGGATAAAAACAAGCTCTCGGCTTCGGACAGCATTCGATAACGCTCCGTGTTATCGAGCGTCTGATTCGCTTTATCCAGCAGTTCTTTGAAACGCGGGCTGCTCCAGCCCGTTCCGTTATCGCCTCCGGCGGTGGCAAAAACGCTCAGAAAACTGTACGGATCAACGTAATCGGCGGCGTAACCGAGTCGCGCGAAACCTTTGTATTCGAGTTTGGTCGCATAGCTGACATACGTTTTGGTTTCCATATTTTTGAGCGGCACGGTTATGCCAAGATTTTGTTTCCATTGCGCTTGAATAAGCTCGGCGATAAAGCGATTGCTTTCGCTCGTGTTATAAGCGATTTCAACTTGATCCACCGGAAATTTCGACGCGTCATAATTGCCGTTAGCATCCCGAAAACCGGCTTCGGCGAGCAGTTTCTTTGATAATTCGGGATTGAAATCTTCGGTTTGCGGAGGTTCATAGCCGCTAAAAATCGCAGGCGGAACGAGACTCGAAAGCGGTTTGGCGTTGCGGCGCTGGACAGTTAAAACGCGCTTGTCAATCGCCAGCGCGAAAGCGCGGCGAACACGAACGTCGCTGGTCGGCGGCTTTGTCGTGTTGATGAGATAATACTCGATTGAAGCCTCGCGTTCATCCATATGGTCTTTTTTCGGCTGAATAAAAAAGAGCCACGAGCGCGGAACAGAGCGATTATGAGTCGCGTCAACATCGCCCGCTTTGTAGAGATTCATCGTCGTATTGATGTCCTCGACCGGATAAAACTTAATCTCGTCGAGCTGAACTGCGGCGGCGTCCCAATAAAAAGGATTTTTTTCGACAACGAGTTCGTGATACGGACTCCAGCTTTTCAAACGAAAAGCTCCGCTAGTGACAATATTTTGGGGTTGAGTCCAGCGATTTCCGTGTTCTTTGATAACTTTTTCCGGCACAATGCGAAAGAAATTGTGCGCGAGAATCTTGATAAAAAACGGCACGGGCTGTTCCAGCGTAATGCGAACGGTGAAATCATCGGGCGCTTCGATGCCGACATCTTCGGCAGCGACCGGAATCAGCTTTTTGCCTGCAATCTGAGATTCAAGTTCGGGTTTTTGTTTAAACAGCGCGGCTTGCGATTTAGCATCGGACGGGACAGTCAGCCGAGCGCCTTTTTCGGACAAAAACTCGCCGTTTGCCGGGTCTTGGATAAAACTTTCGCCGTCGTTAAAGGCTTTGGCGTTTTTGATGTAATAGGCTTGACCGGCAAGGCGCGACGCAAGCTTCGGCTCAAGCCCGCGCCGGACGGTGTAAACGAAATCTTTCGCCGTAACGGGTTCGCCGTTTGACCAGCGCGCGTTTCGTCGCAAATGAAAAGTGAAAACGGTCGAATCCGGGCTGATGTCCCAATTTTCGGCGATTGCCGGAACGGGTTCGAGAGTTTCCGGGTGATATTCGACCAAGCCTTCGTAAAGTGCGAGATAAATTCGTTGCTCGACCTGAGTCGAACCGATTTGCGGGTCGAGCGATTCGGGTTCGGGACCGGAAATATAACGCACGACGTTTTCCGATGGCGGTTGAGTTTTTCCGAAATAAGGTTCATCGCTGCCGGGCACGGAACAGCCGGACAAAGAAAGCGCAGAAAAAGCGCAGAGACAGACAAACGAAAGCTGTCGAAGAAACGATTTGAAAATAGTTTTTTTATTCTGGGGCATCGCGGGAAAGCGCTGCCGAAAGTTTTAGCACAATAAACGGTCGGGCGGCAAGGCTCGAAGCTGTCGAAACTTCAAGTATTGCTCAAGTCGAGGTTGATAAAGTGAAAAATGGTATGTTGGATTATGCTTCACACAATTTAAACGACTGGAACGAAGCTGCAATCAGCTTCGACGGCTCTTCTTTTGCAACTGACAAAAGCTCTTCAATTCCTGCTTCGGGCAAAGAAACGCTGCGGCTCGTCACGGATAAAATTGTTGCTCCCTGCATCAGCGGAAACATCAAACGCCCGCGCCTGCTGGAGCATTTGGAAAATACTTTAAAACAAACGTCGGCGACGCTAGTTTCAGGTCGCGCCGGAACGGGAAAAACGACGCTCGCGGTTGATTTTGCCAAAACTTACGGTCGCACAATCGCCTGGTACACGGTCGAAGCCGCAGACAACGATTGGACGGTTTTTCTCAATTATTTAATTGCAGCTTTTGATAAACACCGCATTGATTGTCAGAAAAAAGGTTTAAAAGAATTCGTCGGCGGGCTGGACGAATCAAACGTCGCGCAGGTTACCGAATCGGTCGCCGCCTGGCTGTCGGTCGCGGCTTCGGAAAAGCCTTTGCTGATTGCGCTGGACGACGTGCATCTGGTTTTCGACGCCGAATGGTTTGAAGAATTTTTCCGCAGTCTGGTGATGTCTCTGACGCCCGACATCGAATTGCTGCTGCTCTCGCGCAGCCAGCCTTCGCTCCCTCTCTGGCGTCTGCGTTCAAAACAGATGCTCTCGGTCATCGAGGAAGATTTGCTCAATTTTACCGAAGCCGAAGCAATCGAATTATTTGCGCTTTCAGGTTTGTCCGCCGATCTGGCAAAAGCCGCTCACGCCCAATCTTTCGGTCGGGCGGCAAAGCTCTGCCAGCTTGCGGAGGCATTGAAAAACGCCGACGAGAAACAGGGCGAAGTCTTAAATTTGTAAGCTGAAAAACGTGCCATTCTTTCAGCTACCCAAAAACCGGAGTTTATTAGTTTCGTCGAGAAGCAATAAACTCCGGTTTTGTTTTTAAGATAATTTCTTTGGTTGATAATTTAGAATTTGTTGCGATTGTCGGGTAGTGTCCTAATCTTGTGGTGTTGTGATCTTATAACTCTCAAAAACGCTTGTTTACTTTACTTTTATCTGCTCTGCAAATGGAAGAAATCACATTAGACACTTCAGTTAAATTTATGACGTTATTGGGCAGCGAAAAATGTTGAAAAAGTCAAATTTTAATAAGCACAATTAGACACTTCAGTTATTTTGACCAATTAGAATTTTCACTGAATAATGCAGTTTTTGACATCTCTTTCTATTTCGGTGAAAGTTACGTAAAACGTAAGACCAATTTAGAAGTTTATGAAACAAGATTTTGTAAAAAACATAATGAGTTTGAGAAAGATTAAAATATTAGGATTTTTATTGGTTGTTTTCTTTATGAATAATGGGAATACATTAGCTCAAAATCAAGAACAGCTTGAATTAGAAAAACAAAAATTT
>DASWLV010000009.1:0-2076 GCA_036400075.1 Pyrinomonadaceae bacterium
CAAACGAATTTTATCCTGTTTTGTCTCTGAAGGCTGTAAATCTACAAAATCTGTGGCATTGGTTATAATTTCAAATTTTTTATGGAAATTCTGCTGATAAGTTTCAGCAATTGTTTGGCAAACAGTCGTTGCAATATCAGCGCGTGTAATGTAATTAACGCAAATATACTCATTCAGAGGCTTTTGCAAAAGCCGCCAGCGCAGGCTTTCTTCAAATTCGAGCGGCGAGTATTCGTGAGCGTCAAAAAGCAGTTTGTTCTTATTCCGCTTTAATTTAACTGCTAAAGGCAAAGCTTCGACATCATTGGCGATAATCAAATCAAAAGTATTATTTTTTAGCTTTTCAAAAACCTCCGTTTTCTCAGCATTCCAGTAAATCCGTTCGTAATCGCGGGCAAAAATTTGCGCCGCTCGTTTGATTTTTCCGAAAATGGGCGCGCTCGGCGGCGAGTTGTACTGAAGGTGATTTACGCCCTCAACGCCTGACGGCAAGAGTCCGACCGTCGTAATTTGATAGTCGTCTTTCAGCCAATTGATTTGGCGCAAAGCGCGCGGGTCTTTATGCAGCTCGGTCAGGCAAATTATCAGCGTCGCGGGCTTTTTATCGGTCTTTGGGGTCATTCGGATTCAAACGGCGTTGTTAATTCGCCTCTCTTTGCTGATAATATTCTGGCAAAATTGTCTCGGATATTTCAGCAGATGGCGAATTCAACAAAGATTTTAACCGTAATCGGGGCGCGCCCTCAATTCGTCAAAGCATCGGTCGTCAGTCGCGCGGTGCAAAAAACGCCCGGACTTGACGAAATAATCGTTCACACCGGACAGCATTTTGCCGCCAATATGTCGGATGTTTTCTTTGAAGAGCTTGGAATTCCCGAACCGAAATATCATCTCGGCATCAGCAGCCTCTCGCATGGAGCGATGACCGGGCGAATGCTCGAAGCGATTGAAAACGTGATTCAAACTGAAAATCCCAAATTCGTTCTGGTTTACGGCGACACAAATTCGACTTTAGCAGGCGCGCTCGCCGCCAAAAAACTGCATAAACGAGTGATTCACGTTGAAGCCGGGCTTCGCTCGTTTGATATGAGAATGCCGGAAGAAATCAACCGCATTTTAACCGACCGAATTTCGGATTTGCTTTTTTGCCCGACCGAAACCGCCATCAAAAACTTGCGCGCCGAAGGATTTCAAAATTTTCCCTGCCAAATTTTTAATTCCGGCGACGTGATGTTCGACGCGGTTTTATATTTCCGCGAACGGGCGTATTTGTCGGCGGAAACCGAAAAACAATTGCCCCGTCCGCTCGCAGATTTTGTTTTGTGTACAATTCACCGAGCCGAAAACACTGACGACGCCTCGCGTCTGAAAAACATTTTTGCCGCTCTGGAAGAAATTCACCGGCAAATTCCCGTCGTTTTATTGATTCATCCGCGCACCAAAAAACAGCTTGCCGAACAAAATATCGAACCGAAAGTTTTATTAATCGAGCCGGTCGGATATTTGGAGATGATTCGTCTTTTGGAACGCTGCCGAATAGTTTTAACCGACAGCGGCGGTCTGCAAAAGGAAGCCTTTTTTCTGCAAAAACCCTGTTTGACCTTGCGCGATACGACCGAATGGACGGAACTCATCGAACACGGCGTTAATTTTTTAGTCGGCGCCGAGCGAGAGAAAATTGTGCGGGCTTTCCATAAAACTCTCGCCGGAACATTCGATTTCAACGCTGGTTTTTACGGCAATGGAAAAGCCGGAGAGAAAATTATCTCAGCAATTTTGCAGTCGCTTTAATTAACACTTTCGATCAGCCGTAAAAATCGTTCGCGGTTTTTATTAGCCGATAATTCGTAAGCGTGTTTATCTGATTGCGCTTTAAAATGACTGATTTTTTCCGCTGAAAGATCTCCTAGAGCCTGAGCCATTGCTTGCGGCGTAAAATCCTGAGCAACAATACCTAAATCAAATTCTTTCACAATTCTTGCCATTTCCGGCGAAGGCGCAACACAGATTGCCAATCTTCCCTGTATAAACTCGAATAACTTATTCGGCAATGCGTATTTGTTATTAAAGTTTGTC
>DASWLV010000010.1:0-11079 GCA_036400075.1 Pyrinomonadaceae bacterium
GGATCGAGGAAAAACATTGTCGCCTGCTCGCCGGGTTCACCCGCAAAACGGGTATGCGGTTCGATGATAAATTCGACATTCAAACCGCGCAGACGCGCCGCCAGAGCCTGCCATTCTTCCATCGGCAAAATCACGCCGAAATGCGGTACGGGAACTTCGTCGCCGTCAACGCGGTTGTAATGTTTTTTGAAATTTTCCGCCGGCGCGAGATGCGTGACGATTTGATGCCCGTACAAATTAAAATCAATCCAATGCGAAGAGCTTCTGCCTTCTTCGCACTGCAAAATCTGACCGTAAAACGCCCGCGCCTCTTCCAAATCCCGCACCGGAAAAGCTAAATGAAAGAAATTGTTCATAAATTAATGTTTGTTATGTAAATTGGTTGTTGATTTTTAATAATACTGCAAGTTTGTTTTATCTCGAAATCGTGCTGATTTTACTTATAATGGGCATAAATATAATTATTTCGCCTTTGGCTCCGTCAATATACATTCCAAAAATTGTTTTGAAAGATGTCAAAGGCGGTTGGTTTTAACAATTACTGACAAATTAAAAAGTCTGTTTGCAACTATGCGGAAAAAGGCGCATCATACAAAGCGTTAATCTTCTCTCGCATCATTGCTGATGCGCTCGTCAAAGACGGTTTGTGGATAAGTTCGAGAGCAGGTTCGTTTATAACTATAGAAGTCGCTCTTGAAATTTTTGAGCATCCGAAACCGAAATTCTTCGTTGTTGACCGTTTTTCTCCGAAGTTCACTCGATTCGACGCTTCTTTTGAAATTCCCTGCGGGGAAGAAAAGGTAACTATTATTATGTCAGCAAAACTTTACGTCGGAAATCTTTCCTTCGATACGACAACCGAAGATTTGGAAAAAATGTTTGGCGAAAGCGGCACGGTTCAATCAACCAACATCATTGAAGATCGCGACACAGGACGCTCACGCGGATTTGCGTTTGTCGAAATGTCAAACGATGAAGAAGCGCAAAACGCTATTACCTCGCTCAACGGCAAAGAAATTGACGGTCGCGCATTGTTAGTCAACGAAGCCAAACCGCGCGAAAATCGCGGCGGTTCCGGCGGCGGTGGCGGACGAGGCGGTTATGGCGGCGGTGGAAATCGCGGCGGCGGTCGCTACTAAATTTTTGAACATTTACAATGTTTAAGACAAATGCCTTCGGCGGTTGCCGGAGGCATTTTTTTGCCTCAAACATTTTCAAACGGATTCATTTTCAAATATTAAATTTTTGCCGCATCCGATTACAAAACGGCAAGAATTGTTTTGAAAGATGTCAAAGGTGATTGGTTTTAATCATTCCTAGAATTACCTTTGAAAAGCTTTGTATAATGCAATTTAACATATTGGATTATAGTCAGCCCTTGCCGGTTTCATCGTGCGCGGCGTGGACTGGTTTGGATTCGGGTGATCCTTTTTGGCGGAGATAGATTGAGAGAAAGACCATCAAGCCGATTGAGAGAAATTCGCTTTGCCAGTTTTGGAACGATTCAAACCAGAAGCGCGAGGTGCCGAGATATTCGATGAACGATGTCGGCTGTTCGCCGTGAGCGAGCTGTTCCAGGTTGTAATCTTTGACGCTGCCGTAAGCATGAAGGACGAAAGACGCAGCGAAGAGCATAAAGAATGTCAGGCTGAGCGAGTTTTCGTAAAGTTTTAATATCCAGCCGCCGCGGCGCACCGGAAACGGCGCGTCTTTTTGGTTTCGGGCGTCAGCCGGAACGATGTCAACCAGTTCAATTCGCGCCGGGTCTTTTGATTCGGCAGAGCCTTTCTGAAACAGGAAAACCGTTAGCAAAACAAACATTCCCATTTGCAGAAATTCGCTTTCCCAGTTTTCAAAAACCGCTTCGATAAAATGCCCTTCGCCGAAATATTCGACGTAGCCGACGGTAGGCAAACGATGTTCGCTCCTGTCTTCGTTGTATTCGTGGTAGCCCGTGAAATATTGTCCGACGAGGGAAAAAGCGAATAGTGTGAACAACACAAGCGACAGCCCATTATTGCGAAAAAAGCGTTTCATCCGGCATTACCTCCGTCGCAAAATGTAACCTTTAAACCGCAGTTCTGGCTAGCATTTTTTGAAAATATTGCCTACGCCGACCGTGAACCCGGCTAAAAAAGTCGCTCTTGAAGTATAAAATTACTCTTTCAACGCTGCTAAAAATTTATCTGCCGTTTCGCGCGATGAAAATTTAGCTAGAAATTCGATCAGTTCATCCGTTTCATCAACGTTAGCTTCCGAAAGTTTTTGCAGAAATTCCAAAAACTTTGCTTCGCCCAAATCCTTTTCCAATTCGTGCAGTTTCAAAGCGCCTTTGACATATAAAACCAGAGGCGTTTGCTGGCGGTTTTTAGTCCGGTCAAAGCCGTAAATCGGCGGCAGATTTTGGTTTAGCTTTTTCTTTTTCTCCAAAACCTCATTAAAAGCGTCCAAGCCTTTTAGCTTTCGTGTTGCGAGCATCGCGCTGTATTCGGCAAAGCTCTCGTTGAGCCAGGCATTTTGCTGATTTGCGCCGATCCACCAGTTGTGCGCGAGTTCGTGGGCGACAGGAAAGAAGAGGTTTTTGGCATCGTCAATGCGCGGCAAAATAAAATAACCTTTGCGAAAATACCCGCCCTGCCCGCTGATTTCGGGAAACGGGCGAATAACGGCGGTTACTTCGCGCTGCGGATTTTTCGCGCCGAATGTGGAATTATAAAAATCGAGCGTTTCCCTGATGTTTCCAAGCAGAGCTGCGGACACTTCTTCGGGCAGATTTTTCGATACGACTTGCAGGTTATAACCATTTTCGCTGTCTCGTTTGAACGAAAGATTATCGCTTAAAACAAGGTCTATATCATAATCAGACACTTTCGATTCGATCAGCCAATTTTTACCTTTTTTCACCGCACGCCCGTTTCCGGCAAGCTGAAAATCCGGCGCATCCGTTTTGACCGTCAAGCGGTAAAGAAAATTAAACCCGCTGAGAGTTCGGTGAACCGGATACCAAAACCAATCAAGCCCCAGCTCCAAAAACCGATGCTCTTTGTGATACATCCCTTTGAGATCGCCGTCATACTCGATTTCAATCGGCATCCGTTCGCCCGTTTGCAAAGGCTTTTCAAGCGAAATCGTTAAAGTCGGAAGTCGTTGAGCCTTCGGGTCAAACTTAAACGCGCTGCATCTTCCGCATTTAACTTTTGTGACATTAAAATTCTCACTGAGATAAAACTTAATTTCCGCCTCCGCCTCACCGACCGCAACATAATCATATTTGAGCCTCGCGGAAATCTTTTCCTGTTTCAGATTGATATCCACTTCGCCAGTGATTTTTCCGATATTTTTATCGGTATTTGCGAAAGCATTTGAGATAAAAACCGCGAAAACGACAAACAGAACGAATTTTAAATTGGAAGTTTTATTTAGCATAAAATCTCTCACATGTTGGAATGTCTTCACAGAGATAACACAGAAGAGCTAAGTTTTATGACAATTTTTTGAGTTTGAATTTTATCAGGAATTGGAAAAGGAAGTGTCGGCTTTGATAAATTAAAACCGAAATCTGAAACAGGAATGAGCAACCGCTTTGGAATTGGAAAACTCTACGGGATATGTCGAAGAATCGGTTGATCTATTCCGAAATACGAACAAATGAAGCTCTCCGGCGGGACTCCTCAACAAGTTTATCGCCAGCTCCATCCTGACAAACTCAACCGCATAAATACGATTAAATCTTGCACCGTATTTTCGATTTATCATTAGAATGAAGCGACCGAAATATTACAAAAAACCGGAAAAATGAGAATCGCTGCCTAAACCTTTAAGAGAAACTAGGATTCAATATTTTAACTATTATCTTTTGATGACGATTCATGTTCATTAACTTCTTTAGTAGAACTGTTAAATTCAAATGATTCCATTAATTTTTCAAGTTCAGGTGATGCTACTCTTCTAAGCCAGTTAAAGTCTCCTGGAAAGAGTTGAAACCATATCATTATTATTTCCTCTTTTTGTTGAGGGTATTTTATTAATGATTCATAAAAAAACTTCTTCTCTTCAGATGGCTCTTTCTCCTCCGGTTTAAAGTTATCTAGAAAGTTATCTGGAAGGCGTTTGCTGAAAATCTCTTTTAGAATTTTCCCCCTTTTAAAAATTGCTAATGGAGTAGTGCCGGAAAATGCAATCTCAGCAGCCTTTAATTCAAAGTCTGCTTTGTTCTCAGCTTCCTTTAATTCAAAGTTTGCTTTATTCTCAGCTTCCTTCAAATCATACTGTAATTTAGCTTGTTTGTACTGACTATAAAAACCAGCAATTATTGTAAGTAATCCAACTACTAATGGAACCCAAGTGGCAAGGGATGACCAAAAATTTTTTGATTCTTCTATCTGGAGTTTTCTATCTTCGCGTACTCTATCTAATTCATATTTATTCTTTTCAAATTCCAAGCGTTCGCGTTCTACAGAAATTTTCTCTATCTCGGTAGTGCCTTGAGGCACCACTGCTTCCTGTTTTTCCAAACTTCTATTATTTGAATTTACGTTAGCTTGCGCGTAAGACTTTGTTTTAACAGATATTGCAAGTATTAAAACAATGATTGCCAAAATAGCGGCTTTTTTCATAACAATTCTACAAATTTAGTTTGTAATCATTTCTGTAATACTCCTCGTTGATATAAAACAAATAACGCTTCATATCGTTAAGGAATGATGTGGATTACATCGTTGTATATCTGGATTACAAATTTGATCAGGTGAGCAAGGAGTTCTTCCTGGATTACAATTTGGATCACAACTATATGCTGGAGCACATTCAGTTGAGGTTGGTAAGCATCGATTTACATCTGATTTGGGAGAACAGAAAGTCGGTGGAGCACAAGTCGGCTCACATTTCAAAGGGGTACACATAATTATTTCTCTGGTGCTGTCTTTTAATATCTCTGCATAAAGATTATCTGGTTTCACCTTTCTGTTTTGGTAATCTTTAAGTCTTGCCCGAAATTTTAATAAATCATTCGCTTTAAGGATGTTATAAATTCCTTTTTTGGCTGTTCCCAAATCTGCGAAACGAGAAAACACACATGGATATGCTTTTCCAGTTGAGGTAACGCATAGTTTTCCTTTCCAACACTCTCCGCAAAGTTCCGACATCGGCTCCAGTGAGTGGATTTTTTGCGCACCGCGCCCTATACCTCGTTGGTGGTCAATTCTAATATCAGAAATACCTAAGTGTTCTAAAAATTGCTTTGCCTGAAATGCCTCTTCTGCTCCGCGCGGCATTTCAATAATGCCAGCACGGATGTTTAATCCTGCGGAAATAAAGCGTTTAATACCATCTACTGTACGGTCAAAACTTCCTTTGTGTTTAGTAATTGAATCATGAGTTTGTGGATTATCTGAGTAAAAAGAAATAGCAATGTGAACATTATGTTCAACAAATGTTTTTAATAAGTTTTCATTTGGTATTGTTGCATTAGTAAAGACCTCTATAAATGAATAACCTTGTGCTGATGCAAAAGAAATCATTCTACATAAATCTGGATGAAGTGTAGGCTCTCCACCAATAAATTGAACCTGTTTACATCCAACCTCTGCTGCTTGAAATAAGACTTCAAGCCAATCTTCAGTCCCCATTTGGTTAAACAGGTCTTGTTTTGGACTTGAGTCTGCGTAACAATGTATACACTCTAAATTACATTTAGAGGTAATTTCGAGCCATAGGAAAGACAGTTCCTGTAATGAAGTATTTGCAACACAATCAGAAGATGTAATATCCATATTTTTAGCTGTTAAAGATTATGCAACAATTGCTTTACTCTATTATTTGTTATTTGTAAAGGTTATTTTGTTATTCTGCTAAATTTTGTATGGTGCAGAAATTGACAAAGCATTATGTTGTGAAGATTTGAGCCACTGATTGAATGGCTTACAAAAGTCGAATTTTAGATTTTCGGGTCGTTTGTAATCAATTCCAAGTTTAAATATCTTGCGTTCGACAGGAATTGAACTTTAATTTATCCTGCTCCGTACAAAGGCGCGAGCGGTGTCGGTGCGGGAGAAATTATGAGCTTGATAAAATTGCTGTGTTGTCTTGCGTTTGTTTGTGCGTTTTGTTTTTTCGCCGATGCGCAGACGAATTCGTTTGAACAATTGCTGCAAACGAACGGCGCTTTTCCGTTTCGGATTCACGACGGCAAGCTTTCGGGAAAAGGCGCGGAGTTGATAGATTCTTCGCTCCGGGACGTGCAGTTTGTCGCGCTCGGCGAAGAGCATAATAAACGCGCCGTGCATCAATTAGGCGGCGCGTTGTTTCGGCTGCTGCACGAGAAATACGATTTCAATTATCTGGCGCTTGAAGAAGACCCGATTTGGGGAAAAATGCTCTCCGAAGCGACGCGCAACGGCGGCTCGGAAGCGGTCATAAATCTCGCTCTGCGTTATCCGAACGCTTTTCATCTCTCAACGGAAGACGAGATGCAAATGATCGGCGAGATCGGGAAAATTTCTACGGCTAAAGAGGCGATTTGGGGATTGAATCAGGTTTTCGGCGCGGTGCACATTTACGACCGGCTCGTTAAAATCGCGCCCAACAAACAGGCGCGGGCTGCGGCGCAAAAGTTGCTCGACGCGGCGCTCGAATATGAAAAAGAGCGTTTCCAGAAAAACGTTCATTATCTCGTCGCAGTCGCCAAACCCGAAGATTTCGCTTCTTTGCGCGAGACGTTCAAACCGGCGAAAAATTCGGAAGCCGATTTTCTCATCGAACAGATTGCGCTTTCCAATCGCATTTACGCTCCGTACGCCGCCAAACCGAGACCTCCGAACGCCGTTTTCTACGAATCGGGAAAGATGCGCGAGACAAATATGAAACGGCTTTTCGCGCAGCATTACAGGGAAGCGCAAAAAACGGAAAAGATGGGTTTGCCCAAAGTCATGGCAATGTTCGGGCATCTGCATCTCTATCGCGGTCTGTCGGAACGCACGGAACAATATTCTCTCGGCAATTATCTGTCAGAGCTGGCGATTTTCAACGACCGGAAATCGCTGCACATTTATATGGGTGTTGATGCCGATTACTACCGCAAAAGCGCGTTTGAGCCGCTCGTTAGAACTGCTTCGGAAGCGGCGAAGCTCGCCGACGCTTCGGGCGCGGTGATTGATTTAAGAGGGCTTTTCGATTACGCGCGAACCAATAAAGAGATGAATCCCGAACTGCGTCGCTTGATTATGAGCTATGACATTTTTATGCTTCTTCGCGGCACCGAAACCGGCTCTATCAAGCGCCTGCAAACGCCGAATTTTCGTTGGTACACAAATTAGAGTTATCAAAAAAGTCGCGCAATTCTGCGAAAAACGCAGATTGTTAAAGCTAGCTAAAGATCAACCATCACGCAGGTTCAGACAGTACCGACTTGTTAATTCTTACACTGATTCTATAATCACCTCAGATAAGACTCGTATGAGAAACCGACCTTAAAATCTTTTAATGAGAGCTTTGGGAATGTGTTACTATTTACGTTGTAAACTATAAACAAAGCATAAATTTACACTTTCCCAAATGGCTGAGAATATTCTCGTACGCAATAACATCAGAGTTTCCGGCAGAGGCACGCAGCCTGTTATGTTTGCACATGGTTTTGGCTGCGACCAGAATATGTGGCGCTTTGTCGCGCCGGATTTTGAAGACGATTACAAAATCGTTTTGTTTGATTACGTCGGTTCGGGAAAATCCGATCCCAATGCGTATAAACCCGAACGCTACGGCGATTTGCAGGGTTACACGCAAGATGTTCTGGAAATCTGCGACGCGCTTGATTTGAAGGACGTGATTTTTGTCGGTCATTCGGTCAGCAGTATGATCGGCGTGCTGGCGTCAATCGAAAGACCGGAGCTTTTTAAAAATCTGATTCTCGTCGTTCCGTCGCCGTGTTATATCAATCATCCGCCGGATTACGTCGGCGGTTTCGACCGCGCAGATATTGAAGGCTTGCTCGATATGATGGACAAAAATTATATCGGCTGGGCGAGCTTTCTCGCGCCGGTGATTATGAAAAACGACGATAGACCGGAATTAGGTGGAGAGCTTGAATCAAGTTTTTGTTCGACCGATCCGCGCATTGCGCGGCGGTTTGCCGAAGCAACGTTTTATTCGGATAACCGCGCCGATTTGCCGAAAGTGAAAACGCCTTCGCTGATTATTCAAGTAACTGACGATGCGATTGCGCCCGTTTCGGTGGGCGAATTTTTGCACAGGAATCTGGCGGAAAGCACTCTGAGCTTGATGGATGCGAGCGGTCATTGCCCGCATATGAGTCATCCGCAGGAAACGGTCGAGATTATTAAAAATTATCTAAACACTGTTCGGAATTGATTTTCGCTAAAGCTGCGTATGGACGAATTACTAAACAACGCGCCATGCGGTTTTTTGGTGTTTGCCGACGATGGCGCAATCGTAGAGGCAAACGCGACACTCATTGATTTGCTCGGTTACGAACCCGGCGAATTGCTCAAGCTCCACGTTGAAAAAATCTTCTCTGTCGCCGGACGCATCTTTTACCAGACACATTTTTTTCCGCTCTTAAAACTCAAAGGAAAGGTCGAGGAAATTTATCTCGATTTACGCTCGAAAACAGGCGAATCAGTTCCGGTTCTGGTTAATGCCGCTCGTCATGAACGCGAAGGGAAAACGCTCAATGATTGCGTTTTCATCGCAATTCGCCAGCGAAACCAATATGAAGACGAAATTCTGCGCGCGAAAAAAGAAGCTGAAGCCGCGACGGTTGCCAAAGATGAATTTCTGTCGGTCGTTTCTCATGAATTGCGGACGCCGCTTAACGCAATTTTCGGTTGGGCAAGAATGCTGCAAGATGAGCGGATGCCTGTAGAAACGCGGCGAAAAGGTCTTGAAACGATTCTTCGCAATGCGCAAATGCAAACTCAGTTGATTGAAGACATACTGGATTTTTCGCGCATTATTTCCGGCAAGCTGCGGCTTGAAGTGCAAAAGATTGATTTATCCGAGGTTATTGAAGCCGCGATTAATGTCATCACTCCCGCGGCAAATGCCAAAAACATTCGGCTGGAAGTTATTCCGGATTCAAAAAGCATAGTTTCCGGCGACGCCGACCGTTTGCAGCAGGTCTTATGGAATTTACTGACGAACGCCGTCAAATTCACTCCTAAAGGCGGGTGCGTGCAGGTTCGGGTGCAGCGCGTTAATTCAAGCGTTGAAATCAGCGTCAGCGACACCGGATTAGGCATCAGCGCGGAATTCCTACCTTATATTTTTGAGCGTTTCCGGCAACAGGACAATACCAAAACGCGCCGATACGGCGGTTTGGGACTAGGAATGACAATCACGCGCCACATCGTCGAACTACACGGTGGTACAATTCGCGCCGAAAGTCCGGGCGAAGGTTTGGGTTCTACTTTTACCGTTTGCTTACCCGTAATGATTGTCCATTCGGAGAATCTTCCGGCTTCTGCACAATCCGGCAGCTTGATTCCAAATGAAAATGATAATTTCCAGAAAGCGATTGGAAACTAAAATTTTCCTAAGTTGTTAATTTTTATTCGAGGCAAAATAGAACCTTTCCTATAAAGTCGGTAACTTTATTAATTTAGGCTTAGAGCGAACGGAAGGCGATTTTTATTAATTTTCACCTCTCTAAAACTTAACAGAAAATTCACAAAAAATTATATTGACATTACAAAATAAGTAACGTAACATCCTCCGCGTACCGATCACTCATTACAATCACATTTGGATTTTCGGTAAAAGTCTCAGTTGATTCTTTTTGTCACCGTCTTGTGGGAGAGACATTTTTCGGCACATCAAATTAGAAATTCTTCTCCAATCTCAATTCCGGCGAAAAGTCTTAAAAACTAACACAGAATTTAAAAGTTGAATTGCTCAACAACTCTCAGCTTTGGAGAAGTATCTATGAAACAGCTTCGCTTTCCGATTTTACTGGTAATCGGATGTCTTTCAATTACCGCATTGGGTTTAACCGTCAATACAAAGAACCTTTTTGAAACATTTAAACCTCCGCAATCCGTAATCGTCGAATCACCGAAACAGAAGGCAATTTCACCAGAACAGAGCGCAGTTTCGACCGCACCGCAGCAGCGGACTGGATTACCGGAACACGTTCGATACTTCTTTCTATTTCGCCATTTATCTGCAATCAAAGAAACTCCTTCTGCTGCCCAGTTTCAAGCTAAAGCCGGATTAAATTCCGGTCAATTGCAGGCTCTTACTTCCATTGCAGTTAATAACGAACGCGAATTAAAAAGGCTCGATGAGAAAGCAGAAGCAATTATTGCTGCTTTTCACGAGCAGTATCCTCCGGGAAGATTGCCGCACGGTATTGTTCCGCCCGCTCCTCCGAATGAGATTAACGTTTTACAACAACAGCGCGAAGCAACGATTCTGCGTTACCGCGAACAATTGAGAAGAATGTTCGGCGAATCGGAATTTGCCCGTTTTGATGCCTTTGTCAAAGATGAAATCGGCGGAAACGCATCATCACAAAATCAATAACCCTTAAATAAAACACATAATTTCCGCAAGGTTATTGCGCTCGATTGATTGTCACAAAAGATTTAAGTTATGAAAAAGCAATTCTTCCTCGTCCTCTTACTTGCCGTTTTCTCTTTGATTCTGGTCGCGCAGAATATTAAGGCGCAAGAAGGCATCAGCGTATATTCAACGGTTAATTACGATGCAAATAACAATAGCGTTACGGGTCATTCGTACACTTATGCTACTTATGGCAACTCAGGCTACTATAATACGGAGGTAACTTCCTTCCTCGTTGATTCAGATTATAATGTGTTAACCAGCAACACAGCTTATGGAAATCTCCAGGCAATTTTACTTTTAGCTGCAACCGGAAGGGGATGCGACGAATACAGAATTTTAAGTTCTCATCGCACGACTACGCAATATTACGTTACTGCTTTCCCCTATGATGGAGGCTATCGGGATGGTTACTATGATGTTTTTGATTACCTCTTCTCGTCAGAGCAGGGACAAATAGAAGATTATGTCAATTCGATTTTCTTTTCTGCATTAACAAACCCT
>DASWLV010000011.1:0-12301 GCA_036400075.1 Pyrinomonadaceae bacterium
AATGTTTATTTTGTCTCAAAAAGGGTCGTTTTTGAGACTCTTTTTACTTGACCAAATAATCGGTAATCGAAAACTTTTCAATGGGTAAATTGGGGTTAATCTTAATTTCTTTTTCACCCCCGTTTTCCATACTTGGCTGCGATCTGAAAACAACCATTACTCCTTCACCGACAATTCTCGTGTTCTGTACCGGGAACCTGTATTTTTTATGACTTACCGTTATTGCATAACCCTCGCCCGATGGGATTTTCAATCTCGCATAGCCGAAAGCATTCGTAACTGCCATTAGATTTTCGCCCGTAACGGCAATTGTAAACGTGACAACAGCGCCTTTAACCGGCTTTCCTTCTGCCGTTTCAACCAAAGTCGTGACGGTAATTATGGTAGGCTGCGCGGAAGACTGATATACATGAAATGACCTGCCGCCCACCATAATAGAAGCGGTTCTTGACTGACCCGTATTAGCGGCAACCGAATATGTCACCGTACCATTGCCGGTGCCCGTTGAACCCGATGTAATTGTTATCCACGAAGCATCTGTCTGAGTTGTCCAGGCACAAGTCGCATGGTTTGTCATCAGATAAATGCTGCCGCTGCCGCCGCTCGGAGTAATAATGGCTTGCTGAGGCGAGGTCAAATAGGTACATTCTGAGGCAGACGATTGATTAAGGGTAAAGATTTGACCATTGACTGAAATTGTGCCTGAACGCGCTGCTCCGCTGTTTGCAGCAACTGAATAAATAACCGAACCGTTTCCGGTGCCTGAGCCTTCAATGATCGTGATCCAATTAGCGTTGCTTATTGCCGTCCAAGCGCAGCCTGCTTGTGTCGTCACGTCAAAACCGCCGCCGGTACCAGGGGTAGTGCCGGAGGCATGTACAGGAGCAGAGGTCGGAAAAAGCGAATATGTACAAACACTGGCTTGATTTACGAACTGCCAGGATGGGTATCCGCCATTTGTCGTGTTATTGGTCAAACTATTTTGATTGATGCCGTCAGAATCCATTATATAAATTTCTTCATTGCCATCACGAAAGCTTGTAAAAACAATCTTGCCGTTTTGCTGTCCTGCGATTTTTGACGGAATGTTTTCTTTATCGCTTTGCGCATTTGGCTGAGCGGTAAATAAGACAAGAAAGAAGAGGGTTATTACAATTTTCATTTTTCAGTCTCACTTTTTGAGGGGCTTAAACTTAAGCTTCACAAAATGTTCGAAAATAATAAGGTAAGTTTCAATTTATTGATAGTTAAATAAGGAATTATGATTTGTTTGTAAAATTCTCTGATTGTAAGTAAAAAACAGTCTCAAAAAGGGGAGTTTTTGAGACGAACTACAATTCCTTAATTGGAAATACTTGGAAAGCATTTAACATCCGCCTTCATTTTTACAACGAATTGCAATAATACTGCCTAGCACAATCCCTACTACTGCCACTGCCCCAAGCGCAACTCCAATAGCAATCTTATCTCCTTTTGATAAATTGCCGCTTTTTACTTGTGCGACATCGCTGTAAGCAATTGTAGTGATTTGTTTGGTTTTTGAATCTACCAGCGTAAATGAATCATTATCGGATTGACTTATATAACCCTTTAGCTTTGTTCCATCCAGCTTTTTTACTTCAATGCGCTTATTTTCGCCCGTTCCGCGTTTTGCGATTTTAGCTTTAATCTTTGCAATTGATGAAGCGTTTTTGTCTATATTCGTTTGTGCTGAAACGAGCGGGGAGTTGGCATATACCAACACCAGGCAACAAAGTGCAAAACTTAAACATTTTTTAATCATAATTTTCTTTTTAGATAACCGGAAGGTTTTGTTTCAAAAATAATCTATCTTACTCTCAAATAAAACAGTTTCAAAAACGCTCCTTTTCGAGACAAAAATAAATATAGCACCGGATTATTATGAAACAACTCAAAGATTAAGATTGATGCATCTGTCGGCGGTTGGTGATAACCTAGAGAGTTAAGAAAAAATGTTTTAAAATAACGAAAAAGTCATTGAGGTTATAATCGAGGTTATAAAATGGCGAGCGAACAAAAAACAGATAATTTATCCGAATTTATTGCCGAAAATTTCGGCGCTAATGCGACCTACGTTGAAGGTTTATTAAATCGCTACAAAAGCGATCCGAATTTGGTTGACGAGGCTTGGCGCAATTACTTCGGCGAGATATTGAACGGCGCAAACAGTCATCAGTCATCAGTCAGCAGTAATCAGTCAAAGGCAAAAGCAGAAGAACAAACAAACGGCGCGCAAACTAAGACGGTAACTGCGAAACCGGAAGCTGTAGCGCAAATCCAAAATCCAAAATCCAAAATCCAAAATCTCGACGGCATCGAGGTAAAACCGATTATCGGCGGCGCGAAAAAAATCGTCGAGAATATGGAAGCGAGCCTGACCGTGCCGACGGCGACTTCAAACCGCCAGATTCCGGTCAAGCTTCTCGACGAAAACCGCAAAATTATCAACGATTATCTGAAACGGCGCGGGCGTAAAGTTTCTTACACGCACATTATCGCGTGGGCGATTGTCAAAGCTCTCGAAGCGTATCCGAATTTGAACGACGGTTACGGAGTCGTTGACGGCAAGCCTTCGCGTCTGAATCGCTCGGATGTCAATATCGCGCTGGCAATTGACATCGAGAAAAAAGACGGCTCGCGCAATCTTCTTGTGCCGAATATCAAGGGCGCGAACCGGATGAATTTCTCCGAATTTCTGGCGGGTTACGACAACACGGTAAAACGCGCGCGCGACGGCAAATTGGAAATCGCGGATTTTCAAGGCACGACAATTTCGCTGACCAATCCCGGCACAATCGGCACAGTCGCTTCCCAGCCGCGTTTGATGAGCGGGCAAGCCATTATTATTGCGACGGGCGCAATCGAATATCCGGCAGAATATTCGGCGATGACCGACGCCGCATTGTCGCAGCTCGGAATCTCGAAAATCATCAACATTTCTTCAACCTACGATCACCGCATTATTCAGGGCGCGGAAAGCGGTCTTCTGCTCGCGCATATTCATCAATCTTTGCTCGGCGAGCATAACTTTTACGACGAGATTTTCTCGGATTTGGGAATTCATTTCGCTCCGCTGCGCTGGGCGAAAGATTTTAACCCCGCGATTTTCGGCGCAGATCACGCGCGCGAGCAAAATCTCAAACAGGCAAAAGTTTTGGAATTAATCAACGCTTATCGCACGCGCGGGCATTTGATCGCCGATATTGATCCGCTCGATATGATGCCGCATCAGCGCGAAGCCGAGCTTGAATTGGAAGATTACGGGCTGACCGTTTGGGATTTAGACCGCCGATTTATTTCGGGCGGTCTGCATGGCACGGAAGTCGCCACTTTGCGCGAGATTCTGGACATTCTGCGCCGCGCTTACTGCGGAAAAGTCGGCACGGAATATCGCCATATTCAACGCAAAGAAGAAAAAGCTTGGATTCGCGAACGTATTCGCCGTCAGTTTGTTGACACCGAACCGCTTTCGGCGGAAACGAAAAAAGAATTGCTGCTCAAATTGATCGAAGCCGAACAGTTTGAAAAATTCCTTCATACAAAATATCTGGGGCAAAAACGCTTTTCGCTCGAAGGCTGCGAAACCGTCATTCCGATGCTCGACCAGCTTGTCAAAACCGGGTCGGCGCGCGGCGTGACCGATTTTTATGTCGGAATGGCGCATCGCGGACGCTTGAACGTTTTGTCGAACATCGTCGGCGATTTCGACAAAAACCCGA
The DNA here is from genome assembly GCA_036400075.1 of Pyrinomonadaceae bacterium. Lineage (GTDB taxonomy): Bacteria > Acidobacteriota > Blastocatellia > Pyrinomonadales > Pyrinomonadaceae > JALZCH01. The sequence continues at coordinate 3,741 of DASWLV010000011.1, forward strand.
TGGCGGAGCGCATTTTTACGGTCTTTGAAGGCTCGTCACACCCGGCGTTTCCCGCCGACGAAGGCGATGTGAAATATCACCAGGGCGCAATCGGCAAAAAAGAAATCGCGGGCAAAGCGGTGACGATAAATTTGTCGTCGAACCCTTCGCATCTCGAATTTGTTGATCCGGTCGTCGAAGGAATGACGCGCGCGCTTCAGGACAGATTGATTCACGGCGAATCTTTGCCGCGCGAGGAAGCGATTGACCGCGCGCTGCCGATTTTGATGCACGGCGACGCGGCGTTTGCCGGGCAGGGAATCGTAATGGAAACTTTGCAGCTTGCCGATTTAAAAGGCTATCGCACCGGCGGCACGATTCACATCGTCATCAACAACCAAATCGGTTTTACGACTTCGCCCGATTCGTCGCGCTCGACAATTTATTCGACCGACATCGCGCAGATGACGCAGACGCCAATTTTCCACATCAACGGAGACGACCCGGAAGCGGCTTTCCGCGCGGTGCAAATCGCGCTCGAATACCGGCAGGAATTTAACAAAGACGTGGTTCTCGATCTCGTCGGTTTCCGCCGTCTCGGACACAACGAAGGCGACGAGCCTTCATACACGCAGCCGCTGATGTACGCCCGCGTCAAAGCGCATCCGGGCGTGCGGCATTTATACGCCGAACAATTGATTCGGGAAAAAACTATTACCGAAGCGGATTTGGAAACAATGACGGCGGAAGTCGTCGGGCGTTACGAACAAATTCAAACGAACGCGAAAAATCTGGTTTCCGCCAGACCGCACAAAGCCGAAATGAAACCGCCGATTGTTGACGAAGACGGTTCGGAAGTTTTTGAAACCCCGGTCACGGCGGAAACTGTGCGCGTGGTGGCGGATAAAATCTCGCTCGTGCCGGAAGGTTTTAACATCAATCCGAAAATGGTCAGCCAGCTTGGACGACGCGCAAAAATGGGCGCGGGCGAAGTAGGAATGGATTGGGGCTTTGCCGAAGCAATCGCGTTCGGCTCGCTCGTTCTCGAAGGTTTTCCGGTTCGCCTGAGCGGTCAGGATTCCGGTCGCGGAACATTTTCGCAGCGCCACGCTTTGATGTACGACACATTTACGGGCGATAAATGGTGTCCGCTCGGCGAAATCCGCTCTGAGAAAAACGCGCGCGCCCTTTTTCAGGTTTTCGACAGCTCGCTTTCCGAACAGGGCGTTCTCGGATTTGAATACGGCTATGCGCTCGAAGCAAACAACGCGCTCGTTCTGTGGGAAGCGCAGTTCGGCGATTTTTCAAACGGCGCGCAGGTCATCATTGACCAATACATAGCGGCTTCTGAAGATAAATGGGGACAGACGAACCGTCTCGTGATGCTGCTTCCGCACGGCTACGAAGGTCAGGGACCGGAACATTCGTCGGCGCGTCTCGAAAGATATTTGCAGCTTTGCGCCGAAAACAATTTGCAGGTTTGTTATCCGACGACTCCGGCGCAATATTTTCATCTCCTGCGCCGACAGGTCATACAGGAACGAACGCGCCCGCTCATTGTGATGACGCCGAAAAGCTTGTTAAGACTTCCGGCGGCTTCTTCGACAGTCGCGGATTTAACCGCGGGCGGTTTTCGCCCCGCGATTGACGACGCGCACGTCGCTGACAAAGCAAAAATCAAACGAATAGTCGTTTGCAGCGGCAAAGTCTTTTACGATTTGCAGACGGCTCGGGAGAAAGCCAATGATGAACGAGTTGCAATCGTCAGACTCGAACAGTTTTATCCATTTCCGACCGCGGCGCTCAAAGAGATTTTCGCCGCTTATCCAAACGCCAATCAGCTTGTTTGGTGTCAGGAAGAGCCGAAAAATATGGGCGGGTGGCATTTCGTTGCAGACCGTTTGAAAGGCTTGATGAACGCCGAACCACGTTATGTCGGACGCTCCGCTTCGGGTTCGCCGGCGACAGGTTCTTACGTGATTCACGAGCTTGAACAGAAAAAACTGATTGACGAAGCGCTGCTTGCCGAAGACGCCGACGAAATTTCGCCTGCGAGCGAACCGGAAGTTTCGCGCAACGCCGCACCGGCAAGCTCTTAAAATTGGTCAGAGCGATTGATCGGATAAAATTAAACTGATTTTTAAATATCTTCCGAAATAGAAAAGCATTTCGACCGGGTTTGAGTCGAAATGCTTTTCTTCTGCGAAACTATTTGCGATCTCTAAAAACGACAAACTGTAAACTGTCAACTCTCAACTTTGAACTGTTTCGCAGAAAACTTTTTTGCCAGACAGTTTATAGTTGAAAGTGGACAGTTTACAGTTGCGGCGGATTATCAATTTTTTTAATGTTCAGGGAATTTATTGGTTTGTATGCAAAACAGAGAAACGTCTTATCCGAGAAATAAAATAAAAGTCCTGCTCGTCGAAAATATCTCCGATTCGGCAGCGGAGGAGTTTTGGCAAAGCGGCTACACCGAAATCAAAAGACTTTCCGGCGCTTTGGGAGAGCAGGATTTGCTCGAAGCTATTCGCGGAACGCATATTTTGGGCATTCGCTCGAAAACGCAGATTTCGGAAAACGTTCTCGCCGCCGCTGACCGGCTGCTCGCCGTCGGCTGTTTTTGCATCGGCGTTAATCAGGTTAATTTGAATGCCGCCACGAGGCGGGGCGTCGCGGTTTTCAACGCGCCGTATTCAAACACGCGCTCGGTCGCAGAGCTAATTATCGGTTTGTGCGTGATGTTGATTCGCCGAATCGCAGATAAAAACGCGGCGGCGCATCAAGGCGTATGGCTTAAAGAAGCCGCGGGAAGCTACGAATTGCGCGGCAAAACTCTGGGAATCGTCGGTTACGGCAACATCGGCTCGCAAGTTTCGGTGATGGCGGAAGCTCTCGGAATGCATGTGATTTATTACGACATCGTGACGAAACTGCCGCATGGAAACGCCAAACAAGTGCGTGATTTAACCGAACTGCTGAAAAATTCGGACATCGTTACACTGCACGTTCCTTCAAACGCGGCGACGCGAAATATGATTAACGCCGAAACACTGAGGCATTTTCGGAAGGGAAGTCTGTTGCTTAATTATAGTCGCGGCGATGTCGTTGATTTAAACGCTTTGCGCTTTTTCCTCGAAAACGGCTTGCTTGCGGGCGCTGCCGTGGACGTTTTTCCCGAAGAACCCGAAAAAAACGGCGACCGATTTGAAACCGTTCTGCAAAATCTGCCGAACGTGATTTTAACGCCGCACATCGGCGGCTCGACCGAAGAAGCGCAGCACAGTATCGGTTTGGACGTGACCGCAAAATTGATAAATTATCTCGAAACCGGCGCGTCGGACGGCTCGCATACGGTTCCGCCGGTAAATCTGCCGCCGCAGGAAAACGCGCACCGCATTCTGCACATTCACCAAAACATTCCCGGTGTTCTGGGCGAAATCAACTCGCGGCTTTCGTCGCACGGAATCAATATTTTGGGGCAATATTTAAAAACAAACGAAGAAATCGGCTACGTCATTCTTGACGTTGACACCCAGCTTTCCGGCGAAGCGTTTGAAATTTTAAAAGCCGTCAAAGGCACAATCAAAACGAGAGTTTTGTATTAAAAATGGAAACGCAGAGCGTAATTTTTCTAACCCTTTTAATTTTCGCGGCTGCTGTTTTGTATTCTTCGGTCGGTCACGCCGGGGCGAGCGGTTACCTGGCGGCGATGGCTTTGTTCGGCGTCGCTCCGGCGACGATGAAACCGACCGCGCTGGTTTTAAACATTCTCGTTGCCTCAATCGCCACCGTAAAATTTTATCGCGTCGGAGCGTTCGATTGGCGCACGTTCCTTTGTTTCGGGCTGCCCGCGATTCCGTTTGCGTTTATCGGCGGCGCAATCCAGCTTCCGACGCAAATCTATAAACCGATTGTCGGCGCGGTTTTGCTGTTTGCGGCGGCAAGATTTTTTATTGATACCAAAAATGTGACCGCCGAAGAAACCCGAAAATTTCCGCTCTGGCTGGCAATCGTTCTCGGTATTTTAATCGGTTTGCTTTCGGGCTTAACCGGCGTCGGCGGCGGAATTTTCCTGAGTCCGCTGCTGATTTTCACTCATTGGACGGAGACCAAAAAAGCGTCGGGTATTTCGGCGATGTTTATTTTCTTTAACTCCATCGCCGGACTTTTGGGGCAAATTTCAACGATTCCAACTTTGCCGCCGCAAATTCCATATTGGGCAATTGCGGCGGTTGCCGGAGGATTTATCGGTTCGGAGCTTGGCAGTCGGCGCTTGGGAAATCCGATGATTCGACGACTTTTGGCAATTGTTTTAATCGTCGCGGGCATCAAAATGCTGTTCGGAATCTAGCTTTTATTCGATGACGAATTCCTTGCCAGTCCAGCCGAGATAAGTCAGTTTGCCTTCGTTGCTGTCGCGGCAGTTGATTGTCCGATTAAAACGCGGCAGCTCGCAGTTGTAGCCGTTGTGAAATTTATTTATCCCGAAATCGGCTGGCAAAACTCGTTTCGCCGCGTCAACAAATTTCTTTCCGTCGTAATCGAGAAAATAATACTTTTGCCCGTTCGCGCCCGAAGCCGAAGTCGTAATCAGATAATTTCCGTCATCTTTTTTGAATATTGCGACGACGACAAACGAATCGTTTTCCCCGGTTCCGCCAAATTCCAGATAACCGTTCGCGGCGTCGGTCGTGCCGTTTTCTTTTAAATACTTTTGGCGCGCGGCAACTGTATAATTACCGATGTAATTTTTCGGCAGAAGCAATAAAAAATCAACGACATTGCGCGGTTTTTTATCGCCCGCCTGCGGTTTGGCTTTTTGCGCGAACGCAGCAACGACGCCGACAAACAAAAGTATGAAAAGCAAGAAACAAAACTTTTTTAACATTTTATATTTTCCTTCGTATGTACTAACCGGACGCCCTGAAACTACAACAAAACGCCCGGACTTGACAATCTCCGGCGGAAAGACGGATTTTGAGGTTTCGCTTGCCTAAAAAGGGCATAATAAAAAAATGAACGAACAGGAAATCACGCTTCGTTTAGAAAATGTGACCAAGCGTTACGGCGATTTTACGGCTGTTGATAATTTAAGCCTCAACGTCCGCGCCGGACGAATCTTCGGTTTTTTAGGTCCAAACGGAGCGGGCAAAACTTCGACCATCCGAATGATTGTCGGAATCACCGCGCCGGATACGGGCGAAATCGAATTGTTCGGCGAGCGCGGGGTCTCGCCCTCTCTGCAAGACCGAATCGGTTATCTTCCGGAAGAGCGCGGGCTGTACCGCAAAATGCGAATCGTTGACCAGCTTCGCTATTTCGCCGCGCTCAAAAATCTCCCCGCCAAACAAGCGGATGAGCGAATGAATTTTTGGCTCGAACGCGTCGGTTTAAAAGATTGGAAAACGAAAAAAGCCTCTGATTTGTCGAAAGGAATGCAGCAGAAAATACAGTTTATTACCGCCGTTTTGCACGACCCGGATTTGATCGTTCTGGACGAGCCGTTTTCCGGTCTCGATCCGGTCAATGTCGAGCTTTTAATCGAAATCGTGCTGGAATTAAAAGCCGCCGGGAAAACGATTATTTTCTCGACTCACCTGATGGAAACGGCAGAGCGTTTGTGTGACGACATAATTTTAATAAATCGCTCGAAAATGGTTCTCGGCGGACCTTTACGCGAAGTTAAATCCAGCTTTACCCGTAATCTCGTGGCGATTCGCGTCGTGGGCGGAAACGGGGTTTTAAACGACAAAAATTTGGTGGCAAAAGTTATCGAACATTCCGACGAGCTGGAAATCTTGCTACAAGAAAACGCCAATCCGCAAATTCTGTTGAAAAATTTAATCGAATCCGGCGCGACAATTTCCAAATTTGAATTAATCGAACCGAGCTTGAATGACATTTTTATCGAAAAAGTAGGAGAGCGAAACGTTAATGCGTAAATTTCTGGCTGTCGTTAAACGCGAGTATTTAAAGCTCGTCTGGGCGAAAACTTTTATTATCGGGACGCTGCTCGCGCCGTTGATGTCAATCGGTTTTATGGTCGTTCCGGCACTGATTTTTTCGATTGAAGGCGACGCCGTGCGCGTCGGAATTGTTGATCAGAGCGGCAAGCTTTTCACGCCAATTTCCGCTTCGCTTTTAACCGGAAAAAAACGCGAGCAGCAAAACTCACGCGACGCGATGATTAACAGCGTCAATCAATCGCAGCAGGAACAAGCCCGGAAAGCCGCCGAGCAGATGGGCGGAAAATTTCTGGTCGAGGAAGTCAAAATCGGCGATAAATCGGTCGAACAAATCCGCCGTGAGCTTGACGCCCGACTAATTGACCAGAGCCTGGACGTTTACGTCCTCATTCCGCCGAATTTCCAGCAGGGCGATTTTCAGCTTTTCGCCCGGAACACTTCGGATTTTATTGCTCAAGCCCGAATTGAAGACGCTTTAAATAACGCCGTCCGCGAGGTCAGAATGGCGGAATCGAATTTAAGCCGGGAAAAATTGCAGGACATCAACCGCGAAATAAATCTGACTTCAAAGCGCGTCACGGAAACCGGAGTTTCGGCTGATTCGGGCGAGAGCTTCTGGCTGGTTTTTGTCGTCGGTTTGCTGATTTACCTCGTTTTGGCAATTTACGGGCAGACAATTTTGGGCGCTGTCGTCGAGGAAAAAGAAACCAGAATTGCGGAGATTTTGTTTTCTTCGGCGCGTCCATTTACGTTAATGATGGGCAAGCTGGTCGGCGTCGGTTTGGTCGCTTTGACGCAGCTCGGAATTTGGGTTGTTTCCGCCGCGATTTTGGGAGTTTATGGTTTTGCACAGCTTCAACGGAGCGGCGTTGACATTACTTTTCCGAGTCTTTCGCCGTTTTTCGTTGCCGGTTTGTTCATCTTTTTTATTTTGGGATTTTTTACTTACGCGACAATCTACGCTCTAATCGGTTCAATGGTAACGACCGTTCAGGAAGGCGGACAGCTCGCGTTTCCGCCGATATTGCTGCTTTTGATGGCGCTTTATTCGGCGTTTCCCGTAATTCGCAGCCCGAATTCGGATTTCTCTTTCTGGCTTTCAATCCTGCCGTTTGTGTCCCCGATTGTGATGCCCGTTCGTTTGGCGATTCAAACTCCGCCGCTCTGGCAGATTTTGCTCTCAATTCTGTTAAATCTGGCGGCGATTTTCGCGCTCGTCTGGATTGCGGCGCGCGCTTATCGAGTCGGAATGCTGATGTACGGCAAAAAGGCGACGATTCCCGAAGTTCTAAAATGGATTCGGCAGGCTTAGAGCGAAATGGCAATCGAAATCGAGAAAAAATATCGCCTGACGGCGGACGAGCGCGAGGCGGTTTTGCAGCGTTTGGCAGAAATCGGCGCGCATTTTGAAGGCGAAGATTTTGAAGAAAACGTTTTGTTCGGCGGCGGTTTTCTCAATTATAAAAGCGCCGCGCTGCGCGTCAGAAAAATAGAAAAGAAAACCGTTTTAACTTACAAACAGCGGCAGCCTTCCGAATCCGTCGTCAAACAGCAAATCGAATATGAAACTGAAATCGGCGACGCCGAAACGATAACCGAAATTTTCAAAAATCTCGGTTATCGTCCGGCGCTAGTTTATGAAAAACGCCGTCAAACCTGGCAATTAAAAAACGTCGAAATTGTTTTGGACGAATTGCCGTTCGGTCTTTTTATGGAAATCGAAGGCGGACAGAACGAGATTTTGGAAGCTGAAAAATTGCTCAAAATCGAAAATCTGCCCGCCGTGATGGAAACCTATCCGCTTTTGACCGCACAGCACGGCGAAAAGCGCGGCGAGATGATTGAAGCGAGATTTAAATAATTCGGAGCGCGCTCAAAATAGAGAGTTTGCTGTCACTATCAACTTTCAACTCTTAACTATCAACTGTATTGCAAGGAAACAAACGTTTTCTGCGAGATAGTTGATAGTTTACAGTTCATAGTTTACAGTTTGCGTATTTTCATTTTCGGAACTCATATAATTTAACGGCAACCGGGTTGCAAGATTTAGGCAACAAAGCCAAAATTAAAGTGAGGAGAATTATTGAATGAGCGACGGAAAACCATACGAATTTTACGAAGACAATGTGCCGAATCCAGAAATCGAGCAGTTTATGAATGAGGAAATTGACCGCGCGCCGCGCGATTCCAACGAATTGGAACAGCGTTTTGAAGCCAGCACGCAATCGCCCGTTACATCAGGCGGCGATATTGACGCTGAATGGGAAGAAGCCGATGATGACGGAGCTGAATCGGTCGGCGGTCACAATCCGACGCCGGATCAATCCGACACCGAGGCGAACGCCGCCGCGATGGGCTTTACTTTCGAGGATAATCAGGAAATTGATCTTCTGGAAAAAATGCAGAAACGCGACCGCAACCGTTTTGAACTGGATGAAGATTCAAAAACGGGCGATACGATTTAAAAATTCAATTTCAGCGAGGCTCGAATTTATCGAGCCTTTTTTATCGGATTTGTTGTTGGCAATTGTTAAAAAACAAAAATAATTGTTGACCTTTATCGGTTTGAAAAAGTAGGATAAAAATGATTGCGGAAAATTTATTCCGCCGAAT